>JAFZGK010000060.1 GCA_017555445.1 Bacteroidales bacterium
AAGCTCACTAGCGCCGATGGTACTGCCCCACCAGGTGGGAGAGTAGGTAGCTGCCACTTTTAATATACAAAGTCCTTGAAGTCTGACGACTTCGAGGACTTTTTTTATAGTATGCCACTTAAGACTTTTGCTAAAGGCGACAGGGATAGAGATATCTTTACAAAAAAAGACTCAATCTGTTGAGATTGAGTCTTTAGTTAGGCGCTTCAGTGCCGCGCCACTCGCGTCAGCGAAGTTTACAAAGTAAACTGAAGCAGCGATGGCGCCAGACCTTATCGAAGTTAATGGTCGGATTGCCCTTGGGGGCTGTCGCTGAAGGCGACTGGGGGTAGATATATCTCCAAAAAAAAAGACTCAATCTGTTGAGATTGAGTCTTTTTGGTGGAGATAGTCGGAGTCGAACCGACGACCCCCTGCTTGCAAAGCAGGTGCTCTAGCCAACTGAGCTATACCCCCGTTTTGGTTTTGCGGATGCAAATATGGCGCTTTTTTTTGATTCTCGCAAATTTTTCTTCTAACATACATAAAAAAAAGACACATGGTAACTGGTCCACGTGCCTTTTCCACAATACTATATTACATTTAACACTATTCAGATCCTTGGAAGACCATATACAGAGAATCCATCCAGTTCCTCTTCAATCTTCAGGAGACGATTATATTTTGCTGTACGTTCTGTCCTGCTCAATGATCCGGTCTTTATCTGGCCGCTGTTTGTCGCTACTGCAAGGTCAGCTATGAATGTATCCTCTGTTTCTCCTGAACGATGGGACACGATTGCTTTGAAGCCATTTCTTTGTGCCATTGCAATAGCTTCTAGAGTTTCGGTGAGGGTTCCGATCTGATTCAGCTTGATCAGGATTGCATTTCCGCATTTCATTTCAATTCCCTTGGCAAGGAAGTTTACATTGGTTACAAAGAGATCGTCACCAACAAGCTGACATCTGTCGCCGATTTCTGAAGTAAGCATTTCCCAGCCTTTCCAGTCATTCTCAGCCATTCCGTCCTCAATCGAGTCGATAGGATACTTGCTGATGAGTTCTTTCAGATATGCAACCTGTCCGGCTCTGTCAAGCTGTTTTGCATCTTTTCCCTCAAATATTGTATAGTCGTAAAGCCCGCCTTCATAGAATTCCGAACTTGCACAGTCCAGTGCAAGAGTTACATCCCTTCCAGGTACATAGCCGGCATTCTCAATCGCCTTGATTATAAGATTCAGAGCTTCCTCTGTTCCTGATAGTTCAGGTGCAAAGCCGCCCTCGTCACCTACAGCTGTGCTGTATCCTTTCTTAGATAGAACCTTCTTGAGACTATGAAATACTTCTGCACCCATCCTCAGGCCTTCACTGAATGATGGAGCGCCTACCGGCCTGATCATGAATTCCTGAAAAGCTATTGGAGCAGGACTATGTGATCCGCCATTTATGATATTCATCATAGGAACAGGCATCACATTGGAGTTCAGCTCTCCCAGATACTGATACAATGGTATTCCAAGATATGCTGCTGCAGCTTTTGCAACTGCCAATGATACTGCAAGGATTGCATTCGCCCCAAGTCTTGACTTGTTGTCTGTGCCATCCAGCTCAATCATCGTTCTGTCTATCTCTCTCTGGCTTAAAGCACTCATGCCTTTCAAAGCTGGAGCAATCTTGTTATTGATATTGGCTACAGCCATCAGTACTCCTTTTCCGAAATAGCGGTTTGCATCTCCATCTCTTAATTCAATAGCTTCATGCTCACCTGTAGATGCGCCAGATGGAACGGAAGCATAGCCTCCATGTCCAGAATCAAGTATCACCTCTGCTGCTACAGTAGGGGTGCCTCGAGAATCCAATATTTCTCTACCGTGTATATGTATTATCTTCATATTGATCTAATTTAGAATAATTCAAAACAAAGATAATACCTTCACTCGAAATATCAAATAGTTGATGCAAAAAAAACGGCACTTGATTCATTGAATCTGTGCCGATGCTTTATAGAGAGTATTTTCTGATCAGTGTTTTAGCGATCATTGCAAATGTGTAACCTGCCATGAATCCTACCAATGTACCGACTATGACGTCTCCAAGATAGTGGCGTGCTACGAATATTCTGCTTATCGCAACCAGAGTTGCCCATGTGAACATCCAGATGACGTATGCCTTGCCCCAAGGTTTTGCTTTTGTCCCGGTAGGGAATAGTCTTGTATCAAGTTTAAGTCCTATTGTCGAACATGTCGCAAGTCCGAATGCGTTAGCAGCGTGTGCGGAGAAGAAGCTGAAGCTGCGTCCGCCATGTTCAAGGACATTCAGTCCGTTTGCAAGCATATATTCGTCAAAAGCAGGTCTTACTCTGCCGACAAGATCCTTGATAAGGTTGGAGAACTGGTCGCAGAAACCGAATGTCGCCAATGCTGCAAGAGTCATGATAAGACCCTTTTTCCATCCCAGACGCCAGAACAGGAGTGCTACGATCGCAACATACATAGGAATCCACACCGGAATCTTTGATATGAAGGCCCAGATGGGATCGGTGAATGCCGAATTCCAGCTGTTGATCATCAGTGAAACCTTCTGATCCAGTTGATGTACAGTCTGCCAGAACATTATAATATAGTCTCGTTTTCAGAACCAGGGAACAATATTGTCACTGCCTCCTCTCCTTCCGGTTCAGTATGAAGAGCATTCCAGAGCATATCCTTAAGTTCCTTGATTCCTTCCTGTGTGAATGAAGAAATGAATACGTGAGGGATATCTGTAGGAAGCTGTGCTTCTATTTCGCTCTTGAGCTGATCGTCAAGCATATCGGATTTGGTGATTGCAAGAACGCGGTCCTTGACAAGAAGCTCAGGGTTGTATTCTCGGAGCTCATTGAGGAGAACCTCATATCCTTCACGGATATCATCCTGATCGGCTGCTACCATGAAAAGGAGGATTGAATTACGCTCGATATGTCTGAGGAATCGCATTCCGATACCCTTACCCTCATGTGCACCTTCGATGATTCCAGGAATATCTGCCATCACGAATGATTTGTCATCGTAGTAGCTGACGATTCCGAGGTTAGGCTCAAGGGTCGTGAAAGGATAATCTGCAATCTTAGGCTTTGCTGCTGATACTGTTGACAAAAGGGTAGACTTTCCAGCATTAGGGAATCCGACCAGACCTACGTCAGCAAGGAGCTTGAGCTCGAGGATGAACCATCCTTCTTCGCATGGCTCACCTGGCTGTGAGTAGCGAGGTGTCTGGTTTGTAGCAGTCTTGAAGTTGTTGTTACCAAGACCTCCGCGGCCTCCCTTTACTAGGATCCTTTCCTCATGCGGCTCCACCATCTCGAACAGAATCTCTCCTGTCTCTGCGTTTTTTGCAACAGTGCCAAGCGGAACATCGAGATAGATATCTTCTCCGTTCTTTCCTTTCTGGAGCTGTCCACTGCCGGATGCGCCATGCTCTGCCATGATGTGCTTGCGATATTTCAAGTGGATGAGTGTCCAGAACTGCGGATTGGCTCTAAGTATGATGTGTCCTCCGCGTCCGCCGTCTCCTCCATCAGGACCTCCCTTAGGAACATATTTCTCCCTTCTCATATGAGTGGAACCAGGACCTCCATTGCCTGAGCGGCAATATATCTTGACGTAGTCTATGAAATTCGAATCTGCCATAATCTTATCTTTTCTCGGGGATTGTCTCAATACCCGTTATTCTAATCTTTACAGTTTGCAAAGATAGTCAAATTCACCGATATACGAAAACAGCCCTCATTCGAGGGCTGTGATATGCTAGAATCGGTCCATAACGTCAAAGATGCGTGCCTGCACCTCTTCAATCGTACCTGTTCCGTCGATTTCGTGATATTTGCCGACCTTCTGATAGAACTCGATGAGCGGCTCTGTCTGGTTGTGGTAAGTGACGATACGGTTGTTGATGATATCTTCGCTTGCATCGTCAGCTCTTCCTTCCTTGAGGGCGCGTCCCTTGATTCTCTCCATGATCATCTCATCAGGAATCATGATTGAGACTGTTGCAGTAACTTCCTCTGAAGTCTTTGCAAGAATGACATTCAGAGCCTCAGCCTGAGGGAGTGTACGTGGGAAGCCGTCAAGAAGGAATCCGTCAACTCCTGTTACTGTCTTGAACTCGTTTTCAATCATTCCCTCTACCACTTCGTCAGGTACTAGACATCCTTTTTCGATAAGAGCCTTTGCCTGAAGTCCGAGCTCAGTCTCAGCTGCGATTTCCTTGCGGAGAAGAGCTCCTGTAGAAATATGGTGAAGGTTGTATTTTTCAACCATCGCTGTAGCTTGTGTGCCTTTTCCGGCTCCTGGAGGGCCGAACAGAATGTAGTATTTCATAATTATTCAGAGTTATTTCTGTGGTTTAGATTATTGTTCTGCGTCGAGGACATATATGTCCTTGAGATTTCTGCCATACTCATTATAGTCAAGTCCAAAACCTACGATGAAGTCATTTGGGATGCTGAGGCCTACGTAGTCAATCTTTATATCCTTCTTGTAAGCATCAGGCTTGAGGAGCATGGTGCACATCTTGATTTCAGAGGCTCCTTTTTCGAGAAGAATCCTCTGGAGTTCAACTATTGTGTTTCCGGAGTCAACAATATCCTCCACTACAATCACTCTTCTTCCTCTGATGTCTGAAGTGAGCCCTATTGCCTGCTTAACCTTTCCTGTGGTCTCAGTTCCTTCATAAGATGTGAGCTTGATAGAGATGATCTGACAATTGAACTCAAGTCTCTTCATGAGCTCGCCCATGAACATGATGGATCCGTTGAGAACGCAGAGAAGAACAGGGAAGTCCTCGCATCCGGCAAAATCTTTATTGATATCTGCAGCTACATCATCTATTGCAGCCGATATCTTCTCATAAGGAATGAATATCCTGAAGGTCTTGTCCTTCAATGTTACTTTTTCCATGCTAACATTATTGTAATATCATACAAAAATAACAAAAACTCTAAAAAAAAGAAAAATCTGCCCTTGTTTTTCCGGAAAATAACAATTTTATATACGTGAGAGGGTATTTTTGAAGAAAAACAATAATGATATGAGGAGAGAGCTTACAGTATTTATCCTTTGTTTTATGGCTGCGACATCTGCTTATGCTCAGGTGCAATCCGATATAGAGACCATAATGGCTGTGATTGGAACAGCAGACATAGAGGATGCGGACCAGAGTGAGGTAGAAAGGTTGTCTGTTTTGCTGGAGAAGCCTGTCAAGGTCAATCAGACCACCTTCTCCAGGCTTGTTTCGACCGGACTGTTTTCACAATATCAGGCGGCATCGATACTTGATTACAGGAAAAGACATGGCGACATCATGTCATTTGCAGAGCTTGCGCTTGTGGATGGTTTCAATGAGGGATTCATTCATCTTGTAAGACCCTTCATCGACCTTTCCTCCGCACTCTATTCAACCGGAGAATCAGGACGCAAAAACAATGAATTGCGTATCAGGACCGGTACACGTACAGGAGATGAATTCACATGGAATTATGCCATGAAATACGAAACTGAGTCATATGCTGGAGTTTCTGCGGGGCTTGCTGTGTCACGATCATCGTCAGCAGATTCCGGTCTGCCTGATTCCTTCTCAGCCAATGTGATATATGAGTCAGTGAAAGCGCCTGTAAGACTTATTGCCGGAGACTACAATGCACGTTTCGGACAGGGACTTGCGATGTGGAACGGAATGTCCATGAGCGGGTTTTCAAGCCCATCCACATTTCTTCGACGTCCTTCTGCATATTCAGGTTCTTCTTCATTTACAGGGAATTATGCGTTGACTGGAACAGCATCAAGTATGTATCTGGATAATCTTGTTGTCAATGTTTCTTTGGCCTTTCCCGGGGTGAAGACTGTACGTTCAACTCCTGACAAGGTATCTGTTCTACCACTGATGAACATCACCTGGAATCGCAGAAACGGGCAGATGGGTGTTACTCATTATCTTGATTTTCGTAGTGAGGTCAATGACATGAAGACATCGTTCGACATGGCCTGGTGCATAAGAGGAACAGATATCTTTGCAGAGATTGCATATGACTGGAAAGGGAAGGTACCGGCAGGACTTGCGGGTGCATCATTCCAGGTTGGAGAATCATTCCGTGTGGCAGCAATGGCAAGGGCATATCCTCCAAAGTATGGTTCTGAAAGAAGCGGAGCCCAGAGAAGCACTACCAAGTGTTCCAATGAATACGCGATGACTTTTGCTGCAGAATGTCTGAGACCGGAAAGAACCCATATAGGAACTCTGTCTGTTGATATGGCATATTTTCCCGAATCGAAGGAAAATTCATCAGAGGGAGACAGACAGGTAAAGATACTTGCATCATGGCAATGGACTTCTGACCGGATGGGACTTAAGGTGAGGTTAAGCGAGAGAATCAGGAGCTGGGGACAGCTGAACAGAACTGATCTGAGGATGGATGTTACAGTGCCTATCGGAGAACTTGCTCTGAATATTCGTCCCAATTTTCTATACTGCAAGTCTTTTGCTGCACTTATCTATGCTGAGACCTCCTGTGTCATGAAGTCGTTCTCAGCCTATATCCGCGCTGGTGTTTTCAAGGTGGACAACTGGGATGACAGGATATATGTATACGAAAGAGATGCTCCGGGAAGATTCAATGTGCCGGCAATGTATGGCAGGGGAGTGTGGGGTGCCGCAACAGCATCATGGAAATTGACGCGGTCTTTTAAGCTCTATGGAAGAGCCTCATATACAGCTTATCCGTTCATGGAAAAGAAAAAGCCCGGCAAGGCCGAGCTTAAACTTCAGTGTGTGCTATCTTTCTAAAGCTTAGGAATCTTAATTGTCATTCCAGGCTTGATGTTGGATCCGATACCATTGAAATCCATAATGTTCTGTGCGCTCACACCTGGGAATTTCTTTGCGATCAGGTAGAGAGATTCACCGTCCTTGACAACATATTCTGTGTAAGGAGCATTTGGATCTACTGGCTTTTTAGGTGTCTCAGTGCTTTGAGAAGAACTTGAAGCCGGTGCTGCTTTCATACTTACTATAAGCTTCTGTCCCACGCGGATGTTGTTGCTGCTGAGGTTGTTCCACTGCTTCAGCTGAGCCACAGTGACTTTGTGTCTTTCTGCGATGGTCGAAAGGGCATCTCCACTTTTCACTATATAGGTCGTTCCACCTGTCACTGCTGTAGAAGAGGTCTTTGTGCCTGATGATGCCGAAGTTGATGAAGAAGTGGTTGCTGGAGCGTTTCCTCCGCGGTAGATGATAAGTCTCTGACCTACGCGGATATCATTGCTCTTTAGATTGTTCCATCTCTTGATCTTGGCTACAGTCGTACCATAGTTGCTTGCAATCTTGCCGAGATAGTCGCCGCTCTTCACTCTGTATGTGATCTGTTCTCCGTCACCTCCCTCCTGAATGCTCTTCAATGTGACAGGATTGAAATACTTGTCAGCCTTGTGACGGTAGATGGAATCTTCGTATTCAATGAAGGCGTTTGTATACTTGTATGGTAGTCTGAGAATATACTCTTTGCTGTTGCCAGGAATAATCTCATGTTTGTACTGCGGGTTGAGATTCTTCAGTTCGTCAAGTGGTGTTCCGATCACTTCACTGATCTGCTTGAGGTGAAGCATCTGGTTGATCTTGAATGTGTCAACGGGGGTAGGAAGAGCAACTGCAGCTGGCTTGATTCCATGCTCCTTGTAATATTTCATAGTATAAAGTGCGCCTACGAAGGCAGGACCATAGCCGCGGGTCTCCCTTGGAAGGTATGGGTAGATGTCCCAGAAAGCCCTGCTTCCTCCGCTTCTGCGGATGGCCTTGTTCACGTTGCCGGCACCACAGTTATAAGATGCGATTGCAAGGTTCCAGTCTCCGAATATCTCATAAGCATCCTGGAGATACTGTGCCGCTGCTTCTGCAGCTTTGTATGGATCGAGACGCTCGTCTACGAATGAGTCGATTTGAAGACCATAGATCTTAGCTGTAGAGTACATGAACTGCCACATTCCCTTTGCTCCTACTCTTGACACTGCAAGAGGATTCATTGCAGATTCGATCACAGCCATTGCCTTGAGTTCTTCAGGCATATTGTACTTGTCGAAGATTTCGTCAAAATACGGCTTGTAATATTCGTAAAGTCCGAGAATTCTTCCGATGCTGCTCGGCATCTTCTCAGAGTACTTGATAATGTAGTTCTTCACGATGCTGTTATAAGGAAGTGAGATGAAGGAATTCATCTGCTTGATCCTTTCTATATAAACGGAATCTGGGACATTAGACTCGAATTTTACAGAATCCATATCATACAGGTCTTCCTCGCTCTGGCTGATAAGGTTCTGTACATACCATGCGTTGAGAAGACTGTCTGATGTCTCGACAGTGTATTCTGCAGGTAGGAGTGAGTCGCTGTTTCTGGCCTCACTGTCTGCATAGAGAGAAAGAAGCTCGCTCGCAAGACTGTCTGTATACTGCAGTTCGGCTCTTGTCTTTGCTAGTTCCTGATGCAGAGAATCTATTACACTTCTCAGCTGCGTGTTTTCCTGTTTGAGATAGGTCTTTGTCTGTGCGGCTGCGCTCACTGAAAGCATAGCAACCGCAATAAGGATGGTTGTTATCTTTTTTGTACTCATAATCTGTTAAAGGTGTCAGAATCTGAATCCAACTCTGAGTCCTACGGCATTGTCGTTATACCTTGAATTGGATGGGGTATGGATTGCGTATGCATTGTTAGGAGGTATGATAGCCGGACCTACATTCATTGTAAGGTCTTCGGTAACCTCGAAATCATGCATGTATGCAAAGACATTGGCATCGAGTACCTGCAGAAGATAGAATGCGGCTGTAGCAACGATTGCATAGTCTCGATATCGTCTATATACGTCTCGATAGTATTTGGCAGTTTCAGCATTGATAGGACTGTTATTGTCCGGCAGAGAAGCCTCAGAATAGATGCTCTTGAATCTCTTGTAGTTTACGTTGTTGTTGTTCAGGAAATATACTGAACCCATGAGGCAGCCCCAATAGATCGGAACCTTGAAAAGCTCACCATTGTAGATCTGTCCGAGTCCGGGGAAAAGGGCAGAGTAGAGAGTGGCTCTTCCTGGAAGCGGTTCTTTGTTGCTTTCGAAGCTGATGGCGCCATCAAGAAGCGATCCCCAGTAGACGAGTCCGGCACCGGCAAGCAGCCAGGTACCCATGTTTTTTGCTTTGGTGTCCAGCAGAGGTGCTTCATGCGGATATGTCTGGCCGAATTCATTTTCAAAAGCAAGCTTTGCTGCTTCAAAATCTGCGAGGGCCTTTTTAGACTTTTTGTATTTATGGATCTGATATCCTCCTGTTCCGGCTAACGCTCCTATTCCTCCATAAATGATCGGGAGTTTCCAGTAATCCTTGTTGTATATCTGTGCCGTTCCTGGCATTATTACGGAACCGATGAACATGGTTCCGATTTCGATAGGATGCTTATGAGTAATGCCGCCCGCCCAATCCTTGAACGAGAAAAGCTTGTCTGTAGTGTCCGCTGTAGCAGTCGAGTCTCCTTTCTCATTGTATGTCTGAGAAAAGGCCTCCTCCTTGAACTGAGCTTCGCTTCGAATTGCAAAACATGTCAGGCAGACAATTGTTGTCAATATATATATGAAAAGTCTTCTATGCATTATCTCTTTTTCAAGCAGATCAGAACTTCGATTCCTCAAGAGCCTTGAGGAATTTCCTGACCTCGTCGTCGGAATTGAAGTGGATGGTCATCGATCCCTTGCCTGTATTGTTTCTCTTCAGACTGATGTTGTTTTCAAAATATTTACCAACAATCTCAAGCACCTTGAAGTATTCATCCGGAAGGTCCTGACCGTCTGTGCTCTCAGTCTGCTTTTTAGGTTCTGTCATCCTCTTGATCTTATCTTCAAGCTGACGTACCGACATATCATTCTTGATTACCTCGTCGCAGAGATGCTCCTGTAGTGCCTGATCTTCAACTCCAAGGAGGACCTTGGCGTGTCCGACACTGAGCAGTCCTACTTTCAAGTCGTGCTGAATCTTTGCCGGAAGCTTCAGGAGACGGAGGTAGTTGGTCACAGATGCGCGCTTCTTGCCGACTCTGACAGCCATCTGCTCCTGTGTGAGACTGCATTCCTCGATAAGGCGCTGATAGCTCATTGCCACTTCGATAGGATCAAGGTTCTCTCTCTGGATATTCTCTACGATAGCCATTTCGAGCATACCCTGGTCATTTGTGTCCCTGATGTATGCAGGTATCATGTCCATGCCTGCATGTGAACATGCTCTGAAGCGGCGTTCACCGCTGATGATCTGATATCTTCCGTCAACCTTTCTACGTACTGTGATCGGCTGGATCAGTCCAAGGGTCCTGATCGAATCTGCAAGCTCTTCGAGTGCTTCGGAATCGAAGTTCATTCGCGGCTGGAACGGGTTCGGTTCTATCATATCAACAGGGATACGCATGATGTCCGCTGTGCCGCCCTGCTGAGGCTGTTCGACACTTACCACTTCCTTATTTACATATCCTACAGGCTTTCTGATCTGGCTGAGATCTGCTTCTCCTCCGAGAAGAGCTCCCAGTCCTTTACCTAATCCTCTCTGCTGTTTGCTCATGATTCTTTGCTTTTAGCTGTTCTTCTGGAGTACTTCCTTTGCAAGGTTGAGATAGTTGGTCGTACCGTTGCATATTACATCATAAAGAATGATCGGCTTACCGTGTGACGGAGCCTCGCTCAAACGAATGTTTCTCTGGATGATGGTATCGAACACCATAGAGCCGAAGTGTTCACGGAGCTCGCCGAGCACCTGGTTGTGGACTTTTGTTCTTCCGTCGAACATTGTCACTACGAAGCCTTCGATGGTGAGGGCCGGGTTTGGACGTCCCTGTACGAGTCTGATGGTCTGAAGAAGCTTTCCGAGACCTTCGAGGGCGAAGAATTCGGGTTGCACCGGAATCATCACAGAGTCAGCAGCGGTAAGAGAGTTGACCGTGATAAGACCAAGTGACGGAGAACAGTCAATTATGATGTAATCGTAGTTGTCTCTGATGGTGGCGAGGGCATTCTTGAGCACCGATTCCCTGTTATCGCTTTCAAGCATTTCGATTTCAGCGCCGACAAGGTTTATGTGCGAAGGAATCATATGCAGACCTGCGATCTCTGTCTGAATCAGAGTGTCGCTGATGTCGATCTTGCCGATCATCACTTCATAGAGTGTCCTCTTCTGATCGTTGTCCGGAGAAAAGTTGAGACCGGAGGTCGTGTTTGCCTGAGGGTCAGCGTCAATGATGAGCACCTTCTTCTCCAGAACGGCCAGCGATGCTGCAAGGTTTATGGCGGTGGTTGTCTTGCCGACTCCACCCTTCTGATTTGCTATAGCTATTACTTTTCCCATATCGTTTTCTGTTAGGACATATTCGGCAAAAATACAAAAATAATTTCATTCGAATTCTTTATTTATTACATTTGTTGATAACTTTTCATGTGGCTCATTTACATTGTAACAAAACATGTCATATCGAGCCTGTTTATTACTTATGGGAAAGACTATAGAAAGCAAAAAATGGATGGCTGTCGTCAATGTTTTCGCAGCATCCCGAAAGGCTGGTTCCATCTGGAAGACCGCTGCAGTCATGCTTGAAGAAGCAGGGGTCAATTACAAGGCAAGGTTTACCGGAGGAGCGCTAAATGCTACAGCTCTGAGTCATAAGTCTGCTGCGGAAGGCTATCGTAATTTCATAGCTGTAGGAGGTGACGGTACGATCCATGATGTCCTTAACGGAATAGGAGAGTTCGTGTCTTCTGCTGACGGAGTCTCTTTTTCAGATTTCACACTTGCTGTAATCCCTGTAGGATCCGGAAATGACTGGGTTAAGTCGGTCGGTGTTCCCCGCGACATGAGACAGGCAGTGAGTCTTATTGCTGAAGGTGCAGTGAAGAAGCAGGATGTGGTCAAGGTCAGCATTCTGGATGTTGCTGATCTCAAGACAGATCCGATTTCGGTTTCGTATATGGCCAATGTCGCAGGTGTAGGTCTGGATGCAAGAGTGTGTGAGATCGTGAACAGAAAGAAGGAACAGGGCAAGCGTGGCAAGAAACTGTATGTGAGCGCTTTGGCCTATTGTATACGTCATCGTGTGCCGGTGCGTGCATCAGTTGTCTGTGATGGCGTGGAAGTATTTAAAGGTAAATATCTTTCAATAGCTTTCGGTACTGGAAAGTACTCCGGAGGAGGAATGAGACAGACGCCGCTTGCTGTAGTTGACGACGGCCTGACTGATATCACTGTAATTCCGGACATCCCGATCATGACTATAGCCAAGGAGGTGCTCAAGCTGTTTACAGGCACTTTCCATACAGTTGAAGTCCTTACTCAGGCCAGATGTCGCAAGGTGACCGTGATTCCGGAGAAAGAAGCGGATGCTGAGCCTGTAGAGGTGGATGGAGAAGTTATAGGACGCGCTCCGGTGACAATGGAAGTTCTTGATGGACAGTTGAATATAATTGCAGGCAGATAGGCTACGACGGGTCGACATTTATGATGATGTGACCGTCATATTTCATTGACTTTTCAAATCTGCTGATCATAGCTTTAAGGGCGGCTTTCTCTGATGAAAGCTGCCTGTTCTTTTTAAGGCTGATCCTGATGTTCCTTATATGCTGGTCTGCTATCCTGTCGACGGCAGGTGCATATGGACCTGTGACCGGGTCATTGAGAAGTCCGTCAGGTGCCGGGCGTCCTGATCTGATTGCGTTGGCAAGAGCATGAGACATCCTTTCCGCCCTGTCCTCGAAAATATCTCTTACAGAGATTTCTATGATGCGTGTGTAAGGAGGGAAACTGAAATCCTTTCTTTCGTTGAGAAGACTTGTTCCAAAGTCTTCTTCTTTCTCTGCAATACTTTTATAGACAGGATGTTCAGCGTTAGCGGTCTGTATCACGAAGGTGCCGCGCCGTGCGCGGCGGCCGCTGCGGCCGCGCAGCTGCTGGAGCAGCTGATGAGCACGCTCATCGGCGCGGAAGTCCTGCATTCCGAGCAGTGAATCCGCAGCAATTACGGCTACAAGACTGAGATTACTGAAGTCGAATCCCTTGCTGACCATCTGGGTTCCTATGAGTATGTCTATCTTGCCCTCGCTGAAATCCTTTATAGTGCTCTTCTCGAAACTTCTGTTCTGTGCCGTATCGCTGTCCAATCTTGAAATTCTCGCATTCGGAAAAAGAGCTGCTGCCTCTTCCTCGATCTTCTGAGTTCCGGCTCCAAGCGGCTTCATTGTGCCGCCGCACTTATCACATTTCCCCGTTCCCTGTCCGCGATATCCGCAATAATGGCATCTTAGACTCCCGTCATTGTGCAAGCTCAGGCTGACATTGCAATGAGGACATTTCGGAATATCGCCGCATTGTTCGCATTGGATAACCGGTGACCATGCCCTGCGCGAACGTAGAATCAGTACCTGTTCTCCTGCGCTGAGGGTTCTTTCGATTCTTTCTATGAGTTTTCTGGAGAAGTTGCCGACCATTCCATTCTTTCTCCTTTCAGCTCTGGTATCAATTATTTCTACCTCTGAGTCTTCAGATCCATGATATCTTTCCTTCAGCTTGACAAGGCAATGTCTTCCAACCTGGCAATTGTACTGCTCTTCCAGTGATGGAGTGGCAGAGCCGAGTATGATTCTGCATCCCTCGTGAATGGATGCCAGCATGAGAGCCGTATCGCGTCCGTTATATCGTGGCGCGGGGGAGTCCTGCTTGTAGGATGAGTCGTGCTCTTCATCTATGATTATAAGTCCAAGGTCATGATGAGGCAGGAATAAAGATGATCTGGTGCCAAGAATAATGTAACCATGGGTTCCTCGGATATGTTCTGTGGTATCTCTTCTGCTTGCTGAACTTTCTCCGGAATGAAATATCATCATTCTGTCACCGAAATGTTTCTCCAGTCTGTACTCCAGCTGCCTGCTCAATGCAATTTCCGGAACCATGAACAATACATTGCGTCCTTTTGCAATAGTGTCCTGAGCCAGCTTGATATACACCTCAGTCTTACCGGATCCGGTCACTCCGTCCAACAGTACAGGCTTGTATTGCCCGAATGCAGCAGAAATCTCTTCAAGAGCTTTCTTTTGGGCAGGGGAGAATCCTATTTCCTCGACATCGGGTTTATATACTTTCTCATCGGTTATTGCCGTCTTGCCGTGCTGATTGTCACTGAATTGACTGATTTCAACCTTTGTGGCTTCAATTTCCCTTGCAATTGCATCCACATCTGCAGCATAAGACTCTCTTGTACTTTCCTTCCTTGCCTTGGCAGCCAGATCGTTCTTCTTCTGCAAGCGTGCCTCAAGTCTGCTTATCTTGTCCGTAAGTTTCTGCAATGCCTTTTCTTTCTTTGCCGCATCCCGTTCCGCAGCCTTCTGTCGTGAAGCAGCCTTTGCTTCTTCCAACCCTGTTCTTCCATATGGATAAGCAGCCTTATAGACCTCTCCTATGCAGCACATGTAATATTCAGCTATCTCTCTCCAGAATCTGATCTCCTGTACTCCGATTCTTTCAATTCCTTCTTCTACAGACAATATTTCTTTAATTTTGGATGGATCTGTCTGAGGCTCGATATCCATGTCGCTTACAACTCCAGTGTAGGTTCTTCCTGCGAAGTTCACCTTCACCCTGTCACCTGTCGAAACCCGAATCCCGTGAGCGACATAATAGCAAGGCTCCCACTCAAGTCTGAGTGGAAGAATGACAGATATGAAGCGGCCTTGTGTCATAAGCAGAGCGAAGGTACGAAATAAGTTCAAAATCTCATCCGAGATTCGCCAGGAAGGGCTGAAATATGTAATTTTTTGAAAAAAGTTGAAGAAAAGTTTGGAGGTAATGAAAAAATGACTACCTTTGCAATCCCAATCGAAAGAAAGGGTAGTTCTAATAAAAATCTGGTGCCATAGCTCAGTTGGTAGAGCAAAGGACTGAAAATC
>JAFZGK010000003.1 GCA_017555445.1 Bacteroidales bacterium
ACACGTACATTCTTTATGTATGGCGTGTTGCTGTCTCTGTCAGATACTGAAAACTGTCCCTGAGTAGCAGTCTTGATCTTGCCTAACTTGCTGTTGGAGTCCTCAGCGAACTTCTCTGCTGCTTGACGGGCGTTGACTGTAGCTTCTTCAATCATTGCCGGTTTGATATCATTCAGTCCGGTGAATGAATAAACGGTCGGATATTCCCAATTGTCCTGCATTCCTACAGGTATCCCCTTTTCATAAAGCTTAGCCTGTTCTGTCTGTAATTTCACGATGAGCTCGACCTTGTCACTGCATACGGTCACACCTGCTGTGACGATGTAGTTATAGTTGTTATGCTCGCTGTAAAGATTTGTTCTCGTATCCATGATGGAAGGAGAGTTGATCGTGATTTCATCATCGTTTACACCGGCTTCCTTAAGAAATTCGATGATTGTATTGTTCATGTCCTGAACAGTACTGTAGAGGCTTCCAAGCTCGTTTCCGCCCTGTTTGTATACTATAGGCCAAATGACTTTGTCAGCCATCACTTCCTTTTCGCACAGACCCTTTACGGTAACGCAACGGTCATAAGACTTGAAATTGCCGACTGTCAGATTGAGCGAAACGCCGAGAATGATCATTCCCAAGACAAATGCAACACCCGAAAAATACTTGTTGGCGTTCTTAGTTTCCATATTTCTTATAATGTTTAGATATTCTCACTATGTTTCAACTTGTTACGCAGATCTGTAGCGATAGTAAAGAATGCGTCACCACTCGAGTTCAAGGCTGTTTCTACAGAATCCTGTACTACACCTATGATGAAGCCTACAGCTACAACCTGCATCGCGACGTCGTTGCTTATACCGAAGAGTGAACATGCCATAGGAATCAGCAGCAACGATCCTCCTGCCACACCTGACGCGCCGCACGCGCCAAAAGTGGCGATTATACTGAGCAACAAAGCGCTGCCGAATGAAGGGACAATACCTAATGTATGACATGTTGCCAAGGTCATCACAGTAATGGTCACCGCTGCACCGTCCATGTTGATGGTACTGCCAAGAGGAATACTTACAGAGTAGAAGTCTTCGTCAACGTCCATCTGTTTACACAAGTTCATGTTGACTGGAATATTAGCTGCTGACGATCGTGTGAAGAAGGCGCTGACTGCACTCTCCTTCAGGCATTTCCATAGAAGCGGATATGGGTTTCGGCGGAGCATGCAGCCTACGATCAGAGGGTTGAGTACAAGCGAAACAAGCAGCATGCAGCCTACAAGGAGCAGCACAAGTTTTCCATAGGTTGTAAAGATTTCCAGACCGCTCTGTGATACGGTAGTATAGACGAGACCGAGTATACCGAAAGGAGCGCATTGGATAATCCATGCAATCACCTTAGATACAGCGTCTGCCCACTGACGTACGCTGCTGATAGTCTGTTCGCTTGCTACAGCTTTCAGTGCCAGTCCGATAAGGACTGCCCAGAAAAGAATGCTCAGATAGTTTGCATTTGCAACAGCTGTAACAGGGTTGCTCATCACTTCACGTACGATGTTGCGGAACACATCTCCAAGTGCTCCAGGTGCATTGCCGGATGCGCCGGATACATCTGCCAGAGCAATTGTTACTGGGAATATGAAACTGCCGACTACAGCCACTACTGCCGCCATCAGTGTTGTGAGCAGATAAAGAGTGATGACAGTACGGAAGCGACTGCCAAGTCCTGCTCGAGCTGTTGCTACTGAGGATGTAACCAATACAGCTACCAGCACAGGGGCCATGGCCTTGAGTGCTCCTACAAAAAGATCTCCCAACATGGATATTACACTGATCCCAGGCACAAGACGTGCCAATATCGAACCGATAACGATGCCGGATAAAATGCGCAGCATCAGGTTTGTCTGCTGCCATCTGTTGAGAGCAGATTTGATGATTCCCATAACTTGTGACATAATTTGTTTCTCAAAGATAATGTTTTTTGAAGTATTTGGAAATAATGACTAAATTTGTCATACATAAAAGGAATAAGACATGAATAAGAAAGTTATTGTTCTGATTGCAATCGCAGTCTTGCTGCTCGGCAGCTTCGTATGGGTCAAGAATGTGTACAACAACCTTGTTACATCTGACGAAAACACACAATCTGCCTGGTCGCAGGTTGAAAATGTATATCAGCGACGTGCTGACCTCATCCCTAACCTCGTAGCTACAGTCAAGGGCTATGCTGCTCATGAATCTGAGACTTTGGAAAGCGTTGTCGCCGCCCGTGCAAAGGCAACTCAGGTAACAATTGACCCTTCGACACTCAGTGCGGATGAGATAGCTAAGTTTAACGAAGCTCAGGGTGAGCTCAGCAATGCATTAGGAAGACTCCTGCTTATCCAGGAAAGCTATCCTGATCTTAAGGCGAACCAGAATTTCAGGGATCTTCAGGCCCAGCTCGAGGGTACAGAAAACCGTATTGCCACAGAGAGAATGAAGTTCAATGAGGCTGTCCAGACTTACAACACGTCAATCAGACGTTTCCCAAGCAATATCATCGCTTCTATGTTCGGATTTGAGAAGAAGGGATATTTTGAAGCTAATTCCGGTGCTGAAAATGCACCACAGGTAGAATTCTAAATTCAAACCAATGAAACCGGAACACTTTCTGACCGCTGAGCAGCAGGAAACTGTTGTTGCTGCGGTCAGACTCGCAGAAAAAGGAACCTCAGGCGAGATCAGGATACATATAGATGAGGACTGCAAAGGTGACCCTGTGAAAAGGGCTGAAGCAGTATTCGTAAAGCTCGGCATGCATAAGACAGAACTGAGGAATGGTGTCCTGATTTATCTGGCGTTCAATTCAAAGGTATTTGCCATAATCGGCGACAAAGGCATCAATGACATTGTCCCTGAGGGTTTCTGGAATGATGTTGCCAGCTGTATGTCATCGCATTTCAGTGCAGGAGACTTTACAGGTGGACTAGAACAGGCATGTCTGATGGTTGGAGATAAGTTAAGAGCCTATTTCCCTTATCAGGAACACGACATAAATGAATTACCAGATGAAATTTCCTTCTAAATATATATTGCTGACAAGCTTACTTCTGCTGTCATTGGTGGCATATGCCATTCCGGAGCGTCCTAATCCTCAAAGACTTGTCAATGACTATGCTGATATTTTCACAAGAGAACAGGAGGAAAGGCTGGAACAGATGCTTGTAGCATTCGATGATACCACATCAAACCAGATTGCAGTAGTCACTGTCAAGAATCTCGAAGGCTATGATGCATCCGAGTATGCGACACGCATAGGTTTGGAGTGGCAGGTAGGATCTGAGAGATTCGATAATGGAATCGTTCTCCTTGTCAAGCCTAAGACAATAGCTTCTGCAGGTCAGGTCTTCATCGCTGTCGGATATGGACTTGAGGGTGCCATTCCTGATGCGTATGCCAAGCGTATAATAGACAATCAGCTTATTCCAAACTTCATGGCTGATGACTATTATGCCGGTGTCAAGTCTGCATGTGAAGTGCTGATGAAGCTGGCAAGCGGTGAGATATCAGATCCTGATGATGCAGATGAAGATCTGGAAGCTTTGGCGATCATCATGATTATCTGCTTTATTGGCCTTTTGGTCATCCTGTCTTTGATTTTCGGCAGCAGTAATGGGAATCATGGTGGTTCGGGAGGCAATGGTGGAAGAACCATATACATCGGTCCTATAATCACCACGGGAAGAAACTATGGTGGCGGTTTCTCAGGTGGCAGCAGCTTTGGAGGAGGCTTTGGTGGCGGTTTCGGTGGCTTCGGAGGAGGTTCCTTCGGAGGAGGCGGTGCAGGCGGTAGCTGGTAGAATCTCAAATCTTTATCTACAAAGTGTAGGACTTTTAATAAATTGTTATATCTTTGCTGACCCTTTTGGAAAAGGTATGACAATATTGCCGATGTAGCTCAGTTGGCCAGAGCACGTGATTTGTAATCTCGGGGTCGTGGGTTCGATTCCCTCCATCGGCTCTTACCTGATAAATCTTGGAGTTTCCCTCCAAGATTTTTTATTTCTATTAGCTTTGATAATTAGCGCTTTAAGATCTGATAATAGAAGAAATACCCTTACTTCAACGATGTCTGTAAAAATTAGTATATTTGTAAGGATCTATTTTTCATCGTATGAAACTACCTGAAAACATGTCAAAAATTGTTGGTCGAAAATATGCAGGCCAGAAGGATACGGAGGGACGCCCTCACGGACATGGCGTCATGGAATATCACACGTCATCTTCCAAGAAATTCAAGTACGAAGGGCACTTCGTGCACGGAGTCCGCTCCGGATATGGAGTGTGGTATGAACTCAGTCAGTACATCCGTGAATATGAAGAGTGGGAATGGGTGCAGATGGGAGAGTATGACAGCTGCGGCAGATTGATCCACCCCAACACGAAGCCTGGTCCTCGCAAAGAGGTAATTGAGTCATGGAATCAGACGTTCAGGGGATGGTGGAGGAATGATGATGCCTCACATAAATTTGACTACACTCGCGGGAAGTACGCAGCAGATGATCTTGAAATTACTGAAGACGACAAGTTCTTGACTTATTTCCATGATTTCAAGGCGATTAGGAAGTTGCCAAAATCGACGGTTTCAAAACTTAAGAGAAGCACAAAACCATGTGCCAGATATGGGTATGGAGTATGGCTTTGGCTGACTCACAAAGACAGTAAATCACTTAAAACGGCTTTCAAGATCTTTGAGGAATCGGCTGCGAATGGCATTGCAGATGCCCTTCACATGCTCTCCAGAATGTATTATCTTGGCGAGGCATATGACGAGAATGCCGGAAAGTTCGTGGTGGACCGTAAGCTTTCCATGGAGCTGCAAGCTCAGGCGATCGAAAAAGGCAGTATTACTGCCAAGCTCAGACGCAACAGAGACCTGTATTTAGGCACTGAGGAAGTTAAGGCGGATAAAGAAGCTGCCATTGCAGTGGCTGAACGTGAATCGTCTGCCATTTTCAGCGAATCGATTCTTTGGACTGAACAGCTTGGATGGTTTTATCAGGTGGAAGGTGAGACAGATAAGGCCATCAATGCATATGATAAGTGCATAGTCAATGGTTACTATGCCCCGATATTGGACCAGGCCTTGATTGCTCTTGAAAAGGAAGACTTTGAATACTATGAAACTCTGATGAAAATCGGAATGAAGCTGGAGATTCCTGAGTGCTATGTTATGGGATTTGAGCAGGAGGAATGTTGGGATTCGCTTGAGGATCATGAAAGGAAAAACCTTCATAGTCAGATGAAGCGAAATCTGCCGGAAGGCGTTTACCTGGGCAGTGCATTTTGTGCATATGTCTTGGCAGATGCGCTGCTGAACGGAAAGTTCGGGTTTAACATTGACCTTGGCAAGGGTAAGGAGTATGCCGACATAGCGCTGACCTATGGCTACAGCGATGCAGCAAGTCTTTTGATTGAGGCTGCTGAGACTCTCCAGGACCCTGAATTCATGTCGGATGAGGAACTTCTTAGGCTCAGGTACGATGCATTGCGCTATGGCGTTGATGATCAGCTTGACTATGTGATCAAGCACAAGGATACATATATCGCGATGGGATACGGAGATGATATAGAGTCTACATGGACGCATATATGGAAAAAGAAATATCCTGCTCCAAAGACTCAGATCGATCCGACAGCGATGATTATCCAGCCATCAGGAGTGGTGTCCTTTGTCGAGGCTGATATCTTTTCGATGTCCTATCGTGAAATGTCTCTGCTCATAGGCGCAGAAGGACTTGATGCTGTCCATTTCTCGGAACCTTTGAATCAGATCACGAAGAACTGCGGATTCAAAGGATATCAGCTGGCAATGTATACCGACAGGGATGGTTATGCAAAGGACCTTCCAGACAATGCTGTCGGAACCATTCTATATGGACGCGGATATGAAATAAGAGGTGCCGTAATCATTGCCCTTGAGGACAACAAGTACGACACCCATTCATTCCATTTCCAGGAAGACCTTGACAATGTCTTCGCTGCAATATCAGATCTGACAGGAGGTCTTGTCCGCCAAGAATGATTGCACTCTACGCCCACGGATCATATCGGCCATCGTCATCTGTCTCGCGTCTTAATATACCGCTAAGATCGTCGATGGCTTCGAATACGTTTTCAATGTCCTCCTCACTCTCGAATGAGGAGGCATTATTTTCTTTATCTTCCAATGCTATGATTATCGGACCTCTCACATCAGATTCCTCATCATAGAGCATGCTTCCGACATAATTGTACTCAAAGTCTTCAGTCACTGCTTTCCTGACTAAATACATGATCAGATTCTTTTCAAGGCCGCATTCTTCTGTAATTGCAGCAAGATGCTCAGAGGAATGCACAACTTCAAGGTCCTCGCCATAGATAAGTGCTTCCATTTCACTTGACGTCATGGAACTCACATCTGCATCGAGGAATTCAGTATAGCCTGAAGGATGAATGACAAGGACTGCAGGCAGAATTTCGTAATCTTCTGGCATGACCTTACCTTTTTTCAAGAGTCAGAGTGAAGGAATATGAGTACCTGCCGAACCAGAAGGTTTCGCTATGTTTCGTCTCTGCATATGAGATCTTGAATTGAGAACTATATGAGGAGTATTGAAATGAAGTTTCCAGAACGACTCCGTCCTTATGGAGTTCAAGAACCTTGAAATTGAAGTCGGGAAAAATCAGTTTCTCAATACCATACTGCTTCCATTCTTCTTTCCTTGGAGAGAACAGGCTGACGCCTTCCTTAAGGTCAACACCCTTCAGGTCGCACTCGAAGCGGTCTTCAAGGTCAATGTCTTCTCCTGTCACCTCATTCTCAGATGAGGCGCACGTCTTGAGGACAAACTTGTAATTATCGAAACTCATAAGCGGAAAAGTTTAAGATTCTATTGTGTTTATGATGTGTGTAAGCAGAAGGATACATTTGAGAAATCATCATTCTTACGTTCGGCCGGCACCATGAAGTTCACGGTGCCGCAGTCGAAGAAGCGGAGTCCCCATCTTTCCTCCTCGTCAAGCTGGAGGAGAGACATGAGGCCTTCGTTTTCGTCTTCATAGCCCTCTGTCATTGCCGGCATACCAAGAAGTTTGAAACCGAAATCTGCCTCATCAGTAGACTCAAATGACATTTCCTCAGCCGCAAGAACGGCAGATTCGCCATCCTCCCAATAGTACTCATGAGTACAAAGATCTGAGCAGTCCTCGCTATAGAGAACCTTGAAAGAATCAGGTCTCCACTCCCCTGATCCCCCGCAAGGAGCATCCAGGTCGCCAAGGAAATAATCCAGATCAGCAAAGAACCAGAGCATGCCTTTGTGAGGCAGTCTGCCTTCTGTGTCGAGTTCTGCAATGTCCTCAAGGCTGATCTGACAGATGAATGTAAGCAGAGTTTCGTAGTCGCTGCTGCAAGGCCATTCGAAAGCCTCCGGCAGATCAGGGAAGCCCCACCAGTGACTTTTACCTGCGAGGTCTTCAGTTGAAGGGTGTATATTTATCTTGATTGCCATAGTTTTATGGTGGTTATGCTAGTCAAACATAACTCCTGAGTTCATTGCCGAAGGACTCCTCCATTCTATGCCTCGACTGGCCAGGGCAGCTCTCTTTGCGCTCCAGTAGCAGAAGCAGAAGCCCATGCCGCGAGGTTCATCCTTCAGCTGCTCGTCCACTTCCTTTTCTACCTCATAGATGACTTCCTCCCATTTCGAAGTAGCCTGAATCGGATCTACCTTGAGCATTCCACCAAGTCCATTCCAACATTGAATGGCATACTCCCATTCCGGATCACTGACAATCATTGAGAAGTTGTATATCCATCTGTCTACCTCCCGGAAGTAGTATTTGTCCATGTTTTCTCTGAGGTAATCGTCATAATCCTCCGAAGACTCAAAATCTCGGTATAACCTATACAACTCGCACAAAGAGTGAAACAATCTCGGGGTCTCCCTCTTGTCTATGTAACCGTTTTGTATACAGCATGCTATGTAGTGTGCCTTGTATACAGGATTGATATTCTCTGACCTGAACGGAGCTACGTCTTTGAATTCGTGGATAAGCTCGCGCATAAGAGGAATGTTTTTCCAAAGCATCCCCTCGTCGTTGTTTTCATTCATCCTGCTGACCAGATCTCCCGCATGATCTACCGTCCATTCACACACATCTTCCTTGTCTTTACTGAAAAAGAACACATTTCTGGCCTGTTTGGAAATCCTTTCGTTTGAAGTATCAAACTCAGGTGTACCGAGCACTTGCCAATGACGGTTGATCTTGATTGTACGGTCTCTATAGCTGAACACCATCTCCTCCTCATCGATTGATATGACAGTCAATTCTCTTCCATATACAGATAATGTATATCCTGGCACCAATGCATCCACACTAACACACTCCCAGAACTTACTTCTGTTACCGACTCCTGAATCACTGGAGGTCTCGATTTTTAGTATATTGAATTGCTGATTCATTGTATTTCAACATGTAAGATGTCTTTTTATTCAGAAAAATTGCGCACCTTCGCTGTTTCTCCAGAAGGTGGTATTTCACCAGGCAGAAGAGGAGCAAAGATGGTCCTTTCTGTCGATACACGTCCGTCTATATCAATTGCAGAATTCAACAGAGTTACCAGAAATGCTTCATTTTCGCGTGCGCATCTGTACATATCATTGATGACCTTTCTCAGTTCAATAATCAACTTGTCTGCAGTCTTCATGACTTTACCGAAAGAAATGGCTCTCAATCCCAATTCGACCAGACCTACATTTGCTGCAGGTAGTTGCACCAAGAGGTCTGCCACATTTTCTCTCATTGATTCAAGGGCATCAAAATCATATTTGTAGTCACTGAGAGTATATGGAATCCTCCAGCCGTCCGAGCCGCTTGCCACTTCCTCACCTTTAGTAAACAACTTCACAGCCTTGCATATCTGACCAGCCTCTGTTTCAAGGTAATAGGTATAAACATCATAACCCGGAGCCCTTTTCGTAAGTGCCTCCTGAACCTCATCGTACAGGTCAGTTACATCCCAGATGAAGTCATCTATGACCTTCACCCCCGTTTTTCCAGGATGTTCCCAACCTTCAGGAACTGTAAGGTCTGTCCAGACTGGTTCAGTAACGACTGTAAGGGCAGGACGCATGTCTTCAGGAACAACAAGTTTGGTTCTTTTCTTTGACACCTTGATGTCGTGGAAAACATATGCTGCAGACGTACCATTGGTATTTGAAAGCCAGAACATCAACTGTTCGCATCCTTCGATCGGCACTGTAACTGTCTGCGGCTGCATACCTTCAAACACATCAAATTCGGCTACAACGTTCAGGTTTGAACCTATCAGAAGCCTCTCCTTACGCTCACTTATGTCAGGCTGCATTGTATCCGGTCCCAGAAGTTGGGTATCACCTTCCTTTCTCAGGCACTCAACAGTAAACGTAACACTATTGTACTGGCCATAAGTATTGAAAGCCGCGCATGAATTCTCCACAGCTTCTCCACCTGCAGCCAACATGAGGAGAGGGGCAATAGGAGCAAGGGTTGTACCCACCATAGCACCTCCGACAGCTGCTCCAGTCGCAACAAAAGAGGCACCTACTGCCGCAGCACCAATGGCACCAGCCCCTACAGCATCAGAACCGGAAAGCGCACCGAAGTCAAGCGAGAAATGCGTGCTGGTCTGCAGGACGAAACCTTTATATATTCTGCTGCCGTCATATCTGGTAAAATAATTCCTCATCGACGTGCCATCTACAAAAGCACCTTCCCTTGATGAACTCACATAGTGGATATAAGGGGCTCCTAGATCAATCAGATCGATCTCATCAGGACATTCTGGAATAGGATGCACAAACAGGTCATTCTCCACAGGTTCTCCACGATATACCACAAGATCTGCGACTCCGAATGCAGCAGCATCCATCGTACTCTGTCCGGTGCTTTCAAATTTCAGTTTCCTGCATTTGTTGATAGGGAGGATAAACTTCTGGTTTGGATAAGTAGAGTGGAGAGGAACTTGAAAAATCAGTTTGTCGTCGGCATAGACGTTCAGTACGTCATTGCCCATTACCCAACTCTTGCTGACATATCCGGCCGTGAAACTCACATAATCGAACTCATTTCCAAGATCAAATATGGCATGAGAGCGAACGTCATCGTCTAAAAAACTGGCTAAATTATACAGTATGAAGCCCTCATTGAACTTGGTGCCACCCATAGAGAAGGTTACATAATCTGAAATACCCTCATATAACTGATTTTCAACCTGGCTACGAAGAGAATACGGAGGAATATTGCTTATAAGCTTACACACATCGGGAAGTGACTTCAGACGAGGATCTGGTGCATCTACCGTAACAGCAACACCTGCAGCGGTATCCACTTCAGGAGACTCCCCTTTCGGATAAACCCATGCGTCCACAATAGCACCATCAAGACTACCGCTTGCCTGTTCACTTGTGAAGGTGAGTCTTTGAACTCCTTTAACATCAAGCGTTACCTGTTGGGCAATACTTTCCTCATTGATTTCATATTCATAAAGAATCTTGCCGTCACCCAATACGCTAACCCATCCTCTTGAGGTATCATTGCCATTATCGGTTGCCAAAGGTCCCACAACAAAGCGCAACGTCTCATATTGTCCCCTAATGTTGAAGTTTGTCTCACTTTCCCAGCCTCCGATCAATTGCATCGACATTCCCATCCACAAACCATAGTCATATACTTTATTGCCAATTTTAACAGAACTGGTTTTCCTGTCGGGAGCCACCCAGGTATGACGTCCGTCATCATTAGAATACACCGAAGAATAATTCATACGATACGGTGTAATATCTCTGAAAAGCATTCTTGACTTTACCTGAGGATCGTTTTTTCCACGAAGGTCGTGAGGTGTCTGGCCCTTTGTCCAAAGCGCGACTTCACAGAATGCAACATCACATTGAGCATTCAGCAGGCTGAACTCCAATTTATCGACTCCGTTGATATTCAATGTAAAATGCTTTGCCAAATCAGCCTCTCTTACCACATGTTCAAAAATCCTCTTGCCATCTGCATGAATCTGCACGACATTAGGGTCATGTTTACCATGACTTTTACCCGGACCTATGATGAACGAGATGGTTTCGTATTTACTACCCAGACTGAATGACGCACGGCCATGATAATTATTTATCACCCCCAGAACAAAACAATTGCTCCAGGTGTCACCACCCTCGATTTCGAGTGAAGGGTAAGCGGTATATCGATCACTCTCTAACGGTTTATGAGCTTTGGTAAGATATACGGGTGTCTGTGCAGAAAGTTGCGCGCTGATCAGCAGTAATGCAGTAATGAGGATGATAGACTTTCTCATACGAATAAGTTTTGACCCAAATTTAACTTTTTTTGCGTACTTTTGCAACAAAGAATTTAATTACAGAAAATGGAAAGAGAAGAACTGCTCAAATTGATTGAATCTAAGGAACTTATAGGCATTGACCTTTCTGGCCAGAAACTTGAAAAAATTGACTTTACAGGTTGCCGGATTGAGCGAACCAGTTTTAAGGGATGCGAACTTGTACATTGCCGTTTCCGCAATGCCAGGATATCATGGAGCGACTTCAGATATGCAGAAATACAACACGGAACATTCGAGGGAGCAGAAATCGAATTCTCAGATTTTTACCGTGCCTTCATTGATGGAGTCGTGATTTTCAGCGGATCTTTATTTTCAAATTGCAGTCTTAACAAGACGTATCTTGGCGAGTGTGCAATCATCCGCAAAGAAAATCTAAAGGGAAATAAGATACTACAACAGAATAAGGACGATTATAGAAGATTCCTTGTAGACTGGCACACTTACGGTACCGGCGAAAGGACTAACGATGTGAATGTAAAGTCAAACTGGAGCCCGGATGCCGCAGTTGACGCTAGATGGGAGGACGCAGAGGTTATCTACAAGAATTTCAATGCCTTATGGGCAGGAAAGGGATATTTTGGAGATGGAAACTGGGCATATGTCCAGGGTAAGAAGATGGAACGAAACAGAATGATAAATCAGTTAACAAACAAATCTGTCAAGCCATTGACTAAGATCACAAACGTTTGGCGCATCTTCACAAATATCGTTTCAGATATCTTTTTTGGCTATGGAGAAAGCATGTTCAAGATGATTTGCACTTATATTCTTACTGTCTTCATTTTTGCTTGGGTCTTCAGTGAAAACATTGGAATCCTTGAATACACACAAGCCTTGGCCATAAGTCTGAAAAACATGGCCGGAATGGATTCTGAGACAATCCGTGGCGTCTCTCCTCTTGTTGACATGCTTAACGTAATCCAGACAACAATAGGAATTCTATTGACGGGAATCTTTGGATTTATCCTTGGCAACAAGATTCGAAACCAGTAAGGCCACAGCATCAATACAGTAACTCGCGATTTTCTATAAATTGAAAATCGCGAGTTATCATTTATGAAATCCTGTATTCAAGACGGTTGCGATTGAGACCTCCGTATTTTGTCCAACAAAATTTTCGTGCTAAAAAACAGTATCTGAATAATACGAAAAACGGCCCCAGAAGGGCCCAGAATAGCGTTTTTATAAAAAAAGATTACCTAAAGGTTTACTTTAGGTAATCTTTTTAAGAAACTGATTATCAATATATTAGGATTTTACCAGTTAAGTACCTTGTGGAAGTCGTAAGCCTCAGGGTTCTCGATGCCGAGAGCCTTGACAGCCTCGTAGTCAGCCTCAGTCACGTAGTGAGCGATGTACTTGTAGTAGTTCTGAGCTGTACCAGCGTTGATGTCAACTACGCGTGGCGGAATCTTGCCTGTTGTAGGGTCCTGGAGGTCAGCAAGATAAAGTGGAGATACGTTGCCGTATGAATCAACGTATACCATGCAGCCTGTCTTACCCTCGCTGTAGAGCTGGTAAACACCCATTGCGAGCTCTGTACAGTAAGTTACGTCGTAAGCAACAGGATCCTGGCAACGAACGTCGTATCCGATCTCTACCGGACGGCTCTTCACCTTAAGACCGATCTTCTTGAACTCTGCCTCGAGGAGGTCGTTGAAGAGAACAGCCTTAGAAACCTTACCAAGCTCTGGGTGACCGTGGTCATCATATGAGAAGTGAACGCCTGCAGCCTCCATCTCCTCAGCCTTGAACTCGTGGAAGAGACCCTCAGCAGCTACGATTGTACCGTAGTTGATGCCGAGTACCTTTCTCTTGAGGATAGCTGAAATAGAGAGCTTTACAACCTTGTCAAGGCAGATCTCTGTCTTGTTGAACATCTCAGGGATGATAGTCATAGGACAGTGAGTAGCCTCACCGATACCGAGTGCGAGTGAACCGCAAGTACGACCCATTGCTGAGATCACGAGCCAGTTACCTGAAGTGCGTGCATCCTCATATACTGTGCGTGCAAGGTGTGCACCCTCGTTCTTTGCAGAATTGTATCCGAAAGTAGGAGCGTTTGCAGGAAGTGGAAGGTCGTTATCGATTGTCTTAGGACAGTGGATGTTTGCGATTGGGTATCCCTTAGCTGCGAGGAACTTAGAGATGCGGTTTGCTGTAGAAGCAGTGTCATCACCACCGATTGTAACGAGGAGCTTGATGTTGTTGTCCTTGAAGAGGTCGAGGTTGAAGTTGTTCTCGAAGTCTGCGTCAGTTGGCTTGAAACGGCTCATCTCAAGGTATGAACCACCTCTGTTGAAATAACGGTCTGCGATTGCAAAAGTAAGGTCCTCAGTGCGAGCATTCTTGCTGAAAAGTCCTGAGTATCCGCCGTGGAGACCGATAACTCTGAAACCTTTTGTGATAAATGTCTTAGCTACAGACATTGATACTGAGTTCATTCCGGGAGCTGGACCGCCACCACAGAGAATAATAACTGCGTCTTTCATGATTTTTGTTGATTTATATTATTTAGTTAATGATTTTACGTAAGGCCAAAATCGGGACAAATTTATCATATTTCTATCAAAAAGACAAGTAAAATCCATAACACCTTCCACCCCCAACTTTTATTTTAATAAGTCATTTCGTTTTATTAAATTTGTAAGTTATTTGCATCGTTTGAAGCACTATGGACAAGAATCAGGCAGAAATAAGAAGCAGAGAGCTTGTGGCACTTTTGAATGAGGCCAACAGGAGGTATTACGTGGATAATGCCCCCACTCTTTCTGATTATGAGTTCGATATGCTTCTGAAAGAGCTTGAAGCTATTGAGTCTGAATACCCTGAGCTGATTTCTGAGGACTCCCCTACGCAGAAGGTTGGTAGCGGACTTCTCGCATCTTACGAAGATCAGCCTGCAGCGAAATCCAAGGAATTCAAGCAGTATAAGCATAAGTATCCGATGCTGTCACTCGGTAACACATATGACATAACCGAGGTTGAAGCATTCGCAGAAAGGGCTGCAAAGTCGATAGGAAACGCATTCACATACAGCTGTGAACTTAAATTCGACGGAACAGCCATCTGCCTCACCTACAAGGATGGTAAGCTCTTCAGGGCTCTGACCCGCGGTGACGGTACCATAGGAGATGATGTTACTGAAAACGTACGCAGGATATCAAATATTCCTCAGACACTCTCTGTCCCACTTGGATTTGTACCTACAAAAGACAGCAAGACCCCTTGGCCTGCAGAATTTGAGATCAGAGGAGAGGTATATATGCCTTGGACTGCATTCGAAAGGCTGAATGAGGAACGCGTGAAAGACGAAGAGCAGCCATTTGCAAATCCAAGAAATGCGGCATCAGGCTCACTCAAGCTGCTTGACAGCAAGGAGGTAGCAAACAGAGGACTTGAATGTACGCTTTATCATGTTCTTGGCGAAGATCTTCCTTTTCAGACACACGAACAGGCACTTGACGCTGCCGAAAGCTGGGGTCTTCCAGTATCGGACTTGAGAAAGACCTGCAGGACAACAGAGGAGATTCAGGAGTTCATTTCATGCTGGGATACGGAAAGAAAGAACCTACCGTTCGCGACTGATGGAATCGTCATCAAGGTGAATGAACTTCCATACCAGGAAGAATTGGGATATACAGCTAAGTTCCCACGTTGGGCGACAGCATATAAGTTCAAGGCAGAACAGGCTCTTACCAAGCTTCTGAGCATCGACTATCAAGTAGGAAGAACTGGGGCTGTGACACCTGTTGCCAATCTTGAACCTGTGCAGCTCAGTGGAACCGTTGTCAAGAGAGCATCACTCCATAATGCTGACCAGATGCAGATTCTTGACATCCACATAGGTGATTATGTCTATGTCGAAAAAGGTGGAGAGATAATACCTAAGATCACCGCAGTCGAGTTGAGTCAGCGTTCAGACGATGTCGTACTCCCCCACTTCCCGGAATATTGTCCGGATTGTGGAGCGAAGCTGATAAAGGATGAAACAGAGGCCAAGTCGTTCTGTCCGAATCAGACAGGTTGCCCAACTCAGATCAAGGGACGTCTTGTACACTTTCTAAGCCGCAAGGCAATGAATGTGATTGCAGGCGACGCGACGGTGGACCAGCTGTTCAACCTGGCTCTCGTATGGAATGTTGCAGATTTCTATGAGCTCACAAAGGAGCACCTTCTCAAGCTTGATGGATGGAAGGACAGGTCTGCAGACAGATTCCTCAAGAGTCTTGACGAATCAAGGAAGGTACCTTTCGAGAGAGTGCTTTATGCATTGGGAATCAGATATGTCGGGGAAGCTACAGCGAAATCGCTTGCCAAGCAGTACAGAAATATCGATGCACTGATGTCTGCATCGGCAGATGATCTTCTAAATACAGACGACGTAGGACTGGTCATTGCCGAAAGCATATGCGAATATTTTGCTGATGAGTCCAACAGAGAAGTAATTGCAAGGCTGAAGACAGTAGGATTGCAGTTTGAAATGGAAGAGGGCCCTATGCAGATGTCAAAGGCGTTGGAAGGCATGACCATCGTGATTTCAGGAAACTTCAGCATATCCCGAGACGAAATGAAGGCACTTATTGTAGCACATGGAGGAAAGAACAGCGGATCGATCAGCGGCAAGACAGCATATCTTCTTGCAGGCGAAAAAGCCGGTCCGGAAAAACTGAAGAAAGCTGAATCTTTGGGAATACAGGTGATATCAGAAGATGACTTCAAGAGAATGATACCAGAAGAAGCCGGAATCACAGAGACTCCGCAAAATAAAGAAAATGTCGAACTTACATTGTTTTAAGAACTGATATGAATATTGGAGATAAATATACACTCACTCATGTAGTGACTGAAAATGAGACTGCAGAAGTGCTGGGATCCGGTGGACTTCCTGTCTACTCTACCCCGTCGATGATATGCCTTATGGAGCTGACCTCATATAAGCTGGCCGAAGAAAACGGACTTCAGACTGTTGGAACAAAAGTGAACATCAGCCATCTGAAAGCTTGCAAGGTTGGTACAGAGGTAAGATGTGAGGCTGAAGTACTCGAATACGAGGGCAGACGTATACTCTATAAGGTTACTGTGACAGATGCTGCAGGACTGATGGGAGAAGGAACTCATGAAAGATTTGCCATAGATCCTGAAAGATTCATGGCCAAACTTGCATAACTACATTTACAATACCGACTGATGAAAGGATTGATAAAGAAGACAGACCGCCTGAAAAGCTTTATAAGCGATGATATCTGGCATATTGACCTTGAGGAACTCTCGAAGGCCAAAGCCCGCCTCATAAAGTATATCAAGGTAGCGATGATCACCATCAGAACATTTTCAAGTGAAAAGATCGGCTTCCAGGCAGTTGCATTGAGCTTTTTCAGTACAATGGCTGTGGTGCCGTTCATTGCGATCGCCTTCGCGATTACAGGTGGTCTCGGCCTTGACGACAAGCTCGCGGAACTTCTTTATACATATTTCAACAACAGCGAGCAGGTGATTGATGTCGTTCTTGGATTTGCACAGAACATCATCGCTTCAGCTCAAAGCGGATGGGTAGGATTTGTCAGTGCATTGCTCTTTGCCTGGATTGTCATCTGGATGATGATGAGCGTGGAGAGAGTGTTCAATAATGTCTGGAGAGTAGGCAAGCCAAGAAATATCATCAAACGTCTGTCAGTCATTCTGATAATGATAATTGTCGCTCCCCTTGTGGTCATGGTGTTCTTTGCGGGAACGATCATGTATTCACATATGTTCGAATATCTCGGACTTGATATGGAGACATTCGGACCGGTGAAGACGATTTTGACCTGGGTACTCTTTGCTGCAGTTGCGACATTCACATTCTCAGCAATGTACAAGTTCATACCGAATGAGGATGTACGATATGGCTGTGCGCTCAGTGCTGCAATCCCAGCGGCAGTTGCATTTGCGGTAATGAATTACCTTTACCTCGAGACTCAGGTCCTTGTAACAAGACTTAATGCGGTCTACGGAGCATTTGCTGCAGTACCGCTTCTGATGGTATGGATAAATATCGGATGGTTCATAATCCTTATCGGTGCTGAACTCTCCTATGCATTCCAGCATGTAGATGATTATAATATTGAAGATTAGATAATATGGGTAAGATTTCTGTATTTACTCAGGAAGATCACGAGGTTATTGCAAGAGACTTTGCAGACCTTATGGAAGCATCCAGAAAACGCTGTACAAGCCAGGAAGAGCTTGATGTCATCCAAAAGGCGTTTGATTTTGCAAATGAAGCACATAAGGGCGTCAGAAGACGTTCTGGCGAACCATATATCCTCCACCCTATAGCGGTGGCAAAGATTGTCGTGGCCAATATCGGTCTCGGTTACAAGTCCATTGTGGCGGCTCTTCTTCATGATGTTGTAGAGGACACATCCTATACTGTGGATGACCTTCGCAACCTCTTCGGAGACAAGGTAGCTACACTCGTAGAAGGTCTCACAAAGATCAAGACCGTGCTCGACAACGAGGATAAGGCTGTACAGAAGAGCATGCAGGCGGAGAACTTCAAGAGAATTCTCCTTACCCTGAATGACGATGTCCGTGTAGTACTTATCAAGCTTGCAGACAGACTTCATAACTGCCGCACGATCGAATTCATGCCTGAACATAAAAGAGACAAGATTCTCAGCGAGACAATGTTCGTCTTCATTCCTCTTGCACATAGACTCGGTCTTTATGGTGTAAAATCTGAAATGGAAGACATCTGGCTCAGATATAAGGAGCCTGAAGCATTCAATTCGATCACCGAACAGGTCAACAGGAAGATCACTGACAAGGAGAAGGAAATCAATGACTTCATAGCTCCAGTAGAAAGTGCCTTACGTGCAGCAGGATTCAAATTTGAAATCAAGAAAAGAATCAAGACTCCGTATTCGATCTGGAACAAGATGAATACTAAGGGTGTCACCTTCGAGCAGATTTATGACCTGTGTGCGGTTCGAATCATCTTTGATCAGGACTATAACAAGAATCAGGAGACTGAAAGAGATCAGTGTTATCATATCTTCTCTATCATTACAGGTCTCTACAGATATAAGGCTGACCGTATGCGTGACTGGGTGAATTTTCCTAAGAGCAACGGATACGAAGCACTGCATTGTACTCTGATGAGTAACTCTGGTACTTGGATCGAGGTTCAGATCAGATCTGAAAGAATGAACGAAGTTGCTGAGAAAGGTATTGCAGCCCACTGGTCATACAAGAAGGACGGATTTGCGGAAGAGAATGTAAGCGAGATGGACAAATGGATCAGCAAGGTTAAGGAAATCCTTGTAAATCCGGATGTGAATGCTCTTGAACTTCTCGATCTCATCCACAACGACCTCATCAAGACAGATATCTTTGTCTTCACTCCGAGAGGTGAGCAGAAAAGCATCGAGAAAGGCGCTACAGCCCTCGATTTTGCATATCTTATTCACTCGGAGATCGGCAACAAGGCTATTGCTGCAAAGGTCAATTTCAAGTTGACTCCACTTTCTTACGTGCTTAAGACAGGTGACCAGGTCGAGATCATCACTGTCGAGAATGAGAACCCTAAACGTGAGTGGCTTGATTTCGTCAAGACTTCAAGAGCAAGGAAGGTGATTCTCGATTATATGAAGGGCCAGCGTCAGAGCACTATCAACCACGGTAAGCTCAAACTGGAAGAGGAACTTGAATCCATAGGAAAGAAATTGACTGACAAGGTCATCAAGTCGCTTATGGATGAATACGAGATATTCGACACCAAACCGGAAGAGATGTACTTCAAGATCGGCAGCGGTCTCATCAGCCTTGAAGGACTCTCAGAAAAGCTCAAGAAGTACCAGGGCATCAACAAAGAATCTTATTTCATCATTTCCAATTCTGATGAAAAGCAGAAATACGTCCTGGCGTCATGCTGTACACCTATTCTTGGAGAAAGCGTGATAGGTTTCAAGGCGTCCGACGGTACGATTACCGTACATAGACGCACCTGCCCGAATGCCAACAGCCTTGCTGCGAAATTCGGCGATAAGATCATCTCAGTAAAATGGGCAACAGAGGAGAACTCGGAAAACTCATATCTTGCACGTATCTACCTTAAGGGTACTGACAGAATCGGAATGATCAACGACATCACAAGAATCACATCCAAGGTTCTCGGAGTCAATATCAGAAGATTCAACATAGGTACTGAAGACGGAATATTCGACGGTTTCATCGATCTTTACGTGCACGACATTGACGTCCTTGACAGGCTTATTTCAAGACTCCTCAAGATACGCGGAATCGAGAGTGTCGTAAAGAAGGAACTCTAAGCAAGAACTACTTATATATGAAGATATTTCTCAAGAAATACTTTCCGGTCATACCGGTAACTATAATCCTGGCAAGTATGATATTTTCGCATTCATGCGCGAATACCACTACTCCGCCAAGTGGCGGCCCTAAGGATACCATACCACCTGTAATCACCAAGATCACACCTGCGATGGGTGAGGTAAATGTTCCGGTCAGCGGAACAAAGCTGGAGATTGTGTTCAATGAATACGTAGTAGTAAAGGACCCTAAGAGTCTTTTTCTCTCTCCCCCGTTGGAAAAGGCACCTAAGCACAGAATCAAAGGTAAAGGAGTTGTCCTGACCTTCGAAAGTGACCTTGATTCCAACAAGACCTATACACTGGATCTTACCAATGCTATAGGTGATAATAATGAGGGCAATATGTTCCCTGGTTACACACTGGTGTTCTCTACTGGCGATCATATCGACTCGATGATGGTGACAGGTGTTGTGCAGGACTGCAATACTCTCCAGCCTATCAAGGGTGCTACAGTGATGCTTTATAAGGATCATGCTGACTCGGCACTTTTCCTGCATAGACCGGATGCTGCTGTAAAGACTGATGACTGGGGCTTTTTCTGCCTCAGGAACATCCAGGATACTGTCTACAGACTTTATGCTATCATTGATGAAAACAATAACAATATCTATGAAGCTGAGACAGAGAAGGTTGCATTCATAGATACATTGGTGACCCCAGTCACTGTTGTCAATGACACCCTATATGAACTCCAGAAGTTCGACATGAAGGATACTGTACTATGTCTTGACAGGAAGACAGAATATGAGCTTAATGTCTTCCGTGAGAAACCAAGAAGACAGATGATAGTCAATAAGGAAAGGGTCGGTGAAAGGACTGCATATATCACTTTCATGGCACCATATGCCCAGATAGACTCCATCTGGGTTGAAGGTGTTCCTTCTGAAAATCTGATCACCCAGTTCAACGTATTACAGGACAGCCTTGAAATATGGGTGAACGACCCGAAGGAGCAGCCTGATACGATGAAGGTCAATGTGACCTATATGAAGACCGATTCGCTTGGATTCCTGAACAGTTTTACCGAGAATCTCAAACTTACATTGCCAAAAGCCAAGACGACTACTGGTAAGAGTTCCACAAGAGATATAAAGCATGAAGACACAACAGCTGTTTTCACTCTTACCGCAGCATCGGAAACAGTCGAGCAGAACGGTTTCATCATGGAATTCAAATATCCTGTCGTGAAGGAGGCATTCGATTCATTGAAGTTCAGATATCTTAATCCAAGACAGCAGGAAGAGAAAGGAACATACACAGTCACACAGGATTCGCTCAACCTTAGAAAATACGTTATTAAGCCGAATGTCGAACTTCAGCCAGGATATGAATATTTCCTTAAGGTGCCGCATCGCATGTTCCAGGATATCAACGGATTCTACAATGACAGTACCGAAGTGAAGGTAACTCTTCCAAAGGATGACAAGCTCAGCGGAATGTCACTGGTTCTTACTGGAGTGAATAACAAGTACATTGTCGATCTTCTGAATGAGAAGAGAGATAAGGTGCTCAGGAGCTATGTGATTGAACATGATGCCACACTCTCCTTCCCATATCTGAAGAAGGGTAAGTATTCGATCAGAATCACAGAAGACCTTAATAGGAACGGCATCGTGGATACAGGCAGCCTGCTTGACCACAAGCAGCCTGAAAAGGTGAAATTCTACAAGCTTGAAGACGGAACTTTACTGATCGACATACCTGAGATGGTAGAGATTCAGCAGAATATTGATGTGGCAGAAATGTTTAAATAGCAGATGCAATGAAGAGGATCTTACTAATTCTATCAGTCTCTGCTGTTGCATTTACCATGAATGCGCAGACCGATGAGGCCTTGGATACGATAAATGTCAGGAAGGAACTGAAACTGAATGATTATGCAATGATAGGTGTCCAGTATGGTGCTGGCTTGAGCCAGGTCATGTGGAATCCTACACAGAAGCAGGATTTCGTATTCATTCCATACAACATAGGAGTGACATTCACGAAATACGGAAAGATGTTCGGCTATATGCCTTTCTTCGGATTTCAGGCAGGACTCTTCCTCACACAGGAGGGCTATCAGTTCGAATATAATAAAGAGAACAAGTATACATATAAGATCGAAGGAGCTGAAAAAGCGATAATGGATGTCATTGAACTCCCTCTACTTGCGCATCTTCATATGGATTTCTGGAGAATGAAGATTATGGCAGATATCGGATGCTATGCAGGATACAGACTTAGCATACAGAGATTTCCTGGTGTGACCGGATCTGTTTCACCTGATGTCGAGTTCTCATTCCTTGATACAGATAACCGATTCGACTACGGTCTGAAAGGAGGAGTCGGACTCGGTCTTGTGTTCGATCCTGTCGAGATCCATATAAAGGCACAATACAAACATTCATTCTCATCCCTGTACGAACCGGATCATTACAGTGAGTATTATTACAGATTTGCCTATCCGTCAAATATAATAGTCTCAGCCGGCGTACATTTCCACCTCAGCAAGAGGACTGGAAGCACTAAAGCTGAGTTGAAGAAGGAAGCCAAAAGACTTGTATACGGAAGATAATCGATTATGAATACACTGACAGTTAAAATCGGAGACAATCTTACCATAGGTGGTGAGTCCCCAATCGTGGTACAGACAATGTGCAACACCCACACATCAGATGTAGAAGCATCTGTTGCTCAATGTATCAGATTACATGAGGCAGGAGCTCAGATGATAAGGCTTACCGTGCCTTCTCTTGCACAGGTAGAGTCTCTTCGTGAGATCAAGTCGAAGCTTCGTGGCAAAGGAATCCACACTCCTCTTGTAGCCGATGTACATTTCTCGTCTGAGATCGCGATTGCAGTAGCTGAGGTTGTAGAAAAGGTAAGAATCAATCCGGGCAACTTCCATAAAGATCATGAAAAGGCGCGTGAACAGTTTGCAAGACTTGTAGAAGTCTGCAAGCAGCACGGAACAGCTATAAGAATAGGACTCAATCACGGTTCCTTGGGAGAACGTATCACCAACCTTTACGGAAATACCCCTCTTGCTATGAAAGAGGCCGTAATGGAATGGTTGAAAATGTGCGTCGAGAACGATTTCTACAATGTTGTCGTTTCCCTCAAAGCCAGCAATACATATGTCATGGTTGAAGCTTACAGGCTTCTGGCAAAGGAAATGGAGGAGACAGGAGTTGTATTCCCGCTCCATCTCGGTGTTACAGAGGCAGGTAATGGTGATGCTGGCCGAATAAAGTCTGCAGTCGGAATTTCGGCCTTGCTTTCAGAAGGTATAGGAAAGACTATCAGAGTGTCTCTGACAGAGGATCCTGCATGTGAGATTCCTGTAGCACAATATCTTGCAGACAGATATGACGGGATGCTCCATTCATCCATGTCTGCCCTGACATTGAACGGCACAAAGGCTGTAGCAACATATGGTGCTCCGTCAAAGGAGAGACTTCTTCTCGACTTTGCATGTGATTTCGGAAAGAGACTTCTTGACAAGGAGCTTGACGAAGTTGAGCTCAAGGGTTTCTATATGGACGAAAACGGCGTTGAAGTATCATTGGATGACACAGAATATGCAGACTATCTCGTTGATGAGCTCATGCAGGCTGCAAGAAGACGTTTCTACAGACCTGAATATATCGCATGTCCTGGATGTGGAAGAACGATGTATAACCTTGAAAGTACCTTCAACGAGGTGAAGCGCAGAACATCACATCTCAAGGGAATGGTAATCGCTGTAATGGGCTGCATCGTTAACGGACCTGGTGAGATGGCAGACGCTGACTGGGGCTATGTAGGAGAAGGAAACGGCAAGGTTTCCATCTATAAAGGAAAGACTCCGGTCCTCAGACACGTTCCTGAAGATGAGGCGATAGACAAACTTCTCGAACTTATAGAGAACAATTAAAGAATAAGGCTCGACAGATTGTCGAGCCTTATGTTTATTCTGCCTGAAGCATTTCTTTCTGGACTTTTTCCCATTGTTCCTTTGCGTATTCCTGCATGTCCACTACTTCGTCCTTTTCATCGACGATCTCGTGACCGAGCATTGTCTCAATTACGTCCTCCATTGTCACAATACCTCGGAGTGAACCATATTCGTCGAGAATGACTGAAATATGCTCCTTTTTCTCAAGAAGAATCTCCCAGATATCTGACACACTATCTTCCTCCTTGAAGTGAAGCACAGGGCGTAAAATATCGTGCAGTGTGGAAGTGAACTTGTCCTCTGCCATCTTTTCAAGAACCTCCTGTCTCAGCACATATCCCAGGATGTATTCATCGTTATCTTCATCGTATACAAGAATACGTGAATGAGTGTTGTCACTGTCGTAGAACTCTCTGATGGTCATGTTTGATGGCGCCATCTCTACAACGACGCTTGGAGTCATGATCTCATGTGCTGTCACCTCATCAAGCTTGAGGAGATTCTGGATCATCTTTTTCTCCTCTTTCTCAATCACTTCTTCCTCTGTTGCTACGCTTACCATGGCAGAAATATCCTCTCTGCTGACGCTAACCTGCTCAGAGCGTGAAGAAATAAGTCTCTGCATACGCTCAAGCAACCATACAAGAGGGAATGAAATGATGATGAGGAAATTTATGATTCCAGCTGCAGGAAGAGCAAGAGTCCTCCAATAGCTTGTTCCGATTGTCTTTGGGATGATCTCAGAGAAGATCAGGATAGCGAAGGTAAATACTGTGGAAAATATACCTACAAGAGCATCGCCATAGACTTCATAAACCAATGAACCTACTACAGAAGCTCCGACTGTATTCGCTATCGTATTTATGCACAGAATCGCCGAAATGGGACGGTCTGAGTTCTGTTTAAGCTTTTTCAGCCTCTCGGCTCCCTTGTATCCCTGTTCCTCAAGCCCCGTAATGTACGAGAGCGGGGTTGAAAGCAAGGTAGCCTCAAGCATCGAGCATAACGCCGACAATGCTATGGCTGCAAACATTATAATGTATATCAGTTGTTCTTCCATCTTTTACTTTTTGAGTTCAGCTATCACTGTCTCACATCCTTTCACATAATCTCCAAGACCTACCTTGATATCTGCATCTAGCGGAAGGTAATGATCGATACGCGAACCGAACTTGATGATGCCGCATTCCTTTCCCTTCACTTCCCTGTTGCCAGGCTTTGCATGGCATACGATCCTGCGTGCGAATGTTCCTGCAAGCTGTTTGAAGAAAACGTCCCCATAAGGGCTTCTGATGCCGGTAGATGTGTGCTCGTTAAGCTCGGACGCCTTTGGCAGGAAGGCAAGCATATACTTTCCAGGGTGATATTTGTAATATGTGACTTCACCGCTTATCGGCCAGAAGTTTACATGAACGTTGAAGAAGTCCATATAAACGGATACCTGGATGCATTCACCCTTGATATATTCAGGCTCATATACCTTCTCAACTATGACTACTCTTCCGTCTGCAACAGAAGTCACTTCATTGTCTTTTCCAGTGCTTTCACGCTTTGGTACTCGAAAAAAGAACAGCACGAATCCCATCATGAACATAGGGAATATGCTGAGAAGATATGAAACGATCGGATTTGGAACAAAGCGCAGGATGACAAAGGCCAATGGTGCGCAGATGATCCATACGATCAATATGGTGAGATAGCAATCTTTATGTATAATCATAGCGGGTGCAAAAGTACGGAAAAAATGCCAATAAGACAAATACTTAGCCCCTTTAGAGGACATTCATCACAACAAGATAGATGATGCCGATAGGTATTGCTATAAGAGCACTGTCGAACCTGTCAAGAAGTCCTCCATGACCGGGAATGAGCTTTCCTGAATCCTTGACATCATAGTGTCTCTTCCACTGTGATTCGATAAGGTCTCCATAGACACCGGTGACACAGAGAAGTGCAGCCATTATGATGCAGTGAATGAGGTCAAACGTAAAGATTCCTACAAGATTGAGTACAACAGCTACAAGTATCGCAGTGAAAAGTCCGCCCCAGAATCCGATCCATGATTTCTTAGGTGAAATCGATGGGAATAGCTTCTTTCCGTATTTCTGTCCGAAACTCATACCGAAGATATATGCACCTACGTCAGAACCCCAGATTATTGCAAAGAAGCATAAAAGAAGGATACCGTTGAACTCCCCTTCCGCATCAAACACGGCAAAATTGAGCAAAGACCATGGCACTGAGATATAAATAAGTGCTGCATAAAGGTTTGCAAACTTGTCGAATCGGCTCTTGTCCTTCAGATAAAGAGAGTTTATCATGAGGATGAACATAGGTACGAAAGCCAGAGTTACAAGTCTTCCCGGGAAGTTGAAACCCTTGTAGAGATAAACAAGTACATAGAGGATCGCACCGGCCAGGATGGAAAGCAGCTGTGAATAACGATAGTTCTTCCCGCATGTCATCTGGAGAAATTCCCACATCATGACGACGAGACTGAACAGCATCACTGCTCCGAATATGTATTTATTGGTAAGGAACGCGGCAAGCATAACTGCCGCGAATCCTACAGCTGAAAGTGTCCTCTTGACAAAATTGTTCATACAGTCAGTCGGTTAGTCCTTAATATCCGGCTATGCTTCAACAGCAGTTTCTGTTTCAGCTGCCTCTGCAAGCTCTTCAGGGTCCTTCGGAGTCTCTTCACCAGGCTGAGCGCCTGCTCTTGGGCCGAAGATTCTCTCAAGGTCATCTGCAAAGATAACTTCTTTCTCCAATAATAGAGCTGCAAGCTGCATAAATCCTTCCTTATTTTCAGTAAGAATGTCGTGAGTCCTGTCATGGATGCTCTCGATAAGCTCCTTGACCTCCTTGTCAATGAGCTCGGCAGTCTTCTCACTGTAAGGTTTTGTGAGGTCATATCCTCGGGCTCCTGTAGAATCGTAGAAGGAAAGATTTCCTACCTTCTCGCTCATACCGTAGTATGTAACCATAGCATAAGCCATCTTGGTGAGACGCTCAAGATCATTGAGAGCGCCGCTTGAAGGCTGTCCGTTGACGATTTCTTCTGCTACACGGCCACCGATTAGAGAACACATCTCGTCTATCATCTGTTCCTTTGTAACGAGCTGACGCTCTTCAGGAAGATACCATGCAGCACCCAGTGCCTGTCCTCTTGGAACGATTGTCACCTTGAAAAGAGGATTTGCATATGGGAGAAGCCAGCTTACAGCAGCATGACCCGCCTCATGATGAGCGATTGACTTCTTCTCTGCAGGAGTGATTATCTTGTTCTTGCGTTCAAGACCACCGATGATCCTGTCAACTGCATCAAGGAAATCCTGCTTGTCGATTGCCTTCTTGTCATGTCTTGCAGCAGTAAGGGCAGCTTCGTTGCAGACATTTGCGATATCTGCACCAGAAAAACCAGGAGTATGTTTTGCCAGGAATTCAAGATCGAAATTCTCCTCGAGCTTGAGACCTCTGAGATGAACTTTGAATATTTCCTCCCTTTCCTTAAGGTCAGGTAGCTCTACATGAATCTGACGGTCAAAACGTCCGGCTCGCATGAGAGCCTTGTCGAGAATGTCTGCACGGTTTGTAGCAGCAAGGATGATCACGCCAGAGTTTGTGCCGAAACCATCCATTTCTGTAAGTAGCTGGTTCAAAGTGTTTTCACGCTCGTCATTTGAAGAAAAACCTCCATTCTTGCTTCTAGCACGACCTACAGCATCAATCTCGTCGATGAAGACGATACATGGTGATTTCTCCTTTGCCTGACGGAAGAGGTCGCGCACTCTTGAAGCACCTACTCCGACAAACATTTCAACGAAATCAGAGCCTGAAATAGAGAAGAAAGGAACGTTCGCCTCACCTGCAACTGCTTTTGCAAGAAGAGTCTTACCGGTACCCGGAGGGCCCACAAGAAGGGCTCCCTTAGGAATCTTGCCACCAAGTGAGGTGTATTTCTTAGGATTCTTTAGGAAGTCAACGATCTCCATGACTTCATCTTTTGCTCCATATAATCCGGCTACATCCTTGAATGTCACCTTGATACTATCCTTCTCCGCAAGTTTTCCAGTAGCTTTTCCGACATTGAAGATACCTCCCGGGCCGCCAGGACCGCCGCCTACATTCTTGCCCATGCCTCTGAACATGAAAACCCACATAAGGATGAGAAGAACAGGGAAGATCAGCCACTCGATCGTTCCCCATATGCTTTCATGGTTTTCAATCACCACCTTTACCTTTTCATCGGATGGAAGCTGCTCATTGAGCTGTCCGAACATTTCTTCTGCATTGAAGCTGCCAGAAACGAGGAAAACGAAATGAGGTGACGATTTAGGAACCTCTCCCCCGAACTTATCTGAATACTTGTCGAGTCTGTCAGGTTTTACTGTAATATGTCCCTCATATTCATTTCTGATATATACTACTTCCTTTATGTCGTCAGCAAGCCATAGCTGTTTGACCTCATCCCACTCGATCTTCTGAGGATTGGCTCCGCTCTGATTGAAGAACATCCAGCCAATGCCTATCATCAGGATGATATACAGCCATGATATGCCGAAATTGATCTTCACGGGTTTTTTCCCGCGAGGTGTATTGTTGTTTGTTGCCATAGTCTATTGATTAAAGTACAGGATACAGCCTGAATGGCAGTTCATCCTTAGTCTTCGTATACAGTGCGCTCAGCATCTGCCCAAAGATCCTCGAGGCGGTAGAACGCTCTGTATGGTGTCTGGAAGATATGTACGACAATATCACCGTAGTCCATGATCACCCAGAATGCATTCTCTTTTCCCTGAGTGCGAATGACCTTTCTCTTGCACTTTTCAATCATTCTGTCCTCGATATTGTCTGCGATTGCAACTACTGCAGGAGTTGAATCCGCGTTGCATACTATGAAATAATCTGAAATAGCTGTTCCGATCTTCTTAAGGTCAAGTGCTACTACATCCTGTGCCTTCTTTTCGAGCATAGCATCTGCGATGACCTTGATAGTTGTGTTGTCCATGTATTTAAATTTGTTAATTTTGTAAAAAATAGCTTGCAAAGATAATCAAATTCCCGCAAAATCTGCACCATGACGCACAAGCATGACATAATATGGTACAAATCTATCGATTCGACCAATGATGAGGCTAAGAGGCGCATTCATGACATTGACAATTTGTCAGTTCTGTCAGCAATGTCACAATTTGCGGGCCGCGGCCAGAGGGGCAATTCATGGTCATCTGCAGAAGGAGAAAATCTCACATTCAGTGTTGTTCTGAAATTCGGCGAGGACGGCTTTCCTTCTCTTCCTGCAGATAAGAGCTTCGTACTCGTAGAACTTGCTGCGCTGTCTGTTGTAAAGCTGCTGGAAATGCATGGAATTAATGCGGAAATCAAGTGGCCTAATGATATTTATATCGGTAGAAACAAGGTGTGCGGCATGCTTGTGGAGAATATTCTGGGCAGAAATGGTGTAAAATCAAGTGTAATAGGTATTGGATTGAATATCAATCAAAGAAACTTTGATGTTAACCTTCCGAATCCAACATCAATGTTACTTGAATCGTTAAAACAAAAGTGTTTTACCAATTGTAGTACAGATATTTATATCGATTACGAAAAAATTGATATAAATATGGTGCTTGATGAGTATCTGGACATTTTTAAAGGCCTTTGTCAGGTGTTTCTTTCATTTGAGGCTGACCTGTCCATGCTACGTGATTCATACCTTTCAAAGCTCTGGAGACTCAATGAAACATCACAATTCATTGACTATACAATTCTGCCTGAAGGCCATTTGTGCACACCGGTAGTGGCAGGTATAAAAAATGATTCCGGCAGTGAATTTACCGGAATCATTCGTGGTCTCTCCCCTATCGGAAATCTTCTTGTCGAAAATGCCGTAACCGGCACTATCCGTGAATTCGCTTTCAAGGAGATAGGATATATTCTTTAGCGCATAGCATTTATAACAGCTGCAGGGTCTTCTGCTTTGAAGACTGCGCTGCCAGCTACAAGAATGTTGAACCCTGCTTCTGTAAGCTCTTTGGCATTGGATGCAGAAACACCTCCGTCCACTTCAAGTTCAATGTCAAGTCCCTGACGCTCGACCTCTGCCTTCAACGTCTTAACACGGCTGTATGTATCTTCTATAAACTTCTGTCCGCCGAACCCGGCAAAAACAGACATAAGGAGCACAAAATCAGCTTCTTGCAAGTATGGGAACAGATCTTCTACCGGAATATCAGGATTGATGGCGATACCTGCCTTTACTCCGAGAGCGCGAATCTGCCTGAGCACTGCTGACGGGTCTTCAGTAGCATTAAGATGGAACGAAATCATATCAGCTCCTGCTTTTGCAAAGCGCTCCACGTATTTCTCAGGTTCGACAATCATCAGATGTACATCAAGTGGCTTGCTAGCCTTGGAAGCAATGGCTTCCACTACAGGGAATCCATATGAAAGGTTAGGAACAAAGACTCCGTCCATGATGTCGAGGTGGAAGACGTCCGCATGTGTATTGACCATCTCTACATCCTTTTCAAGATGCAGGAAGTCAGCTGAGAGCATAGATGGTGCTATTTTTACCATTGTATTATATTTAATGTTACTTGAAGTTTGTCACTACATCAACAAGGAGAGTTGTGAATTTCTCCAATGAAGCAAGATCAAGACGTTCGCCTGGGGCGTGTACACCACGTAGAGTAGGTCCCATGGACACCATATCAAGTCCAGGGAACTTTTCTGTGAAAAGACCGCACTCAAGTCCTGCGTGGATAGCCTTTACCTTAGGTTCTACACCGAAAAGCTTCTTATATGATGCTACACATGCGTCCCTGATCGGAGATTCAGCTGCAGGAGCCCAGCCTGGATACTCGCTCGCATGGGTTACCACTGCGCCTGCAAGAACGAAACATGCCTCCATCTTGGCAGCAGCAGCTCTACGGGCAGCTGTGACACAGCTACGCTGGCTTGAACCGATACGGATGACTCCCGGTTCAGTCATCTTCACTGATGCAAGATTAGTAGATGTCTCCACAAAATTCTCAATCTCCTGACTCATGGCAAGAACACCGTGAGGCGCTGCACATAAAGCTGTTACAAGATTCCATGCTGTCATTTCATCTATTGCTGATGCGCCTTCTGGCTGCACCTCTGCATATCCGAGCTTAAGATCCTTTTCGATGGCACCATACTCCTCTGATACTCCCTCTGCATATGTCTCAAGTCTCTCATTGATTATGTCTAGAGTATCCTCTTCAGCTGCAATGACAGCCTTTGCCTCACGTGCGATAGCGTTACGCTTGTTACCGCCGTTGATACTTACAAGCTGCCAGTCAAGGTCAAGGATGCTGTAAAGGAAACGTCCAAGGAGCTGTACAGAGTTTGCGCGTCCCTTATTGATATCGTCGCCGCTATGTCCTCCCATAGCGTCCTTTACGAAGACCTCTTCAAAAACGAAATCTTCCTGGACCGGTTCTTCTTTATAATGGAATTCAGCAGTAGTGTCAAGGCCGCCTGCACATCCTACAAAGAACTCTCCCTCATCCTCAGAATCAAGGTTGAGAAGCACCTTGCCGCTGAAGAATCCAGGCTGTAGAGCCATAGCTCCGTCAAGTCCGGTTTCCTCTGCTGTAGTGAAGAGACATTCAATCTTTCCGCATGGGAGATCGCTGTCAAGTATAGCGAGCTGGGCAGCAACACCGATTCCACAGTCTGCGCCAAGGGTGGTGTCTGGAGCAATCATCCAGCCGTCTTCGATCACATATTTGATAGGATCCTTTGCAAAATCATGTTCTACCCCTTCATTCTTCTCACATACCATATCCGAGTGGCTCTGAAGCACAATTGCTGGAACATTCTCGTATCCGGCAGCAGCTTCCTTGACTATCAGTACGTTACCTGCCTCGTCTGTCTTGCATTCAAGATTTCTCTCAGCAGCAAACTGCTGAAGGTAAGCGATGATATGTTCCTCATGACCTGATTCTCTTGGAATCTTTGTTATCTCCTTGAAGAATGAGAGTACTGTTTCTGAATTCATAATATTATAAGGTGTTTTATGTTTCACAATATCTGACATGTATGAAAGTCAAAATCCCTACAAAGATAAAACTTTGCAGGGATTCTCAATGTCATTATCAGAAATAGTTGTCAATAATTTATCTACGGTTAGGAACGAGAATCTTTTCGATATCTGTCACGTACTGCTTGAATGTCTTGTCAGTCGACATAAGGTCATTGACTGTAGTACAAGCATGTAGAACTGTTGCGTGGTCCTTTCCTCCGATCTCGGCTCCGATGGTAGAGAGCGAACAGTTGATCAGGCTGCGAGACATATACATGGCAATCTGTCTCGCCTGGACAATCTGGCGCTTACGCGTCTTTGAAAGAAGGGTGTCTCTTGTGATGTTGAAGTAGTCGCACACCACTTTCTGCACCTTGTCGATAGTAACGTCTGTCTGCTGTTCTCCTACAATCTTCTCTGTGATGTTCTCAGCGAGTTCTACAGTGATTTCCTTATGAGCGAGTGTCGCGTTTGCAATCAGCGAAATCAAAGCACCCTCAAGTTCACGGAAATTTGACTTTATTCTCGAAGCAAGGAAGTGAAGGACGTCATCGCTGAGATTTACTCCTTCTCTGAACGCTCTTGCCTTAAGCATATCGAGTCTTGTGTTGAAATCAGGCTTCTGAAGCTCTACAGAGAGTCCCCACTTGAGTCTCGAAAGAAGTCTTGCCTCGAAATTCTCAAGCTCTACTGGTGGTCTGTCTGAAGTGAAGATAAGCTGCTTGCCAGACTGATGGAGGTGATTGAATATGTTGAAGAAAGCATTCTGAGTGCTTGGTCCTACGAGATCCTGGATATCGTCAATGATGAGTACATCCATCTTCATGTAGAATGCAAGGAAGTCAGTAAGCTTGTTCTTGACATTCACAGCATCCATATACTGTGTCTTGAACCTGTTTGCCGGCACATAAAGAACCACAAGTTCAGGATATTTCTTCTTGATCGAGATACCGATAGCCTGAGCAAGGTGTGTCTTTCCGAGGCCCGGACCTCCAAAGAGGAAAAGCGGGTTGAAGGCAGTCTTGCCTGGAGCATCAGATATGCTCTCGCCTGCTGTGAATCCCATCTTGTTGCACTCTCCTACTACAAGGTTCTCGAAACAATAGACAGGATTGAGCTGAGGGTTGACCTGGACACGCTGGATTCCTGGGAAAACAAAAGGACCCGGATTACCGGCCTTTGTATATGTCTCCACAGAAATTGTCTTGTTCACCGGAGTGTTACCATGTGATGCCGGGTAGACAAGAGCCTGCTGTCTCTGTACCGGTGTGACGACATAGATGAGTTTTGCAGATGTACCGAGTTCCTTCTTAAGCGCTGCCTTGAGCAGATCAAGATAGGCACCTTCCAGATATTCACGGAAAAATTCTGACGGAACCTCGACAGTAAGCGTAGATTCAATCAGTGATACAGGCTTTATGGGCTTGAACCAGAGATTGAACTGCTTAGGATCGATGTTCTGCTGAATGAAATTCAGACAGTTTGTCCATACAGATATGTGCTTCTCTTGTGTCATTTAAAAGGGGTGAAACGGATATAAAAAACCATCTTTGAATTGTGAGTGCAAAGATGGTGAAAAAAATCTTATAAAAAATATGAATTTCGCTTGATTTTTAATTTTATTTTACATTAACCGTATTATATAATTCGCAACGGCTAAATTTCTAAAATATTGATATATAAATAGTTATAAAATGAAAAATCGTCTAATATGCTCATTTTATTGCGATTAGCAATTTTGAATAATTATATTTTGCTAACTTGCAAGAATTCAATAAAATAGGCGGTTAAAATATCGATATACGAATGTATTTCTTAGGATTTTCCTCGATTTTTCTGATCAAAGAATCTATGTCATTCAACAGTCCGTCAACCGAATCATACATTGAGTTATCAACAAAAAGTTTTCCGATTGTTCCTTCCGGATCGTTCATATTCTCGAGTAGTTCCTTGAATGAGCTGATCACACCTTCAATATCACTTTCATTAATGGTATTTATTGTCGATGTGACTCCTGACATGACACCATCAGCCTGATCGGCTATGCCTCCCAGCTTGCCGGACAGATCAGCAAGATTCTCGACCAGCTGCTCAAGTTCTTCGGATTTGCCGTTGACAGCAGCTGCAATGTTCCTGATCTCTGACATTGTGCTTTCGAGATGTGCAAGTGTCTTTGATATGCTTGCCTGATTTTCTTCTGAAAGCATCTTGTTAAGATTTGCAACTGTTATCCCTAGTCCTTCAAGCGTATTGTCAACTTTTGCAAGGATAGGTCCAAGATTATCTTCGAGACCATCCATGAGACCTGCAGCAAAAGCCGGTTCGAGGCTTGCGCCATCAGATACAGGCTCTGGAGAAGTGCCAAGATCGATCCTGATTCCCTTTCCACCCATGATGTCAACGCTGTATATGGTCATCTTGGAATCAGAAGGTATCCTGAACTCCTTGAGCACCGAACATGTCACCTTGAAATCATCTGTTGACGGTTCATATACGACCTCAGTCACCTTGCCGGCCTTATATCCTTTCACATATACGGGAGCAGAGGCTACAAGGCCTTCCACGTTCTCATATCTTGATACAAGCTCGATCTCCTTGTTGAAGATATCCTCTCCCCTGAGATAGTTTATGAGGAAGAATGACGCTACAAGTACCGATACTACAAAAATACCTATCTTGAGTTCTTTACTATGTTTCATATACATTATTTTACTCGTTCTACCTTATCTCCTGTAACCTTCACTACAAATGCCTCAGGAAACTTCTTTCTTACTTCCTTCAGCTGTGACTGTGCATCTTCTTTTGAAGACGATTGCGATGTCACATACTTATAGATGTTACTGTCAGCAGATTTGACAGCATTGATCTTAAGACCCTTCAAAGCAGGGTCACCATCCTTCAGCAGACGTCCAAGTCCCATGATCTGAATACCGTAATACTCTTCTGCAGACACTGTTTCAGAATTCTTTGAAGCCTCTTCAGAAGCAGCAAGGGCGGTTTTCACAGCATCTGTCAGTGCTGCCGTCGCCTCAGGAGATGCAAGAGACTTTGCAACAGGTTCAGACTCCATTGTCATGCTCGCATCATACTTGGTCTTGTATGACTTGAATGCATTGAACAGACGCTGAGCTATCTCCTCCTGTCCCTTTGCAGATGCAAGGTATTCATATTCTGTAGGATTGGAAATGAAAGCAAGTTCGAGAAGCACAGATGGCATGTTCGTTTCCACCAGAACCTGGAATATATCCTGGTCTATCACCGCCTTACGTGGCCTGAGAGGAGTCTTTATAAGATGATCTACGACCTCGCTTGCAAAAAGGAGGCTGCTTTCATAAAAGGCCATCCACTGCAGCTGATGACTTATGTATGACTCCGGAGAATTCGGGTCGAAATCCATATATTTCGTCTTGTAGTCCTCCTCAAGGATGATTACAGAGTTCTCCTGCTGAGCTACAGACATATTGCGCTCGAAGTAATCAGTCTTGTTCTTCGAGTTGTCAGAGCGCTGACCGAGAATATGCACCGACGAACCGTATGCAGACTTTGATGCAACACTGTTGCAATGTATGGATACGAAGAGGTCGGCATTGTTGCGACGAGCAACCATAGCTCTTTCATGGAGTCCGATGAACTTATCCGAATCTCGTGTATATATGACCTTTACATCCGGATATGCCTGCTTGATCTTTTCGCCGAAAAGCTTGGATATCTTGAGCACGATATGTTTCTCGCTAGTAGCGCTTGTCTTGCCCGGAGCTCCGGGATCCTTTCCTCCGTGACCAGGGTCGATCACGATGGTCTTGAGGCCCAGCTGTGAAGATGACGACTGCGCTATCGCATCATGCTGTGACACAGCAAATAACGCAAAAATACACAACAGGACATATATATATAAAGAATAGAGTCTCATATGGTCACTTCAATTTGGTAATAATTGAAATTAGTTTTAAATTTGCGATTTGCAAAAATACGAAGAATTTGCAAAACTGAAAACACACAAGAGTTTATTTGATGTCTATATATAGAAACGGTACACTGAAAAACTGGTTTGAAAAATGGGGACTTGCAGTACTTATGCTGCTTGTGCTCAGTTC
>JAFZGK010000061.1 GCA_017555445.1 Bacteroidales bacterium
ACATTTCCGTCGATGAACTTCACGAGGAGAAGCTGCTCGAGAGCCACCCATTTGTCGAAGATCTTCTGTGCGTTATCCACAGAGAACTTTGTGAGGTAGTCGCGTACCTCTGCGTATGGGTCAGCTGTCTTCTGCTGGTCGTCATTGCGGCGGATCTGTTTGCGTGGCTTTGCGTCTGCTGCCTTGTAGATGGCAAGAGCAGCCTCGTCTGCCTTGACAACTTCAGCCATCATAGCATTCTCCCAAGCGTCGATCTCAGCGTCAACTGTAGGGAACATGATGTTATATGCCTTGTAGCATGCGTTTGAAACGCGGTTTGTCATCCAGAAAGCAGAAGTAGGAGAGTAAGTGATCATGTCACCGTTTCCTTCGCGGAAGCTCTCAGGAACCTCATTTGTCGATGTGTAGATAGGTGTGAGATAAGATGTTGCAGCATCATCGCATCCGAACCAGTTAACACCACCGATTTCGTCAGGAAGCCATCCGCGTGACTGTCCTACGAACCAGAAGCCTGTCTGCTGGGTCGCGATTGCTCTTTCGTTTGTATATGACTTGCCCTCGTGAACGAAGCTCATAGGTCTCCAGCGGTATGGAAGAGCGTTTCCGCCTGCTCCGATATCCTGAGTCATATCCATAGGTGTACCCTCATAGTGGTCACGCATGACGTCAGCTACATCCTTTACGCTGATCTTGCGTGAAGGCTTTACGAAGAGAGGGAATCTCTTGCTTGCGTCCCAACCCATGGCATAGTCAATATAATCGTATGCGTCTCTTGTAACCTCATTGCCGTTCTCGTCCATGAAAGTGAACTTTCCGTCACAGAGAATGTTGAATGCTGCCCATGCGCGAGCCTCGCAGCCTCTCATTCCGCTGAAATCGAGCGGTGCATATGCGTCGCAGAAGCTGAATTCTTCATCCTTGCCATTGAAATAACCCTTCTCACGTGCAAAAGTGATTACGTCCGGTGCGTACATGCAGTTCTCCGGATCGTTGAGAGGGAATGTGCTGATACGTGCCTGGTTTGCATGTGCGCAGATATATCCGTCAGGAACCCTGCGTGCAACCCATACGATACCCTTGTTGTCCGGACCCTTTCCGATGAGGTCCATCACCCATACTTCCTCCTTGTCTGCGATGGAGAAAGACTCACCGCTTGAATAGTATCCGTATGTGTTTGCAAGGTCTACGATCACATCAATGGCCTCGCGAGCTGTCTTTGCTCTTTCGAGAGCCACGTAGATGAGAGAACCATAGTCCATGATTCCCTTAGGGTCCTCGAGTTCCGGGCGGCCACCGTAAGTGGTCTCTGCGATGATGAGCTGATGCTCATTCATGTTGCCAACTCTCTGATATGTATGTCTTACCTGAGGGATAAGGCCGAGGTATTTGCCTGTATCCCACTCGTTTATCTTGCGCATTGCATCTTTACCCCATGTTGCGGCACGCTGATAATAAAGCTCTCCGAAGAGCTGGTGTGAGTCAGCTGCATAGGAAATCATGTTCGATCCGTCTGTGCTGGCACCCTTTGTAACGAGTACATTGGTGCAGGCGCGGCTGTCAGTACTGAAAATGGCAGCTGCCGCCGCCACAATAAGCATGATGGCTGTTGAAAGTCTTCTCATTTTGTACTTTTATTATTATTAGTTATTTTTGTACGATTTTGCGTTGCCGGGCTGAAACCGTTGCAACAATATGCAAAACTAATAAAATTTTATCGTTTATGAAATCTGATATCTGTCGCAAGACTTTGATTCTTGCCATCATATCTCTATTTATCTGCGGGTTTGAAGCTATGGCTCAGCAGCAGAACGGAGATGGTCCGGACATCTATGAGCAGGCTGAGGCAGAGGCAGACAGACTGCAGAGAATCCTTCATCTTGAGGATTGGCAGACCTTTTATGTGGATTCCACACTCAAGCACGATTATCCAGCGATGATGGAAGAGTTCGACAAGCTCAGAGCTGCGAAGGTTACAAATGCTGACATCTTCCAGGATGTACAGGATAAATGGTGGGACAGGATAGATGCTTCTTATAGAAGAATCTTCAATGATGAGCAGTGGAAGGCTTATCTCAAGAACGGTGCAGGAAAGGCACAGAAGTTAAGAGAGAAACGTAAAGCAAAAAAACAGGAGTAAGATGGATTTTTTGGAAGTAATTGAAAAAAGACATAGCGTCAGAAAGTATTCTGACCGTCCGGTGGAAAAAGAAGTACTTGATGCTATCGTAAGAGTTGCTCAGACAGCTCCATCATCACGTAACAGCAAGAGCTCCGCTTTCATGATCGTTGAAGACAGGGATACTCTCGATGCTCTTTCGCAGATGCGTGACTATGGCTCGGGACTTCTCAGCGGTGCTCCTGCAGCGATTGTAGTGATGGGAGATGAGACCAAGACCGATCTATGGGTGGATAATTGTGCGATTTCGGCTACCTTCATCCAGCTTGCTGTGACTGCAATGGATCTCGTCAGCTGCTGGGTTCACTGTAACGGTCGTCCTCGTCTCAAGGAACAGCCTGAGGGAGCGAAGGCAGAAGACTATGTTAGAGAACTTCTCGGAATAAAGGACGACCTCCGTCCATATTGCGTAATTGCAATCGGCTATCCGCAGGAGGAAGCATGATTCAGAATAAAAATATAACAATATATGAGAGAAAAGATTGAAGCCTTGATGGCTGAAATAGCTGCATTGTCATGCAAGACAGAGCAGGAAGTAGAAGAAGCGAGAATCCGTCTTCTTGGAAAGAAAGGCGAGATCACAGCACTTTTTGATGAATTCAGGACAGTTGCTCCTGAGCTCAAGAGAGAGTTCGGTCAGAAGCTGAATGTTCTCAAGAATACAGCTGCTGCAAAGATCGAAGAGCTTAAGGAGGCAGCTGCAGAGGCTCCTGCATCAGGAGCTGCTGCTTTCGATTATACAATGCCTGGAGACCCTGTAAGTCTCGGTTCGCGTCATCCGGTGTCTATCGCACGCGAGGAGATTGTAAGTATCTTCCGCAAGTTCGGATATGATGTTGCAGAAGGACCTGAAGTAGAGGATGACTGGCATGTATTCGAGGCTCTCAACTTCCCGCCAGAGCACCCTGCCCGTGAGATGCAGGATACATTCTTCATCAGTGACAGCGATAATCCGGTTCTTCTCCGTACCCATACTTCAAGCGTACAGGTGCGTGCAATGGAGAAGATGCCGCTTCCTATCCGTATCGTATGTCCTGGCCGCGTGTTCCGTAATGAGGCAATCTCAGCACGTGCACACTGCATCTTCCATCAGGTGGAAGGTCTCTATATTGACGAGAACGTGACTTTCGCTGACATGAAGCAGGCTATCCTTCTCTTCGCTCGTGAAATGTTCGGTGCTCAGACAGAGATCCGTATGCGTCCTTCATACTTCCCGTTCACAGAGCCTTCAGCTGAGATCGATGTGAGCTGCAATATCTGCGGCGGCAAGGGATGTAACGTCTGCAAGGGTACAGGATGGCTTGAGATCATGGGTTGCGGAATGGTTGACCCTAACGTACTTGAGGCTTCAGGTATCGACAGCAAGAAGTACAGCGGTTTTGCTTTCGGAATGGGCGTGGAGCGTATCGCAATGCTCAAGTGGCAGGTACGTGACCTCCGTAACTATTTTGAGAACGACCTCCGCTTCCTCAAGGAGTTCGAGACTTCGTTGTAAAAACAATAATCAAAAATATCAAGGTGGTGTGATTATATCGATCGCACCACTTTTTTAGACTGCTCAAGTGAATATCATACTCACAATATTAGGCTTGCTTTCTCTAGGATTAGGAATTCTGGGGGCATTTCTGCCGGTGCTTCCGACCACACCATTGCTTCTGCTTTCTGCTGCACTTTTTCTCAAGAGCAACAGAAAGCTGTATGACTGGCTCATGAACCATCCGAAGATGGGACCTTACATTTCTAACTTTCTAAAGCACAAGGCCATTCCTTTGAGGGTTAAGGTTGTTTCTGTCACAACTCTTTGGCTGACACTTCTTTACTGCGCCATTTGTGTAGCTGACCATTGGGCGTTGAGGCTCTTTTTCATTGCTTTGGCTATAGGAGTGACCATACATATTTTATCGTACAAGACATTACGATAAGAAAAAATTTTATATATTTGCGCCCTTCAAATCATAAAAATGGCACATAAAAGAACATTATTTGCGGCAATTCTTCTGCTTCTGTTCAGCTGTTACTATTCCGGTATCAGCATGTTCTCCCATGTGCATATCGTACACGGATCATCCGTAGTCCACTCCCATCTTGGAGGTACCGCAGAACATGATCATAGTGATTCTGAATATGCTGTAATCGATATCCTTTCGCATTTCCAGTCGGAAGCGGCAATCAATCACTATGTCATCTCGACTCCGTTTTTCCTTTTAACAGAATCTTTAACTGAATATCAGGGTGCCTCATATCTGAATGAGGTCTATTCTGAACTTACACTTCGTGGTCCGCCTCAGGCCTAACATACCTCGGAACATTAAAGTGTAACAAGAATAACTAACCCAGATAAAGATGAAAAGAATATTTTCAGCTTTGGTGGCGGCATTGTGCGCAGTGCTGTCTGCCGGAGCTACGCATACTGATACAGACACAGCTACAGACGCACATATCCACGGACATGTAATTGATAAGAATACAGGTGAACACCTTCCTCATATGGTGGTGATGCTCAAGGGTACTACTATAGGAGTTGCTACAGACAACACAGGACACTATATGATAAGGAATATCCCCGAGGGAACTTTTATTGTAGAAGTTTCAGCAATTGGATATAAGACACAGTATAAGGAAGTCACCATAAAGAAGGGCAGGGCATATGAAATCAACTTCATGCTTGAGGAAGATCATGTGCAGATTGACGGAGTCATCGTTTCGGCGACAAGAAGTGAAACCACAAGAAGAATGTCGCCTACCCTTGTGAATGTGGTAGGCATGGATGTATACAATAAGACAAACAGTACCACAGTGGCTCAGGGACTTTCGTTCCAGCCGGGAGTAAGAGTGGAGAACAACTGCCAGAACTGCGGTTTCCAGCAGGTCAGGATCAATGGCCTTGACGGCCAGTATACACAGATTCTTATCGATTCTCGTCCCATATTCAGCTCCCTTGCCGGCGTCTATGGTATCGAGCAGCTTCCTGCAAATATGGTAGATAGGGTCGAGGTGATGAGAGGCGGCGGATCCGCACTTTTCGGATCTTCTGCCATAGCAGGAACTATAAACATCATAACAAAAGAGCCGATAAGAAATTCTGCTGCTATTTCTCATACCACAACGGCAATAGACGGATTCGACACTTTTCATAATACGACAGATATAAATGCATCTATCGTTTCGGAAGACAATAAGCTCGGTATAGCT
>JAFZGK010000062.1 GCA_017555445.1 Bacteroidales bacterium
AGAAGGTTACTCTCCACCGCGAGATCAAATAATTAGGAGGAATTAGAAATGGCAAAGAAAGCAGTCGCAACCTTCAAGGCCGGTACACTCAAGAAGATGGTAAAGTGTATCCGTATGGACAAGTCTCCAAAGACAGGTGCTTATGTATTCACAGAGCAGCTTGTTGAGGAGTCTGAGGCAAAGGATTTCTTCGCAAAGAAATAATTCTTTCCGAATAGCTGACAAATGAGTGGCGCAGTTGAAAATATTCAGCTGCGCCACTTTTTTATGCGCTCTAAAATCATTATATTTGCAAGTTAAACATAGGGTTTTATGGGCATTTTTGACAAAGGAGTAAAAAAGACCAATATGGGCTTCTTCCAGAGGCTCTCACATGCTATTGTCGGTAAGGCAAAGGTTGATGATGATCTTCTGGATGCGATAGAGGAAGCCCTTGTGGCTACCGATATGGGCGTGGATACAACCCTCAAGATCATTGAGAATCTCGAGGAGAGGGTAAGCCGTGACAAGTATGTGACAATGGACGAGCTCATCGAGATGTTGAGAGATGAGATCGCAATGCTTCTGAACGTGAAGGATGGCGAGACTTCCGATGATCTCGTCGAGCCTTTTGACTTCAGCAAGAAACCTTATGTCATCATGGTTGTTGGCGTTAATGGTGTTGGTAAGACTACAACTATCGGAAAGCTTGCCAGCAAGCTCCAGGCTCAGGGAAAGAAGGTTGTTGTAGGTGCAGCAGATACATTCCGTGCAGCAGCTGTGGACCAGCTGACTATTTGGGCTGAGCGTGCGGGTGTCGATATCGTAAAGCAGGATATGGGCTCTGACCCGGCTTCCGTAGCGTATGATACAGTAAAGTCTGCCGTAGCAAAGAATGCCGATGTGGTGCTTATCGATACAGCAGGACGACTCCATAACAGGATCGACCTCATGAATGAGCTTACAAAGATCCGCAATGTGATGAGAAAGGTGATTCCAGATGCTCCGCATGAAGTGCTTCTGGTACTTGACGGTTCGACTGGCCAGAATGCTTTCCAGCAGGCAAAGGAATTTGCGCGTGCGACAGACATTTCGGCATTGGCGATAACAAAGCTTGACGGAACAGCCAAAGGCGGTGTTGTGGTCGGTATCGTAGACCAGTTCCGTGTACCTATCAAGTTCGTGGGTATCGGTGAGGGAATAGATGACCTTAAGGTTTTCAATAAGAGAGAATTCGTGAAGTCTCTCTTCTCAAAGGATGATTTGGAAAATTAAAAAGTAAAAATATATGAAGATTTCGTACAATTGGCTCAAGGATTATCTTGAGTGCGACCTCGCTCCAGAGGCCGTTGCAGAAGCGCTGACTTCTATCGGACTCGAAGTTGATGCGCTTGAACAGGTAGAGGAGATCCCTGGTGGTCTCGCAGGAGTAATCGTTGCAGAAGTCGTAGAGTGCGTAGAGCATCCGGATTCTGACCACCTTCACATAACTAAGCTCAATACAGGTGATTCTGAGCTTCTTCAGGTAGTTTGCGGTGCTCCGAATGTGGCTGCAGGACAGAAAGTCCTCCTTGCGACAGTAGGAACAGTTCTCGGCGAGGACTTCAAGATCAAGAAGTCGAAGATCCGCGGTGTCGAGTCTTTCGGTATGATCTGCGCAGAGGATGAGCTTGGTATCGGAGAGTCTCATGACGGAATCATGGTCCTCGATCCTGAGGCTGTGGTAGGTACTCCTGCTAAGGATTATCTCGGTCTCGCAACAGATGCGATCATCGAGATCGGACTTACTGCAAACCGTGTGGATGCCGCTTCACATATCGGTGTCGCTCGTGATCTTTATGCTTATCTCAAGCACAACAATATCCCATGCAAGCTTAATGTTCCTGATGTTTCTGCTTTTGCAGAAAGTGAAGGCGAGGCTATTCCAGTAGAGGTTACAGCTGTGGATGGTGCTCCTAGATATACAGGTACTACAATCAAGGGCGTAAAGGTTTCGGCTTCTCCAGAGTGGCTTCAGAAGAAGCTTCTTGCTATCGGACTGAGACCAATCAACAATGTGGTAGACATCACAAACTTCGTCCTTCATGAGATCGGACAGCCGCTTCACGCATTCGATGCTGCCAAGATCCAGGGCGGCAAGGTTGTAGTGCGCAGAGCTGAGGAAGGCGAGAAATTCGTCACACTTGATGGCGTTGAGCGTACATTGAGCGCTGCAGACCTCATGATCGCAAATGCAGAGAAGTCAATGTGCCTTGCCGGTGTATTCGGTGGCGAGGAGTCAGGAGTTACTGAGACAACGACAGATGTATTCCTTGAGAGTGCATACTTCAACCCTGTATCGATCAGAAAGAGCTCCAAGAGACATGGACTCAAGACAGATGCATCATTCCGTTATGAGCGTGGCGCAGACCCTCTCGTAGTAGAGTATGCGGCAAAGCGTGCGGCTCTCCTCATCCAGGAGCTTGCCGGAGGACAGATCGTAGGAAAGGTTCAGGAGTCATATCCTGAGAAGATCGAAAAGAAGACAGTTGATCTCGATTACAACCGTATCGAGGCATTCGTTGGCAAGAAGATCGGTCATGATGTCGTCGAGGGTATCCTTGAGTCTCTTGCATATGAGTTTGTCGAGAAGACAGAAAACGGAGCTAAGGTGGCGGTTCCTTCATACATGATCGATGTTTATCGTGAGTGTGATGTAGTAGAGGAAATCCTCCGAATCTACGGATATAACAATATCGAGCTTCCGCAGGCAATGAGAATGTCTGTAAACGCTCCTCAGAAGCCGGAACCAGAGCAGGTTCGCAAGTCAATCGCTGATTTCCTTGCAGCAAACGGCTTCGTGGAGACAATGAACAACTCTCTCACAAAGTCTGACTATTACTCAAAGCTCAAGACATTCCCAGAGGACAAGTGCGTAAGGATCATGAATCCGCTCAGCTCTGACCTCAATGTTATGAGACAGACCCTCCTTCTCAACGGTCTTGAGGTGATTGCGTACAACATCAACCGCCAGATCACAAACATCAAGACATTCGAGTATGGTTCTGTATATTCATTCGATCCTTCAAAGGACGGAAAGACTCTTGATTCATACGAGGAGCATACATGCTATGCACTCTTCATGAGCGGTCAGCCTGACAAGTCATGGAGAGTTGACCCAGGCAAGGGTAACT
>JAFZGK010000063.1 GCA_017555445.1 Bacteroidales bacterium
ACAGGAGATTATCAGTTCATACTCTATTATGCGGGTTACACATCTGTAACGATAGGAGGTGAAACGGTAGTACCTGAGCGCTGGAGAACAGCATGGAATCCGAATGCATATAAGTTTACTGTACATCTTGAAAAGGGGGAAAAGACCCCGATCAAGGTGGACTGGAAACCTGACGGATCAGTTTCATATTGCGGACTGAGAGTCTATGATGTTGTGGATCCGGGCAAGCAGGCAAAGCATCAGTGGTGGAGCGAGATGTCAAAGCAGATGGACTGGTATTTCATTGCCGGAGATGATATGGATGAAGTCATCAGCGGTTACAGAACTCTCACAGGAAAGGCTCAGATCATGCCTAAATGGGCTATGGGCTATTGGCAGAGCCGCGAACGATACAAGACATCTACAGAGATGATCGATGCTCTAAAAGGATTCAGACAAAGGGAGATACCGATTGATAATATTGTCATGGACTGGAGCCATTGGGAAGAGGATGCATGGGGAAGTCATGAGTTTGACAGAACACGATTCCCTGACCCGAAGGCGATGGTGGACTCCATACATGACATGGGTGCGCGTATGATGATTTCCGTATGGCCTAAGTTCTATATAGATACGGAGCATTACAAGGAATTCAACGATAAGGGATGGATGTATAATAAGGCCAATGAGGATGGTATCCGTGACTGGATCGGTCAGGGCTATCTCTATGGATTCTATGATGCGTATGCGGAAGGTGCGCGAAAACTTTTCTGGAATCAGATGTATGAACATTATTATCCATTAGGAATTGACGCATGGTGGATGGATGCATCTGAGCCTAATGTGCGTGACTGTACGGATATGGATTACCGTAAGGCTCTCTCCGGTCCGACTGCCCTCGGATCGTCAACCGAATATTTCAATACGTATTCAATCGTCAATGCAGATGCGATTTACAATGGTCAACGTCAGGTGGATCCTGACAAGCGCGTCTTCCTCCTAACTAGAAGTGGCTTTGCGGGATTGCAGAGATATTCGACAGCAACATGGAGCGGTGATATAGCTACAAGATGGGAGGATATGAAGGCCCAGATTTCAGCTGGTCTCAACTTTGCTGTCAGCGGAATTCCTTACTGGACAATGGATATCGGAGGTTTTTGTGTAGAAAACAGATATGTGGCAGGCCAGAATCATTTCGACAGGACAGGAGAAGAGAATGCCGACCATAAGGAATGGCGTGAACTCAATGCGCGCTGGTTCCAGTTCGGTGCATTCTGTCCGCTTTTCAGAGCTCATGGCCAGTTCCCGTTCCGTGAACCTTGGGAAATTGCTCCGGAAGGCCATCCGGCATATGAATCAATAGTCTATTATACGAAACTCCGCTATAAGCTGATGCCTTATATATATTCTCTTGCAGGCAAGACCTGGTTTGATGACTATACCATAATGCGACCTCTCGTAATGGATTTCATGAAAGATTCCAAAGTGACAGATATAGGTGATGTCTATATGTTCGGTCCTGCGTTCATGGTTGCGCCTGTGTACGAATATGGTGCCCGTACCCGCGATATCTATTTTCCGAAGTGTGGAGGATGGTTTGACTTCTATACCGGTAAATATTACGAGGGTGGACTTACAAGACCAGTGGCGGCGCCATACGAGCAGATTCCACTTTTTGTTCGTGCAGGTTCGATTGTACCGATGGGACCGGATATGCAATGGTCTGATGAAAAACAGGCTGATGTAATTGATCTTTATATATACGAAGGAGCAGATGGCGAATTTACTCTATACGAAGATGAAAACGTCAACTATAACTACGAGAAGGGCCTGTATGCGATGATAGACTTCAGATATGATGATATCATTCGCAGGTTGACTATTGGTAAACGAGAGGGTGAGTTCCCTGGAATGTTGCAGGAACGTACGTTCAATGTAACTCTCGTGACAAAGAAGGGCAGGAACAGGACTGTGGAGATCAAATATGACGGCCAGGAAGTGAAGCACGATTTCCGTTGATAGGGAATAATCGGAATGACATGCTATGAACAAAAAAACGAAGACTGTAAAAGTCTTCGTTTTTTGTTAGGAATGTAATGATATTACTTGAAGATTCTCTGAGCGAAGATTGTGAGATAAACTCTCCAGTTGCGCCAGATGTGTCCACCCTCTGACTCATAAAGCTCTGCAGGATAGCCCTTTGCATCGCAATACTCCTTAAGGAGCTTAGAGTTTGCCATCACGCCGTCAGTCTTTCCGCATGCGATCCAGTAAAGCTTTGGCTGAGCTGCGAATACTGCCTCAAGAGCCTTGTCGTTCTCCTCTGGTGGAACAACGCCTGAGAACATACCTACATAACCGAATGTTGTAGGGTACTTGCGAGAAAGAGCAGCTGACTGGCGGCCACCCATTGAAAGACCTGCAACAGCGCGGCTGTTCTTGTCCTTCTTCACTCTATAGTTAGACTCGATATACTTGATGATGTCAGGGAAGCTCTCCTCAACCTCCACAGTAGACTGTGAGCGGCTGTTTGTCATTGTAGGCTGGAACATGTTCACTGCAACGCCTGGAGCTGCCTGGTTGAAATGTACGCCGTTAGGCATTACGAGGATCATCGGCTCTGCCTTGCCCTCTGCGATGAGGTTGTCAAGAATCTGAGTAGCTCTACCAAGGTCAGCCCAAGCATCCTCGTCACCACCTGAACCGTGGAGAAGGTAGAGTACCGGATATTTTGTCTTTGTGTTCTTCTCGTATCCTGCAGGTGTGTAGACAGTCATTCTACGCTTTGTGCCGAGAGTCGGGCTGTCGTACCATACCTTTGATACGTTTCCGTGAGGTACGTCCTGAACCTCATAGTACCATCCCTTGTCACCCTGCTCTGCGCTGAGTGTGAAGATGTTTGTCCATGTAGCGATGTCGCGGTTCTGGTAGATGTTAGAAGGGTCCATTGTCTTCTGACCGTCTACATAGAGAGTATATGAATAAAGTTCACCCTCGAGTGGAGCGGTTGTGTATGTCCACATGCCGTTCTGCTCCTTGAGGTCTACTCTTGCAGGTACTTCTGCTGTCATTTCAACGCCATCTCTCATGTAGGTTACCTTCTGTGCAGGAAGGAAATCTCCGGTGATCTGTACAGTGACAGCCTTAGGGTTGTAATACCTGAATGTTACTGTGTGGTCAGGATGGATTTCCGGAGAGACGATGCCTGTTCCAGGTCCGAGAGCCTGCTGAGCGAATGCTGAAAGGCCTACGAGGAGGCTTACAGCTGTCATGATGATTCTTTTCATACTTAAGTCTTAATTTTAGTGTTATTTCACAAAAATAATAAAAAATTATAGAAATGTGCTTTTGATGTCGCTGATTTGTTTTATGATTTGAAAAGTTTTCATTATTTTTACGAGCGAAAATATAAATTTTACTAATCAGATTAATCCGAGGAAGAATGAGACAGTCGTGCCCCAAGTCCTGCCCGTCACTTCAGCACCCTGAAGCCGGATTCTATACAAGAACGTGCAAGGCCGGTGAGGAGATAATGATCGAGAGGAGCCATACAAGTTCCATAGTATTCATAATCAAGGGTAATTGTGTGGTCAATTCCAATGAAAGGATGGATTATAATGTCAATGAAAGACATGTCCTTCTCTGCTATCAGGACTACCGCTATGATTTCAAGGCTGAAACAGATCTGGAAATGGTTGTGTGCTATTTTGCCAATCCGGGTGCAGCATGTAATATGGGAGCATTGTCGAAGCAGCTCAGGAAGAAACCGGATTTCCAGTATGAGTTCAAGGCTCTGCCTTTCCACGAGTCTTTTGATGAGCATCTCTCATTGCTTGACAAATACCTCAAGAGTGACATCAGATGCGCTCATATGCACCATTCGATGATGGAACTTGTGTTCATCAACTTCCGTTTCTACTATTCTCAGGACGAACAGCTCAATTTCTTCTATAATCTTTTCGGACATACGGTTTCGTTCATCGCCCTCATTGAGAACAACCGTTCGAAGGCAAAGAATCTCAAGCAGCTTGCAGAAATGTGCGGCTACACCATAAACCAGTTCAATGAGATATTCAGACGTCATGTTCCGGACAAGACTCCGAGAGAGTGGATACAGGATTCGCGTAGGGTAGAGATTCTGAATGACATCAAGTATACTGACATCCGACTCTATGATCTGTCTGAAAAATATGGATTCTCGGGACCTGGTAATTTCTGCGCTTACTGCAAGCGTGAGTTCGGGGAACTTCCATCTCACATAAGAAGAAGGTTCCGTGGCGACGGTGATGAAGAATAACGGATATGAAGAAAGATATATTGCATGATGGTGGCGACCCTATGGGTGCCGCCATCTATGATTTCCATAAGAACGGAAAAGCGGGAGTGCTTAAAGTGTATTCGTCAGAATTTGACGATGATGAGATACCAGTGCGTGATCTTTTCAGATCATTCGAACAGATGCCTCCTCTTGAGCGTCTGGCCTTGGAGCTTGCAGAGGGACGTATACTTGACGTGGGTGCAGGCAGCGGATGCCATAGTCTTGCTTTGATGGACATGGACAAGTCTGTCAAGGCTATCGACATTTCTCCATTGTCAGTAGAGGTGATGAAGGAGAGGGGAGTAGACGCCGAGCAGGTCAATTTCTACAACTCTTCATTTTCGGAGAAGTACGATACAGTGCTGATGTTGATGAACGGAACAGGAATAATTGGAAATCTTGAGAATATTCCAATGTTTTTTTCGCGTCTTCGCGAACTTCTTTCACCGTCAGGCAGCGTTCTGATCGATTCGAGTGATCTTCGTTATCTTTTTGAAGAAGAGGATGGCAGCCTTATGATCGATCTTGCCGATGATTATTATGGTCAGCTCGATTATCAGATGGAATATGTGGGTGCAACAGACAAGAGGCTGGAAGGGGTAAAGGGAGAGGTTTTCGACTGGCTCTATCTGGACTTTGATTCACTCGCCTATTATGCTGAGGAATGCGGCTTCAAGGCTGAATTGCTGGCTGAAGGAGAACATTATGATTATCTTGCCAGACTTTCGGCTGTATAACCGCTCTTTTTGTGTAAGTTTGCAACCCAATTCCGCGAATGTATGGCAAGTTATCTGCAGATTGAAAATATATCCAAGAGTTATGGCCCCAAGATTCTGTTCGAGAAGATCGGGTTCAATATAAATGAGGGTGACAAGATCGCCCTCATTGCTCCTAACGGTACAGGAAAGACTTCGCTGATGAGGATCCTGGCCGGAAAGGACAAGTCGGATTCCGGCGGAAAGATAATGTTCCTCAAGGATATCAAGATCGCCTTTCTTGAGCAGGAGTATCCTTTCGATCCTGAAAAGACCATCTTTGACCAGATCATGAGTTCCAGTGGAGAATTCACAAAGGGACTTGATCAGGAACATCTGTGGGAGTATGAGCACAGGGTGGTGAAGTTTCTGACAAATTTCAATCTTCCTGATCCTGACCAGAAGATGAAGGAACTTTCCGGTGGAGAGATCAAGAGGGTGGCTCTCACCCAGATGCTGGCATCTGAGGCAGAATTCTTCATCATGGACGAGCCTACCAATCACCTTGATATCGATGCTATCGAATTTCTTGAAGGTTATCTCAGCCGCTCACGTTGCACACTCCTGATGGTTACCCACGACAGATATTTCCTTGACAGGGTATGCAATATTGTCATGGAGATGGACAGGGGAGCAGTATATACATATAAAGGTAATTATCAGAACTACCTCGAGAAGCGCGAGGAGAGGATTTCAAATTATAATGCGGAAACCGACAAGGTGCGTAACATCCTCCGTCGTGAGCTGGAGTGGATAAGAAGCACACCTTGTGCGCGTACAGGCAAGGCTCGCTATCGTATAAATGCTTTCTATGACTTGAAGGACAGGGCTTCCCAGGTCTATACCCAGAAGCAGGTGAATATGGAGGTGATGAAAGGTGCGACGCGCCTAGGTACAAAGATCATCAACTGCAAAGACCTTAACTTCTATTATGGCGATAAATGCTATCTTGACGGCTTTACATATAATTTCCAGAGATATGAGAAGGTCGGAATCGTAGGACGCAACGGTGCGGGAAAGTCCACCTTCCTTAATATTCTGACAGGAAACTATACTTCCGATATGGTATGTACCGATCCGGAAATGGTAAGGGAAGGACAGGGGCTCATGACCGGAGTGATCGAGAGGGGAGAGTCGCTGAAGGTGGGGTATTACCATCAGAGCGGAATGTCTTTCAATCCGGATGAGACAGTGCTGGATATAGTGAATGACACATGGCTGCTCAATCGTTTCCTGTTCCCTCATGAAATGCTCAACAACAAGGTGGATAAGCTCAGCGGTGGAGAAAAGCGCAGGCTTTATCTCCTGACCATCCTGATGCAGCAGCCTAACCTCCTGATTCTTGACGAGCCGACAAATGATCTTGATATCGTCACGTTGAACATTCTGGAAGAGTATCTTAAGGAATTCGGCGGTTCTCTTATAATTGTGTCGCACGACAGACATTTCCTTGACAAGCTTGTGGATCATCTTTTCATCTTCTGCGGTGACGGAGTCGTGAAGGATTTTGTGGGCAGCTATAGTGAGTACAGGGAATATATAAAGGAATATGAGGCACAGCAGCGTTCTCAGGCTCGTGCTGAGGAGAAGGCTGCAAAAGAAAAGTCGGCAGCGGCTCAGAAACAGGTCGAGGCTCCTGCAAAAAAGAAGAAACTGACCTATAAGGAACAGAAGGAACTTGAGCAGATAGAACGTGATCTGGAGGCTCTGGCAGCAGAAAGAGCAGAGCTTGAGGCAGCGCTCAACAGTGGAAGCATGCCGTTTGACAAGCTGCAGGAAGCGTCACAGAGAATTGGCGCGATCATGGATGAAACTGACGAAAAAGAGCTCAGATGGCTTGAACTGTCAGACGGAATCTGATAATTTACTGACATAATGTCAGTCATTACCAGGTGGCAGATTATTTGTTATCTTTGCGGCGGCTTAACGGATAAGGCCGTCGAGGCTGTTATGACATGCTGTTGACAATTGTGATTATTACGCTTTTTGCGTTTTTGTTTGGAAGAAAAAAGATAAAGAAATATGTCAAAAGAAAAGATTTCAGAAAAGGAAGTAATGGAGGAGACTCCAGTGCAGGAGGAGACAGTGGTGAAGGAAAAGAAGGGATGCACCAGGAAGGAGAACAAGAAGGATAAGACGAAGATAGAGGAACTTGAGGCTCAGGTGGCTGAACTTGAGAACAAGGTTGCTAAGGATAAGGATGACTATATCCGTCTTATGGCGGAGTTCGATAATTTCCGCAGACGTACTGCTCAGGAGAAGCTTGAGCTTGTGAGCGTAGCTTCAATGGATACCATCAAGGGTCTGCTGCCTGTTCTTGATGACTGCGAGAGAGCTATTGCTGTGCTCAGAGATTCGAATGACGCTGAGGCTGCAAAGGAGGGAACAGAATTGATCTATCATAAGCTTCTTGCATATCTTCAGGGTAAGGGACTTGCTGTGATCGAGGCACTTGGTAAAGATTTCGACACAGATCTTCACGAGGCTGTGGCTCAGTTCCCGGTTACAGAGGAAGATAAGAAGGGTAAGGTGTTCGATGTCGTTCAGACCGGTTATACGCTTAACGGAAAAGTTATACGTTTTGCAAAGGTCGTTGTAGGAATTTAGTATGGCAAACAAGAGAGATTATTATGAGGTGCTGGGCGTCGATAAGAGCGCATCGGCAGAAGACATAAAGAAGGCCTACAGAAAACTGGCCATCAAGTACCATCCGGATAAGAATCCGGGTGACAAGGAGGCTGAAGAAAAGTTCAAGGAAGCGGCTGAGGCTTATTCAGTGTTGAGTGACGCGGACAAGAAGGCTCGTTATGACCAGTTCGGCCATGCCGGAGTAGAGGGTGCCGGTCCTGACTTCAGCGGAGGCTTCGGCAATCTTAATGACATCCTCAATGACCTCTTCGGAGGAGCATTCGGAGGTGGTTTCGGTGGCTTCGGAGGTTTCGGCAACGGCTTTGGCGGAGGTTTCGGAGGCGGTCAGCGTCAGCAGCAGAGAGTATATCGCGGACGAGATATCAGAGTTCGAGTGAAGCTCACTCTCGAGGAGATTGCGCGCGGTGTAGAGAAGGATATAACAATCGAGAAGAGCGTTCCTTGTCAGGACTGTGGCGGAAGGGGAGCGAAGAACAGTTCGGACATCAAGACATGTCCGGCATGTAACGGTACAGGCCAGGTGCAGAGAGTCGTGAACTCTTTCCTTGGACAGACTGTCACATATTCTACTTGTCAGCAGTGCGGAGGCGAGGGAAAGATCATCACAAATCCATGCCGTACCTGCGGTGGAACAGGACTCGTACGCAAGCGTGAGACTATAAAGGTGAAGATTCCTGCAGGAGTCGAGGCCGGCATGCAGCTTACCATTCAGGGCGAAGGACACGCAGCAAAGAATAACGGTATCAACGGAGACCTTCTCGTGGTTATCGAGGAGCAGGAACATCCAAATATCAAGCGTGAGGGAAACAACCTCTATTATACTAAGGTGGTTTCATTGCCTGATGCCATCCTCGGTGCAGAGGTTGAGGTGCCATGCCTCGATGGCCCGTACAAGATCAAAGTCGAGCCGGGTACACAGTCTGGAACTATCGTGCGTCTGAGAAACAAGGGACTTCCTACAGTGAACGGATACGGCGGAACAGGTGACATGTATGTGAAGATCGCAGTGTGGATACCTAAGAAACTTGAGAAGGAAGATAAGGCAGTGATCGAAACTCTTAGAGGAAAAGAGTCCTTCACACCTAATCCTACCAAGGAAGACAAGAACTTTTTTGATAAATTGAAAGGTTTGTTTGACTAAATTCAAAAATTTCTCTAAAAAAGTTTGCAGGATTAAAAATAATGTCTACCTTTGCAATCCCAAAATCAAAGCAACCTCTTGTGCTGGGTGAGAAAAAACACAATGTTGCCAAAATTTTAAATTTAATACAGAAATGGATCTTATTAAAGTAGTAGAGCAGGCATTCGCAAACGAGAAAGTAGCCAGCTACCCAAAATTCAAAGCCGGTGACACAATCACCGTAACATACAGAATCAAGGAGGGTGACAAGGAGAGACTTCAGAAGTTCAGAGGAACAGTTATCCAGCTTCGTGGAGCATCAGCAAACACCAGAACATTCACAGTTCGCAAGATGGCTAGTGGTGTAGGTGTTGAGAGAATCTTCCCAATGGAG
>JAFZGK010000064.1 GCA_017555445.1 Bacteroidales bacterium
CCCTGTGCCATCATTGCCTCTGCCACCTTGATGAAGCCGGCAACGTTTGCTCCCTTTACATAGTTTACATATCCGTCAGCTTCAGTTCCATATTTTACGCAAGCCTCATGGATGTCTGTCATGATTCTCTGGAGCTGGCTGTCGACCTCTTCCGGTGTCCATTTTAGTCTCATCGAGTTCTGGGTCATTTCGAGTCCTGATGTGGCTACGCCACCTGCGTTAGAAGCCTTTCCTGGAGAGTAAAGAAGCTTTGCGCTCTGGAATACCTCGATAGCTTCAGGTGTACAAGGCATGTTTGCTCCTTCTGCCACACAAATACATCCATTTGCTACGAGGGTTTTTGCCTGTTCCTCATTAAGTTCATTCTGAGTTGCGCATGGCATTGCAATATCACATTTTACGCTCCAAGGACGCTCTCCTGCTACATAAGTCGCGTGTGGATATTTCTCGAGATAATCTTTGATTCTGCCTCTGTAGATGTTCTTTATCTCCATGATATGGGCGAGCTTCTCTGCGTCAATTCCCTCAGGATCATGAATGTAGCCGTTAGAGTCAGACATTGTCAGGACTTTGGCTCCAAGCTGGATAGCCTTCTTTGCAGCAAACTGCGCCACATTTCCTGAGCCGGAGATTGCAACTGTCTTTCCTTCGTAGCTGTCGCCACGTGTAGCAAGCATAGCAGCAGCAAAATAGCATGTGCCGAAGCCTGTCGCTTCCGGACGCATAGGGCTACCGCCGAATGTCTGTCCCTTTCCTGTAAGCACTCCTGTGAATTCGTCGCGGAGTCTCTTGTACTGACCGAACATGTAGCCGACCTCGCGTCCTCCAACTCCGATATCGCCTGCAGGTACATCAGTGTCTGCGCCGATGTGACGGTGGAGTTCTGTCATGAAACTCTGACAGAAGCGCATCACTTCGTTGTCAGACTTTCCTTTAGGATTGAAATCGGAACCTCCTTTTGCAGAACCCATAGGAAGGGTAGTGAGACTGTTCTTGAATGTCTGCTCGAAAGCAAGGAACTTCATGATGCTGAGGTTTACGCTCGGATGGAAACGGATGCCTCCCTTATACGGACCGATAGCACTGTTGCACTGTACCCTGTAACCTCTGTTGACCTGAACTTCTCCTTCATCATCAAGCCAAGGGACACGGAAGATGATGATTCTTTCAGGTTCAACAATTCTTTCCATGATCTTCTGATCCATGAGGTAAGGATGCTCTACAATGTATGGGGCAACACTTTCAAGTACTTCTTTAACTGCCTGATGAAACTCTTTTTCACCTGGATTCTTAGCCATGAGGTCTGCCATGAATCCGTCAACATAGCTCTGAGTAAACTGGTCCATAATCGTATCTATTTGTTAGGGATTAATTCTAAATAAAAAATGTGCTTCCGCAAAACGCGAAAGCACAAATTTATAAATTTTTTATGAAACCTGAGCAGTTTAGAACAGGAATCCTGTATTGATATAGAATGCTCCGTTTCCATCCTGCTTGTTGAAGCAGCGTGCATATTCGAATGCCACAATGAAGTTCTGGTTCATGATGAATCGGAGTCCTGCACCTGCAGATCCGTGGAATCCGTCTTTCTTTGAAATGTTCACGAACTTCTTGTAGAGTTCCTGCTGGGCACCTGTCTTGTTTGTAAGATCATAACCCTTGAATACGTGTGCTCCATCTGTAAATCCGCTGAGAGCGAATGCGATGTTCTGATTTGCGAGCTTGAAATCAATGAATCTCCAGCGGAGTTCAGCATTGTAGAATCCTGTGTGAAGGCCCTGAACTCTGTTGAGCATAAGACCGCGTACTGTACGGTATCCGCCGAATCCGTCGAAGTCAGCCTTAGGCTCCATGCTGTCATAGAATGGAAGCATGTACCAAGGTGCATCACCCATATATCCCTCATAAGCGGCTCTATATGCAAATACGAGCTTGTCTCCTGCGAGAGGAAGATACTGTCTCATAGTGGCGCTGAACTTATAGTGAGGATGTGTAGTACCAAGGAACTTAGGTGCAGCAGAGATATGAGCCTCAGCCCATATGCCCTTCGTAGGATTGTTCTCTACGTTTCTTGTGTCATACATGAGACCTGCGCGTATTGCTGATGAGATTCCTCCCTTTGCCTCGCTGTCCGAGATGATGCCCCATGTTCTATAGAGATCATATAGGGTTGTACCGCCTGGAACATAGTCAGACTCTACTGCATATCCGTCCGGATGGAAAGATCCTGTCTTTGTCCACATGAAGTTGTAGGCTGCTTCCCAGTAGAAGTTCTTTGCAATCTCTCCAGTGAACTGAGCCTTTGCTTTCAGCTGCTGGCGGCTGTGACGATAGAATCCTGCAGGATACTTGCCCTTTGCCTGAAGCTTTTCGCCTGCGGCATCGTCAAGATAGACTGCCTGGCCGTCCTTGAACATCTGCTCGCTCTGGATAAAGATGCTCTGGTAACCGTTGAATCCGTAGAAATCAAGTGCTTTGTCACCATAGTAACCTGTACTGATGCTCATTCTGACTCCAGGAATCAATGTCTTGTTGTCATAGTTCACAATGAACTTATAGCTTCCCTTAGTATAGGCAGAAGCCTCGAAATACCACTGGGACTTAGGGTTAGGGTAGGTGCTTCCGTCATCAAAGTTATAAAGGTTAAGCAGGGCACCATACTGGAATCCGCGGTCGGCGTCAAAGGCTACTACAGGAAGAGGTCCGAAGTTGATGCCAGTCTTGATGATGTCACCGTTTTCGTTATATTTCACTTCCTTCTTTGCCTTCTTTTCTGCTGCAGGTGCCTCGGACTCTGTGAGAGTCTCGGCCATTACAGGGATGCAGAGCATCATTGCAGCAAATGCTGTGATGAATGTTCTTTTCATTTCTTTGTTTGGTTTAAAGGTTTTTGTACGCGTTGATGATCTCATTCTTGAAATCTTTCAGCTTTCCGTTTGATGCAAGCCTGATGTCAGATATGAATCTGCGCATAAACTCATTATAATCATAGAAATAGCTGTAGGTAGGTATAGTCAGGAGGGTGAAAATCAAGGCAAGAGGCCATGACAGGGTGCAGAAAGCTGCAACTGCCCATGCTACGGTGAATATGATGCTTCCGACAAGCTTGACACCGAATCCGGCAGTATTTCTGAAGGCCTTATCCTTTATTATTGTCTTCAGGAATTCGAATGTTCCCCACATTGGAAGCGACACGATTGCGCCGAAAATATATCCAGGGAGCAGGATCAAGGCTGCAAGTGCCTTGAGAAGTATTCTTGATTTGCTTGATTTTGCTGCAAATGAATATATAGAAACTCCTTTCTTTCTGCGTGTCTTGTCGAATCTTGCAGCCTTGTCAAGCAGTTCCTTCATCTGTTCAGGATGCTTTTCGTATTTCTGCTCGATTTCTGCAATTATTCTCTTATTGTTGTTCTTCTGATCCTCAAGAGTGCCATGGAAGCCCAATGCAAGAAGCTTTGTCAGAGTCCATTTTCCGTCATAGTCCTCGTTGAAGTCCATGTATGTGATCAGTTCAGAGATTCTACTTGAGAGTTCTCTGCGGAGAGGTTCCATCATCTGAGCCTCGTTCTCTACATCGAGTGTCTTGATGAACTCGGTGATATTCAGGGCTTTGCCAAAAGTCACGAGAACAGTACTACGGAACCTGAAGTAGTCACCGTATTCTATTCCGACCGGAACTATATAGACCGGCATCTTGTCGCCGAATTTTGCATTTGCTCCGAGTGCAGCTCTGAAGATACCTTTTCCAAGAGTCTGGAGGGAATGAGCAGGCCTGTGCTTTCCTTCAGGGAATATGCAGAACGGCACCTTGTGTTCAAGCGTCTCAATGATGATTTCTTCTGTATCCTTGTTCTTCAAGACATTACGGAGTCCGTCTCTGAGACGAACCATAGGCAGGATACGGAGGAAATACATGATCTTTGCAACGAGCTTGATATTGAACATGTCTGCTCGTGCGCCGAATACTTTGGCTCTTCTGTCAGCCCTAAGCACGACCAGTGCATCCATGAGTGTGTTGCAGTGGTTCGGAGCAAGGATGACTGCTCCATCATCAGGAATGTTATCCACTCCTTTTACTGAGATTCGTCTGTAGCTGTTCTTTACTGTACAATCTATGATGGGCTTAAGGATGTCATATCCCAAGTCCTTCTGATAAATCTTTTTTCTTCCCATAACTGATTAATCTTCGTCAACGACTTTCCTGCCTCTGACTTTCCATGAGTATGCAAGAGAAAGGCCGGAAACGATGTGCCATACTCCCCACCATGCAACAATCACGACCATTCCGCCGTTGTTTGACCACATTGCAGGGTCAAAGATGCTTGGGTTGAAGAGGAGTACGAGGCCGAGACCAGAATTCTGAATGCCGGTCTCGATTGTGAGAGTTCTTCTGTCTCTGAAAGGTACTTTGAAAAGCGTACCTGTACCATATCCGATACCGAGCGCTAAAAGATTGTGTACCAATACAATAAGGAAAATGTATCTGATACACTTCATGAATGCGTCAATATTGTTTCCGAAGGTGAGCACCACCATTGCAATGAAGAATGCAACAGAAAGATACTGCATAGGCTTCTTGAGAGCTTTGGTCACCTTTGGAAGGTATTGTGAACAGAGCATTCCGAGAATAAGTGGAATACCGAGTAGGATCACGATGGTCTTGAAAATCTCCCAGAATGGGATTTCAAGGTCAGGAAGCATCATTCGCTTTTCCGCAAACTTAAGGTAAAGGCCACCCCAGAACGAGAAGTTGAGAGGGGTTGTAAATATGCAGAGTGCTGTATTGATAGCTGTCAGTGATACTGAAAGCTCTGTATTTCCTTTGCAGAGAGATGTGATGAAATTGGAAATATTTCCACCCGGGCATGCTGCTACGAGAATCATACCCAACGCAATCATCGGCGAAAGCCAGTTCTTGAAAGTGATGCAGAGGAGGAATGTGAGTGCCGGAAGAAGTATCATCTGGCAGATTATGCCGAGAATGACTGATTGCGGCTTCTTTACTATATCTACGAAAGTCTTGGGCTTGATGCCAAGTGCAACTCCAAACATAACGAAAGCAAGAACAATGTTGATTGTATTCATTCCTGCCTCATTCATATTCACCTTGATTGCATCAAGGTGAGCAATAACTTCTGGACTCATTATCTATAGGGTTTAGTTGGTTTAGCGCAGCTAAGGTAACATTTTTTATCTGATTGACCAAACATCGGCTCATAAATGATTTAATAAGCTATTAAATTTATTGTCCAGAGGTGAAATTTATAGAATTATTGTATTTTTGCGTATATTGATGCTTGAATATCATATGACTTTTTTTGCTTTTCCTCTGAATCTTGTTCTGGCTTTGCTCTGGGTGGCCGGAGTGTTCTTTTCATATAAGAACGCGCCTTCTTCCAGAGTGGTCAGATTCATGCTTTCTCCTTTAGCTACGATTGTTTCAATTGCCTTGTTTTCAGTAGCTTGTCTTATCCTTGGCCTTACCGGTAACAGAGAACTTATACGTTCCTTACCATTCATCCTCATTTATATATTCATGATGACAGTATTGCTCTATGTCATTCTGAGAGGATGGAAGTCAGGAGGAGGTATAAGGTGGAGGTTCCTGCTGAATCATGCTGGTCTGCTTCTGGCATTGTCAGCTGCTTTTTTCGGGGCTCCTGATTCTGAGACTATCAGAGTTCAGACTTATAAGGATGTTCCGGTGCGTGAGGCATTCAGGATGGATGGTTCGAGGACATGGCTGTCATATGAGCTTGAACTTAAAGAATTTAAGGTTGAAATGTATGATGATGGCACTCCATCATCATATGAGGCTGGTGTCATGATTGATGGAAAGCCAGTGACTCTTAAGGTTAATCATCCCCATTCCGTCGGACTGGCGGAAGATGTCTATCTGAGCAGTTATGATCAGACAGCAGGGGAGTACTGCATTCTTCAGATTGTAAAGGAACCATGGAAATATCCTGCATTAGTTGGAATTATCATGATGTTGGCAGGAGCTCTGCTGCTTTTCATACAAGGACCTCGTAAAAAGAAGTGATTATGATTACATGGAATGATTTTATAGGGTTTGGAGCAGCGTCTGTGCTCTTTTCTGCATGTGGAGCCTCAGTAGCTTATTTTGAGTCTGGTGCAAGAGCGCGTAAGGCCAGACTATGGGCGGAAGAACTTACTTTCTTGGCTGTGATATCTATGAGTGTCTTTATTTGCGGTCTGTGGACGAGCCTTGGAAGACCGCCTCTTAGAACAATGGGGGAGACACGTCTCTGGTATTCCTTCTTTGCATTGCTGTCCGGACTATTCACATATATAAGATGGAAGTATAAATGGATATTGTCTTTCTCGACTGTTCTTGCGACTGTATTCATTCTGATAAACATCCTTAAGCCGGAAATACATGATGAGACGTTGATGCCTGCTTTACAGAGTCCATGGTTCATTCCTCATGTGACAGTGTATATGTTCTCATATTCACTTTTAGGTTGTGCTTTTCTTTTTGCATGTGTCGGGCTTTTCAGCGGCAGACATGATGTGCTTGATGCTGCTGACACACTTGTATATATAGGTATGGCATTCTTGACTTTCGGAATGCTGTCCGGATCTCTTTGGGCTAAGCAGGCTTGGGGACATTACTGGAGCTGGGATCCTAAAGAGACATGGGCTTTGATTACATGGCTGAGCTATATGGGATATATACATCTGAGACTTTTCGGGAAAGGTTCCCGCAAGGCTCTCTGCATTCTTCTGATTTTCTCCTTCATGTGCCTTCAGATGTGCTGGTGGGGTGTCAATTACCTTCCTTCTGCTCAGGAAAGTATACATGTATATAATAGATAATTTTTTGTTTTATTAGTATTTTTTACTATTTTTGTGGGTAAGCGAGACTAATTATTTTCAACTATATGAAGAAACTTGTCAGAATATCAGCTGTAGCACTGCTGGTGGCGGTGGCAGCGATGGTTGTGGTCTATAGAGCCGTCAACCGTGTTCCTTCCTCAGAGCTTCCTCTTGATGAGCAGGTTCTTGCCATTTTTGAAGATGGAGGATGTATGAGTTGTCACAGTGCAGATCCTAAGGTTCCTTTCTATGCAAAGATGCCTGTTGCAGGCAAGATTGTGATGAAGGACATCGATTCGGGTTATCGTGCATTTGACGTAGAACCATTGATGAAGGACCTTGAGATCGGTGCGGAAGTGAATCCGGTCGATCTGGCCAAGGTGGAGAAGGTGGTTCTTGACAACCGCATGCCGATGCCTAAGTATTATCTTGTGCATTGGGGAAGTTCTCTTACAAAGGCAAAACGTGAGATTGTCCTCGAATGGGCACGTCAGGAGCGTATAGCCATGTATGAGGATGGTCTGACTGGTGACAGGGCTGCAGAGCCTGTGCGTCCGATTGATGCTTCACTCGATACTGATCCTGCGAAGGTCGCTCTCGGATTTTCACTTTTCCATGACACACGTCTTTCGGTTGACAATACAGTTTCATGCGCGACTTGCCATGCACTCGAAACTGCGGGTGTGGACAATAAGCAGTATTCAGAAGGTGTTGATGCTCAGGTAGGTGGTGTAAATGCTCCTACAGTATATAATGCTGTCTATAACTTCGTGCAGTTCTGGGACGGACGTGCCAAGACTCTTGCTGATCAGGCAGCGGGTCCTCCTCTCAATCCGATCGAGATGGCTTCGACATCTTTTGATGAAATCATTGCCAAGCTTGCCAAGGATAAGAAATTCGCTTCTGATTTTAAGAAAGTATATCCGGACGGCCTGACTGAAGCTAATATTACAGATGCTATCGAGGAATTTGAGCGTACTCTCATCACTCCAGACTCACGCTTTGACAAGTGGCTACGTGGTGATGATTCTGCTCTCACAGCAGAAGAACTTTCAGGTTATCAGCTGTTTAAGGAGTATGACTGTGCTACATGCCACGTCGGTCCTAACCTTGGAGGACTTTCTTATGAGCTGATGGGACTTCGTAAGCATTACTTCGAGGATAGAGGTCTTGAACTTACAGTGGAAGATAACGGACGCTTCAAGGAAACTCAGCTCGAACGTGACCGCCATCGTTTCAAGGTGCCTGGACTCCGCAACGTGGAGCACACATGGCCATATTATCATGATGGAACAAGACTTACGCTTGAAGATGCTGTCCGCGACATGGGAACTTATCAGAGTGGCGTAGAAATGGCTCAGAATGAGGTGGATCAGGTGACTGCTTTCCTTAAGACTCTTACAGGAGAATATCAGGGACAGCTGCTTACAAACGCCAATTCGAAATAACTCTGTGAATCATATGAAAAGCCCTCGAAAGTCACTTTCGAGGGCTTTTTCTACAGAGCTTCAATTGTTTCTATCAGTTTGTCGACTGCTTCGGGTCTTGTCGCCCAACTTGTGCAGAATCGCACAGCAGTGTGTCCGGCATCGACTTTCTGCCATATTGAGAACAGGTAGCTCTTGCCGAGTTCTTCTGCAACATCGTCAGGGAGGATAGGGAATTGCTGGTTTGATGGGCTTTCTGCCAGGAATGCGAATCCTTTCTTCTTGAAGGCATCTCTGATTCTAAGAGCTTGATTCACAGCGTGAGAAGCCAGTTCAAAATACAGCCCGTCCTCAAACAGAGTAAGGAACTGGATGCCAAGGAGACGGCCTTTTGCAAGCATGCCTCCGTTCTGCTTGATATAATATCTGAAGTCCTTTTTCAAGCTTTCAGATGTGATTACGACTGCCTCGCCAAAAAGGGCTCCCTGTTTTGTACCACCGATATAGAATACGTCAGCGAGTCCTGCAATGTCTTCCAATGTGACATCGCATCCTTCAGAACAAAGTCCATATCCGAGTCGTGCTCCGTCTATGAACAGAGGAATATCGTACTTGTCGCAGATTTTTCTGAACTCCTTAAGTTCTGCAAGACTATAGATCGTACCGGTTTCGGTAGAAAAGGAAATATATACCATTCCAGGCTGCACAGTGTGCTCAGGACCGTCCTCTTCATAATGGGCCTCTATTGTTCTGAGAAGTCCTTCTGCAGAGAGTTTTCCGTTTTCAGATGGAACAGCAAGTACCTTATGGCCTCCGTGCTCTATTGCACCTGTTTCATGTACGTTGATGTGTCCGGTATGAGCACATACCACTCCCTGATAAGGCTTGAGTGCCGCAGAAATTACAGTTGCATTCGCTTGAGTACCGCCTACCAGGAAATGAACATCTGCGTCATTGCGTCCGCACGCCTTCTTTATGAGACTGCGGGCAGCTTCGCAGAAATGGTCTTCTCCATAGCCTACAGTCTGCTCGAAGTTTGTCTGAATCATACGTTCGAGGATGCGCGGATGCGCACCCTCGTTATAATCACATTGAAACTGTATCATAGTCAATAAGTTTACTTCTTTCCAAGCCAGGTCAACTTAGACCAGAGCTCCTCGAATGGTCCGCGCTTGTGGTTCTTGAGCCACCATGTGCAGAACAGAAACTGGAGAACGATCATGCAGATGCCGAGCAAGAAGCTTACTGTGTGTCCGCAATAGCGGAAAAGTCCAAGTCCCCAGTTGTAGAAGATGAAACCACCCACAATAGACTGTGTGAGATAGTTTGTAAGACTCATTTTTCCATAAGGAGCAATCTTGATGAGCCAGTTCTTTGCGCTTGTGTTGTAGAAGAGAAGTGTGGTACATGAAACGATGATGAGCATCATTGCGAGGTTCTTCCACATATTGAACATTACGTCAAGGCTCTTCGATACGCAACGGATATCTGAAAGTCCAGGAATTTTATAATATAGTGGGATAAGCACTGCAGTTGCAATGACAGAGCCGATGAGTACCTTCTTCCAGAACTTGAGGTTTTCTCCCTCGTTGTAGAAAAGTCTCTTTCTTCCGAGGAGGATACCTACGATGAAGAAGAAGATAGTCTGTGTAAGACGGCCGTTCTCGATGGCCCAAAAGAAGTTGATAGGAAGTCCATGAGTAAGTCCTGCGATCGCTACGTCAAATACATTTCCGCCTTCCTGTGCCACAAAGAGCGCACCGAAATGTGCGCCGCTGCCCAGGTTGAGAGGTGCAGTCTCAGGATTTATAGCACCGAGAATAGCGTATACGAGTTCAATAGGCTGAATCAGCATGAGTGCTGCAATACATACAAGTACCTTGTTGCTTGCTCTGATAAGAGGAATGATGAGTACGCCGCAGGCAGCATATACGCAGAGGATGTCTCCATTGTAGAACAACAGATCAAAAAGTCCGAAAAGGAAGAGAAGTATCATTCTCCAGAAGAATCTGAGTCTGAAATCAACTCCCTTCTGAGCCTGATTGTCGTGCTGGATGAAGAAGCTCAATCCGAAAAGCATTGCAAAGATGGCATACATCTTACCTGCAAGCAGGAAGAATACGCTGTCCCATACGCCCTGGTTTACTGCTGCCCAGAACGGACTGCTTGGCTCAGGAAAGTTATAGAAGTTAAGCTGCTCGATGAAATGGATGAGGATGATGCCTCCGATGGCTATACCGCGAAGGATGTCAGCAACATCTATTCGAGTGTTAGGTTTATTGGATGGTTGATACATGATGAATTAGTTTTAATTGCTATTTCTGGCAAAAATAACTCAAAATCATGCATCAACCAAATTTTCTAAAGAAGCTTCTTCACGAGTCCGAACATGTTGTACGGCATATAGCGGAAAGGAAGATCGATCAAGGTGCCTGTAGCAACGATCGAACGAGTGTGGCTGAATGCGTCGAAGCTTTCCTTGCCGTGGTAACGTCCCATTCCAGAATTTCCTACGCCTCCGAACGGTATATTCTCATTAGCTATGTGCATGATCACATCATTGATGCATCCACCGCCAGATGATGTATGTCTGATGATATCCCAGCCGTCAGATTCCTTGCCGAAGTAATAGAAGGCCAGCGGCTTTTCGCGTGATGTGACAAATTCGATCACAGATTCGCGGAATGGCTCATCCATGGTGATTACAGGGAAGACAGGACCGAAGATTTCTTCTGTCATGACAGGGGAGTCAAAGGCAGGATTGTCGATGAGTGTAGGCTCGATGAATCTTGTCTTGGCGTCATGACGGCCACCGTAAAGAATCTTGCCGTCATTCATATATCCAGTCACTCTTTCGAAAGCCTTGTCGTTGACCATTCTTACAAAGTGTCTGTCTGCCTGAATGTCCTCTCCGTGGAGAACCTTAATCTCTTCTGCAAACTCTTTGACGAAGGCATCCTTTACATCCTTGTGAATCAGGATATAGTCCGGAGCAATACATGTCTGTCCGCTGTTGAGAGTCTTTCCCCATGCAATTCTCTTGGCTGCTCTCTTGATGTCTGCAGTCTTGTCAATGATGCATGGACTCTTCCCTCCAAGCTCAAGAATTACAGGTGTAAGATGTTGTGCAGCAGCGGACATAACAGTTTTAGCTAAAGCTGGACTTCCGGTAAAGAAAATTACATCCCATCTCTGCTTCAGCAGGTCTGCATTCACATTCCTGTTACCCTGAACCACAGCTATATACTTTTCATCGAATGTGTCTGCAATCATCTCCTCGATTACCTTTGATACGGTAGGGACATATGGAGATGGCTTGAGTACCGCGGTGCAGCCGGATGAAATAGCTCCGACAAGCGGATTGAGAAGCAGCTGGACAGGGTAGTTCCAAGGTGATATGATAAGCGAGTTTCCCAGCGGTTCTTTCACAACGTAGCTACGTGACGGAAACATCTTCAGAGGTGAACATGCCTTCTTTCTTCTGGCCCATCTGCATATATTTGCAAGATGGTTGGAAATCTCTCCTTTGACGATGCTGATTTCTGTCATATAAGCTTCTTCATATGACTTGTGAAGGTCGGTCCATAGGGCATCGCAAAGCCTGTTTTCCCATTTGAGCATTGCAGATTGAAACTTGCGCAGCATTTCCTTGCGGAACTTTATGTCGAGTGTCGCTCCGGTTCGGAAATATTCATTCTGAGTCTTGACGACAGCTTCGATTCTTTCTGTACTTGTATTCTCCATCCTATCTTGTGATTGATTCTCCAAAAATAATCATTTTTATTTAACATGCCTTCGCGGATGGTGCTGCAGAATTCTTTCTTCCTGTGAAATTATCCATTGCATGATAGATTCCACATACCTTTCCGAAGAAGAAGTCGAACACTTTTGTAGGGAGGAATGCCTGCCAGAATCTGATGAAGTGGAAACCGAAAGGTATTCCTCTGAAATTGCGGTTTCGCTCTATAGCACGGATGATTCTCTTTGCTACGTATTCCGGTTTGAGAATCGGAATGAGAGGCGACTTGACTCCCTCGAACATTCCTGTCTTTATATAATAAGGTGCTACAGTAGTAAAGTGCACTTTACTCTTCATCTCCTGAAGCTCGATTCTCACCGAGTCGGACCAGCCGATCGCACCCCATTTGCTGGCAGCATATACTGACATCTTAGGATTGGAGAGCATTCCACCGGCTGATGCAATGTTGCAGATATGCCCATGATTGCGTCTGAGCATGTCAGGTAACATGACACGTGCAACGAACATAGGGGCTATCGTGTTGATATTGATGGTTCTGACAATCTCCTCTGGTGTCATCTGGTCGAATGTCTTGTTGCTTGTGATGATGCCTGCGCAGTTGATGAGTACATCGATGTCTCCACATTCTGCAACAGTCTTCTGATAGGCGAGTGTGACGATCTCATTATTTGATACATCCACTACATACCCTTTCACCATGCCGAATCTGCTGAGCTCCTTACGTGTCTCTTCGATAGCTGCGATATTGATATCCCAGATGATGAAGCATCTTGCTCCTTTTTCCAAGGCCATGCGGCCCATGATCTTACCAATGCCGGATGCACCTCCGGTTATGAGTACGTTTGCGTTTTCTAAATTCATTTCTGCCTTATTTTACATGTGTGTGCTCCTGACGGAGCGGCCGCAAAGGTAAGGCAATAAAAATACCGGCCGCAATATGCAGTCGGCATTGCCGTAAAAACGTTTTATTCGTTGTAAATGTCCCTGAAATGTGGTGAAATTTCATTGCTCTGTGGCGAAATTTCAGCATTTCATGCTACGTTTATCAGAACATCCGCCTGTATGTCTCAAAATTTACATCCCATCTGTCCTGAATCTTCATCACCATTTCAAGAGTCTTTCTTACGCAAAGCTTGCCTCCAGGATATTCGCTCACGATATCTGATGCTTCTTTTGCTTCGTCCACTGCGTCACTCGGACATACTCCGCAGCCGCAAGCCTTCAGAACAGGCACGTCAGGAATATCGTCGCCGAAGTACATTACTTCATCTGCTGCAAGACCGTATCTGCTGCAGAAATTTTCAAAATCCTCCATCTTGACCCTTGATCCGAGATAGACGTCCTCTTTCTTGAATCCGCATGTCGATAATCTCTTCAATATGCTTTCCGATTTTCCTCCTGTGATTGCGCAAAGATGGTAACCGTTCATATGAGCCATTCTCAATGCAAATGCATCCTTTGCATCATATGTGCGGTAGAGTTCTCCGTCAATCGTACCCAGGATACCTCCGTCAGTGAGCACGCCATCAACATCAAATGCAAATGCCTTGATTTTCTTAAGTCTTTCTTCCATAAGTAATTATGGTGTCTTATCTGAACTTATGATTTTGCTCCGTTTCCGCCAAAACCTCCCATTGGGAAGGTCGCTTTAGGTTCTCCTCCGAGGACTATGAGACCGTTCTGACTTTCGTATTTGTTTATATTGTCCTGAAGAGCAAGGAAAAGTCTCTTGGCATGCTCTGGAGTCATGATGATTCTGTTTCCTACCTCTGGTTTAGGAAGTCCTGGGAGCAAAGTAGCGAAGTCGATGATGAATTCGCTATGAGAGTGTGTAATGATTGCAAGGTTTGAATATGAACCTTTGGCAACCTCAGGTTTGATCTCAATCTTGAATTCTTTTTCGTTTGCCATGGTATTCTTTAATTTAAAAGTTATTGTCATGAATGCAGATATCACAAAGTTACGTAAAAATATTAACTTTGTCGCTGTAAAACCAAATACTGATAGCTATATGGGAAAACATTCATTAGGACAATGGCTTTTTGCTGTAAGACCTTGGTCCTTTCCGGCATCTGCGATGCCTATCATCGTGACACTTGCCTACCTCTTCTGGACCGGTGCTGGTATGAATTGGGGCTATGGAGTATGGACTCTTATCAACATGGTTCTTTTTCATGTGGCCGGCAATGTATGGAGTGATTACCACGACTTCAAGAAGTCTGTTGACAGAGAAGATACTACAGGAGCGACAACTCTTACAACAGGTATGTTCCAACCGCATGAAATCAGGAACCTTGCAATAGGTGTATTCGCCATTGCTGTTGCTGGAGGTGTAGGCCTTGTGCTTCTTACCGGTCTTCCTTTGCTTTGGATAGGACTGGCTGGAGCTGTCCTGACTCTCCTTTATCCATTGCTTAAGTATAATGCTCTTGGAGATGTTGACATCCTCTTGACATTTGCGTTCCTTCCAACCATCGGTACTTCATACGTCACAACAGGAGCAATTGACTGGAGTGTTCTCCTGATAGCTCTTCCTGTGGGTCTTATCACGGACGGTATCCTTCATTCAAACAATACAAGGGATATGGTGCCGGATAAGAGAGCCGAGATAAGGACTCTTGCTATGGGACTCGGTACCAAAGCATCTGCAGTAATGTATTCATTTGAAGTCCTTTTCCCATTTGTATGGCTTATCGCATGTGCAGCCATGAAGGTCATGCCATGGCCGGTATTGGCAGCTCTCATCGCCTTTCCGATAGCTTTGGGATGCAGCAAGACAATGATGAAATGTCCTAAGGAGGGTGCGGACGTAATTCTTGATCTGGATCAGAGGACAGCAAAACTTCAGATGATATTTTCATTGCTGCTTTCAATCGCCTTTGTGATTTCAAAGCTTTTATTCTAAGATGACAGGAGATGTGTCAATGAAGAAGCTTATTGTCGGAATTGTTCTGGCAACGGTGCTTTGGACTATTATGTTCTCTCCGTGGACTGCACCACATGTGAACTTCTGGGTGATGATGACATGTTCTGCAGCAACATTGACTCTATATACCTGTTGGGCGCGTCCGGGGTGGTGGAAAGAAATCTCTTTCAGTGCCAAGGATGTCTTCTGGGGAGTAGTGCTCGCTGCCGCTCTTTGGGGAATATTCTGGCTTGGAGAGTTCTTCTCTACAATGCTTTTTGACTTTGCCCGTCCGCAGGTCGATTCGATATATGGGATGAAGGATGGCGAGAATCCTTTTGTTCTTAGTCTGCTGATGCTCTTCATCATCGGCCCGGCTGAGGAGATATTCTGGAGAGGATGCATTCAGAATCGTTTTTCAGCACGTTGGACTCCCAATATCGGATTTGTTGTGACAACCTTGGTTTACGGCCTGGTGCATATTTCAAAGTTCAACTTTATGCTTATCATGGCGGCTATGGTTGCAGGAGTCGTATGGGGCCTTGCATACAGATTTTTCCCCGAAAGACTGGGTGCTGTAATCATATCTCATGCGCTTTGGGACTGTGCAGTTTTCATTTGGTTTCCGATTATGTAAATAAAATAGGCTATCTCGCCGGAAATGTGTATATTTGTACGATATTGTGCTTTGATCAGAAGCATGATATCGTACAAATTATGTTGTGCCATGTCGAGCGAGCGATGCGAGTCGATACATCTGTAAAACGATAATTAAATAATAAGATATATAAAGTATGGAACTTCCAGCAAAGTACAATCCTGCCGAGACGGAGGATAAATGGTATGCCTATTGGCTTGAGAACAAGTTTTTTCACTCAGAACCAGATGAGAGAGAGCCCTATACAGTCGTGATTCCGCCACCTAACGTGACAGGAATCCTTCACATGGGTCACGTGTTAAACAATACCTTGAATGACGTTCTTGTGCGTAAGGCAAGAATGGACGGCAAGAATGCATGCTGGGTACCTGGAACAGACCATGCTTCTATCGCGACAGAGAACAAGGTGGTGCAGAAGCTTGCAGCAGAAGGAATTAAGAAGGAAGATCTTACTCGTGAGGAGTTCCTCAAGCACGCATGGGAGTGGAAGGAGAAACATGGTGGTATCATCCTCAGCCAGCTCCGCAAACTCGGTGCATCATGCGATTGGGACAGGACGAAGTTCACAATGGATCCGGACCTCAGTGATGCCGTAATCAGCACATTCGTATATTTCTACAACAAGGGATATATCTACAGAGGTGTACGTATGGTCAATTGGGACCCGGTGGGACTTACAGCAGTTTCTGACGAAGAGGTTGTACACAAGGATACAGTCAGCAAATTCTACCACATGAGATATTTCATCTCTGACGGCAACGGTAACCCGACTGACAAATACATCATCATCGCGACAACACGTCCTGAGACAATCATGGCAGATGCTGCTGTGTGCGTCAATCCTGCAGATGAGAGATACCAGTGGCTCAAGGGCAAGAAGGTGCTTATTCCGTTGATCAACAAGGAGATTCCTATCATTGAAGATAGTTATGTAGCTATGGACTTCGGTACAGGATGTCTCAAGGTTACTCCTGCACACGACGTGAATGACTACGAGATCGGTATGCGTCACAACCTTCCAGTACTTGACATCATCGACGATCACGGCCGTCTCAACGAGAAGGCTCAGATCCTTGTAGGCGAGGACCGTTTCGATGCACGTAAGAAGATCGTGAAGATGCTCGAGGAAGCTGGAAACCTCGAGAAGATGGAAGACTATACTTCTCCAGTCGGATACTCGGAGAGAACAAATGCTGTCATCGAGCCAAGGCTTTCTATGCAGTGGTTCCTCAAGATGGAAGCCCTTGCAAAGGATGCTCTCGAGTCAGTTGAAAGCGGCAAGGTAAAGCTTATTCCGGATAAATACCGCAACACATATCGTCACTGGATGGAGAATGTACGCGACTGGTGCATCTCACGTCAGCTCTGGTGGGGACAGCGTATCCCTGCATACTATCTCCCTGATGGACAGGTGGTTGTTGCTGAAACAGCAGAGAAGGCTCTTGAGGCTGCCCAGGCTATCGATGCAAATCTTACTGCTGCTGATCTCCGTCAGGACGAGGACGTACTTGATACATGGTTCTCATCATGGCTGTGGCCGATCTCAGTGTTTGATACCTATAAGGCAGGTCATCCTGAGGCTGAGGCAAACAAGGATCTTTCATACTACTATCCTACAAACGACCTCGTGACAGGACCGGATATTCTTTTCTTCTGGGTTGCACGTATGATTATGGCCGGAAACGAGTTCATGAACGACGTTCCTTTCCGCAACGTCTACCTTACAGGTATCGTACGTGACAAGCTCGGACGCAAGATGTCAAAGACTCTCGGAAACTCTCCAGATCCGCTCGACCTCATTGCAAAGTATGGTGCTGATGCAGTACGTCTCGGTATGCTTCTCTGCAGCTCTGCAGGTAACGATATTCTTTATGATGAGTCACAGATCGAGCAGGGACGTAACTTCAATAATAAGGTATGGAATGCCTTCCGTCTCGTGACAGGTTGGACAGTAGACGCAGCTGCACAACAGCCTGAGGCATCTGCAGTAGCAGTGAAATGGTTCGATAACAAGCTCAGCCAGGTTGTTGAGACTGTAGAGGATCATTTCTCTAAGTTCCGTATCTCTGACGCCCTCATGACTATCTACAAGTTCTTCTGGGATGATTTCTGCGCATGGTATCTAGAGGCTATCAAGCCTGCTTACGGTGCTGGTATCGATAAGACTACGTATGATGCTACAATCGGATTTTTCGATGCTCTTCTTAAGATGATTCATCCTATCATGCCTTTCATCACTGAGGAACTTTGGCAGAATATGGCTGAGCGTAAGGCAGGGGAGACAATCATGAACCAGCGCTATCCACAGGCAAAACCATATGATGCAGAGTTCATTGCTGCATTCGAGATGGCATGCGAGGCAGTGGCAGGTGTGCGTAATGTCCGCCAGAGCAAGAACCTTTCTCCACGTGAGGCTCTTGATCTCAAGATCAAGGGTGACTTCCCTTCAGAAGTCCTTCCTGTAGTTACAAAGCTTGCTAATGTAAGTGTTGCTGAGGCAGAGGGTGACCTTTCTACTGCACAGCGTTTCATGGTAAGAACAGTCGAGATGTTCATTCCTCTCACTGGTCTCATCAATGTTGAAGAGGAGGTTGCAAAGCTTGAAGCTGAGCTTTCATACCAGCAGAAATTCCTCGACAGCGTTCGTAAGAAACTCTCAAATGAGCGTTTTGTAGCTAATGCTCCGGAGGCTGTAGTGGCAGTTGAGCGTAAGAAAGAGGCAGATTCTCTTTCTAAGATTGAAAGTATTACCGCCTCACTTAATGCATTGAAAAATAATTAATAAAACATAGTTGTTAATAGTAATAATATTTTTGTTAACAAGATAATATGACTACTTTAGTACTTTTACCATTGGCAATCCACGGTTGGGAGTGGATCATTATCGCACTTGTGGTACTTCTTCTCTTCGGTGGAAAGAAGATTCCTGAACTCATGCGCGGACTTGGCAAGGGAGTCAAGAGCTTCAAGCAGGGAATGAAGGAAGTAGAGGAGGACGTCAAGGAGATCAAGAAGGATATACAGGCTGATCCAGAAAAGTAAGCAATTGTGGATGAAACGACAATGACCTTCTGGGATCATCTTGAAGATCTTAGGAAAAGCATATTCAGAATTGCCGTCGCCCTTGTCGGGGTGACGGTGCTTCTGTTCTTTTTCAAGAACTTCCTGTTTGATGATCTTATATTGGCTCCATCCCAGGCAGACTTCTTTCTTTACAGACTGCTTGGCGTGGATCTGTCCCTCTCGCTTGTTAATATCGAGGTGGCAGCTCAGTTCATGATACACATGAAGGTCACTTTCGTATGTGCCCTGATCCTGACATTCCCATATCTCATATATGAAATTTGGCTATTCATAGCACCAGCACTATATGAGAATGAGCGTAGAGCGGTAAAAGGTGCATTCAGTTTTGCTTCAGTACTTTTCTACATTGGTCTTGCAACAGGTTATTATGTGATATTTCCGCTGATGATCAATTTCTTTTCTGGTTATCAGGTCAGCCCGGATGTCCCGAATACCTTTTCTCTGAGTTCATATATATCCCTTTTTACATCTACCATACTTACTTTCGGGCTTGTGTTCGAGTTTCCGACTCTCATAGCCATCCTGTCTGCAATAGGTGTTGTGAATAGAGAACTGCTGAGGCGTTTCAGAAGGCATGCAGTCTGTGTTGTCGTGATACTTGCAGCCTTGATTACTCCGTCAGGCGATCCATTCTCGCTGCTCGTGGTAACTGTTCCGCTTTATCTTTTATATGAATTCAGTATCCTTATCTGCAGGAAAGGCCGCGTGGAGGCGGATGAAATATGATATCTATAAATAGTCTTACTGTCGCATATGGAGGATTTGTCCTACTGAACGACATAAATTTCCATATAAGTGAAAACGACAAGATAGGTCTTGTCGGTAAGAATGGTGCAGGAAAGTCGACCATTCTAAAACTTATCTGTGGCATTCAGAATCCTACAAATGGCAAGGTCGCAGTTCCCAATGATGTGAAGATCGGTTATCTGCCACAGATCATGGAACATCACCGTGGACGTACAGTCATAGATGAAGCGATGACTGCGTTTGCAGATATGTTTGCAGAAGAGGCTGAACTTGAAAAGATCACTGTTGAGCTTGCAGAAAGGACCGACTATGAGTCTCAAGCTTATCAGGATCTTATCATAAGGATGAATGAGATAAATGACCGTCTGGCATTTTCCCGTTCAGACAATCCGCAGGTGCAGGCTGAGAGAACCCTTATGGGACTTGGATTCAAGTATGAGGAACTGTCTCGTCCGACCGAGACCTTCAGTCAGGGCTGGAACATGCGTATCGAACTTGCAAAGATCCTTCTTTCGAAGCCGGATGTCCTTCTGCTTGATGAGCCTACCAACCATCTCGATATTGAATCTATTGAATGGCTTGAAGGCTATCTCAAAGACTATCGTGGCTCGCTTGTGCTTATATCTCATGACCGTAAGTTCCTTGATAATGTGACCAACAGGACAGTTGAAATCATGCTCGGTCGCATTCATGACTATAAGGTGCCTTACAGCAAGTACCTTGAACTTCGCAAAGAACGTCTTGAGCAGCAGAGAGCTGCATTTGAGAATCAGCAGAGGATGATCGAGAAGACCGAAGAGTTCATCGAGCGTTTCCGATACAAGCCTACCAAATCAAATCAGGTGCAGTCACGTGTGAAGCAGCTTGAGAAGCTTGAGAGAATTGAAGTGGATCTGGAGGACAAGTCGGCTCTTGCAGTCAAGTTCCCTCCTGCTCCTCGTTCAGGTGATATTGCTTACAAGGCTGTGGACATGCAGGTAGGTTATGGAAAGAAGGTCGTATTCTCTGACGCTCAGATCGAGGTGCGTCGTGGTGAGAAGGTGGCCTTGGTCGGAAGGAACGGTGAAGGAAAGACCACTCTCATGCGTGTTATAATGAACGAGCTTGATCCGATGGCAGGTGACTCAAAGGTGGGTTATAATGTAAATATCGGTTATTATGCTCAGAACCAGGAGGATATACTCGATAAAGAGGATACGGTATTCGGTACGCTGGACAGGATTGCTGTAGGAGATATACGTCTTAAGCTTCGTGATATTCTTGGAGCTTTCCTTTTCAAAGGAGAGGATATCGATAAGAAGGTGGCAGTACTAAGTGGTGGAGAACGTGCGCGTCTTGCAATGGCCAAGCTCATTCTGAAGCCATACAATCTTCTTGCACTTGACGAGCCTACCAACCATATGGATATACGTTCGAAGGATATACTCAAGCAGGCTTTGAAATCCTATGACGGCACTCTGATCATAGTGTCTCATGACCGTGACTTCCTTGACGGGCTTGTAGATAAGCTCTATGAATTCAGAGATGGTAAGGTAAAGGAACATCTCGGTGGAGTGCAGGAATTCCTTGAGCGCAGAAAACTGGAGAATCTCAGTGAACTTGAGAGACATGACAAAGTGGCTGAAGAGAAGCCTGTAGAAGTCATTCAGAAGAAGGAAGAGGCTAAGCAGGAGTATCAGGCAAAGAAATATGTATCTAAAGAAGAAAAGAAGATAAAGAATCGTATCTCATTCTTAGAGAAGAAGATAGAGGAGTATGAAACCAAGATGGCAGAGATTGAGGCGAAGCTTATGAGTCCTGGACCAGAAGATGATGTTATGGATTTGACCAGGGCATATCTTGAGAATAAAAGAGAGTTGGACTACAAGATGGAAGAGTGGTCTGAGTTGAATGAAAAATTAGAACAATAAATATGGAAGAGAAGAAAATGCAGTATCTCTTTGGCATGCATCCGGTTCTGGAAGCAGTCAAGGCAGGAAAGAAGTTTGACAAGGTGCTTTTGAAGCAGGGACTTGAAGGTGTTCAGTTCAGAGAGCTGATGGAACTCCTGAAGGTTAATGAGATTCCTTTCCAGTTCGTTCCTGGAGAAAGACTCAACAGGGCTGTGCGCGGTTCGCATCAGGGTGTTCTTGCTTACATTTCGCAGATCGATTATGTTGACATTGAACAACTTGTGAATAATGCACTAGGAAGATGTGACAATCCTCTTCTTGTGATTCTTGATGGTGTAAGCGATGTCCGCAATCTCGGAGCAATTGCCAGAAGTCTTGAATGTGCTGGTGGTCATGGAATCATCGTACCTGCAAAGGGTGGTGCGGCAATCAATGCAGATGCTGTGAAGGCATCTGCTGGCGCTCTTATGAGAATGGATACCTGCAAGGTTTCTAACTTGCGTGTCGCTGCATACTATCTTCAGCAGAGCGGCTTCAAGCTTATCGCTGCTACTGAGAAGACAGACAAGCTGATATATGATGTGGATATGACAGGTCCTGTGGCCATTATCATGGGGTCGGAAGGAAAGGGAATTTCCCAGACAATGCTCGATCTTGCTGATGACAAGGCGGCAATTCCAATGGCTGGAGAAATCACTTCACTCAATGTATCCGTTGCTTCAGCTGTCCTTATGTATGAAGCTGTAAGACAGCGTATTACAAAATAAAAATGTTTGTTCTTGATTCACACTGTGACACTCCGTCTCAGATTCTTCGATTGAGGGATCTGAGTCTGGATAATGATCATGCACATATCGATTTCCCTAAACTGAAGCGAGGGGGAGTCGACGGTGCTTTTTTTGCCCTATATGTTCCTGCATCCATGGATAATGATCCTGAAAAGGCTCATGGCTATGCTATGCAGCTCCTTGATGGTGTGAATCGATGTCTGCAGAATAATCCTTCTGTTGCTGCTCTGGCAACTGATAAGGAGGAAGCTTTGCGCAATAAGGATAATGGATTATTTTCAGTATTCATCGGTCTTGAAAATGCTTCTCCAATAGATAATATTGAAAAAGTTAAAGACCTGTATGATAAAGGAGTAAGATATATTACTTTATGTCATTCTTCAAATAATGCCATCTGCGATTCCTGCGCCCCTAAGGTAAAGAAATGGGGTGGACTCAGCCCGTTAGGCAAAGTGGTCGTTGCTGAAATGAACAGGCTGGGAATAATGGTGGATGTCTCTCATGTTTCAGATGATACCTTTTATGACGTCATAAGGTATTCGACAAAGCCGGTTGTTGCTACTCATTCATGTTGTCGTTCACTATGTGATCATCCCCGCAACATGACTGATGACATGATCCGCACACTTGCGGCTGCAGGTGGTGTCATTCAGATAAATTTCTATCCGTTGTTTCTTGATCCGGATTTCGGTAAGATCCTTTCAGATTCCGGAATAGAGGAAAGGGGAGAGACAGTTGAGAAGGAATTCATCGCAGATCCTGCCAATTCTGAAAAGAGGGCTGCCTGGAACAGGGTACAGGATGAATTGCAAGACCTTCCACGTCCGAGTTATAAGCTTATTGCTGATCATATCGACCATGCGGTCTCACTTGTAGGTATCGAGCATGTGGGAATCGGGTCAGATTATGATGGAATAGAGGTCACTCCGGAAGGAATGGAGGATATCTCAAAGATGCCTCTGCTGTTTGAGGAACTACGGAAGCGCGGATATTCAGAATCAGATCTGGAACTTCTGGCGGGAATGAACTTTCTCAGGGTTCTGTCTCAGAACCAGCAATAGCCTGTTGCTATTTCTTCTGGTGCAAAACCACAATGGATACAGCTATCAGAATCAATGATACACCTATTACAGATCTTATATAAAGGTGCTCATTCAGGAAAAATACTCCAAGAATTACTGCTGTTACAGGCTGAAGTGCTCCCAGGATTGAGGTCCTTGTAGGACCTATGCGGCGTACAGCTTTTACGCCAGTGATGTTAGATACCATAGTCGCCCACAATCCAAGTCCAAGTATATTCAGCCAGCTCCTTCCATCCGTCACAATTGTAAGCCTGCCTTCGAACAGGAATGCGCAAATTATGAAGTAGAATGCACTTAGCATCATTATCCAGGTTGTGAATTTGACTACCTCAATCTTGTCCGCATTCACCTGCTTGATCATGATATAGTATGCGGCAAAGGAAAATGCGGATATCAATGAGCAGGTAAGTCCAAGTCTCGTATTCCCCCCTTCTACAATTATACTGTCTCCTGATGCCAGAAGATATACTCCGAAAATAGCGACAAATATAGCTCCTATATCAACTGGAGACTTCTTCTCACCAAAGAAGATCATCATGCATAATGCAACGATCACCGGGTACATGAAATTGATGGTAGCTGAAATTCCGCTTGATATGTTTGCATAGCCAATCAGCAGGGTTACCGAAGTGATTGACCTTAGAATGCTGAGAACAATCACCTTCCAGGCTTCATCGAAGGAGTTGAGTCGAAGAGTCTTCTTCTTGCATATCGCGTATATAAGAAGGACCACTGCAGCTATGAGCCATCTGTATGAAAGTATGTCAAAATTGGATAATCCGGCAGCCAGAAGCCCGAGACTGAAAAGGGGAGAGAAGCCGAACGACATAGATGAAACAGCAGCATAGAATACCCCGTTCAGGGTGATTCTGCGCTTCTTTTTCTCATATCTTGTGATACTGTTCATCTATAATGTGATATTTGCTACTAATTAGCTGATAGTTAATTGCTTATAATTGTATATAAAATTTTCTTATTGTTTACAATAATTAATGAAACAAAAATGTTTCAGTCTAAAACAACTATGTTTTAAATTAATTATATCAATGATTTAGTTCTCTTTCAACCTTCTTTCGTAATGTATCCAAAGCTGACGCAGCAAAACGCTCGATATTACGTTTTCTATCTCCTCTGAAGATCATTTTCACGGTCTCTGTACCCATCTGTGAACTGACTCCTATCCATACGAGACCGACAGGCTTCTCGTCGCTTCCTCCACCAGGTCCGGCAATTCCTGAGGTTGCGACTGCGAAGTCGCTTCCTGTAAGTTTTCTCACTCCTTCTGCCATTGCAGCTACGCATTCGCTGCTGACAGCGCCATGATTCCTGATGATGTCTTCCGCTACTCCAAGCACTCCTGTCTTCACGCTGTTGGCATATGAAGTGACAGAACCAAGGTAGAACTCAGATGATCCAGGGATGCCTGTAAAGAGTGCTGATATTGTGCCTCCTGTACAGGATTCTGCAGCGCTTACTGTCTTCCCGTGAGTCTTGAGCATTCTTCCTATACATTCCTGGAGTGTGTCATCGTGGTCCGAATAGAGGGCATTGCCAAGTATAGGCTTAAGCTTTTCGATTTCCGCTTCAATCCTTGCCTCTTCATCAGCTTTGATGCCTCCATATATAGATAGTCTGAGACGGACTCCTGTAGTAAGGTTAGGAAGGTATGCAAGATGCATGTCTTCAGGTAGAGCCTCCTCCCATTCTTCGATAGTCTTTGCCAGTACTGATTCCGGGATACCATAAGTCATTATTGTCTTGTGGTAAATGTCAGTTACTGAATGATTTATCTTGATATCTTGAAGTATATCTTCAAGTGCTGCCAATGCCTCAAAAGGCACTCCAGGCAATGAATAAAGCGATGCCTTGTGGCCGAATCTTGATTCAGGAAACCTGAATACCATTATAGGTGCTGTTCCTTTCTTGTTAGGTATGACCTCGCATGTGTCTGGAACCGATGCCTGAAGAAGATTGATATCAAGAGCAGCGATACCTCTGGCACTCAATATCTTATGTATTATTTCCAGCTGCCTTTCGTCAGTTTTCCAGTCTTTTGCCTGTGAAAGATCTGCAAGAGCCTTCTTTGTTATATCGTCTTTTGTAGGCCCCAGACCGCCTGTGACTATCACAATCTCATTCTGTCGGAGCTCGCCTTCAAGGGCAGAAACGATTGTATCGTGCTCATCACCAATTGAAAGCATCCTTGTAACCCTGATTCCTATAGAATTGAGGGCCTGTGAAATATGTGATGAATTGGTGTCGACGATCTGTCCGATCAGGATTTCGTCGCCTATTGTGCAGATTGAGGCCTGTGTCATTATTTCCTGGCTGTCTTTTGGTTGTTTTCCAGATATTTGATGATCTTCTTTACAAGAGCAGGACCTTCATAAATGAATCCGGTGTAGATCTCTACGAGAGATGCTCCTGCGTCAAGCATTTCCTTGGCATCTTCAGGAGACATGATGCCGCCTACTCCAATAATTGGGAGTTTGCCTTCAGATTTAGTATGCACATATCTTACTAGATCGACATTCTTCTTATGAACTGGCGCACCTGACATGCCACCGTTGCCGATTTCTTCGATTCTTTCAGCTGAAATGCTTGTGAGACCATCTCTGCTGCGGGTTGTATTTCCTGCTACAATTCCATCAATTCCAGAGCGGAGCGAGTAATCGATGATCTCATCGAGCTGCTCTCGTGACAGGTCTGGAGATACCTTGAGCAAGATAGGACGATAATTATCATAATACATTCGGAGGCTAAGCAGCTTGTCTACAATTTCAGAAAGGAAGGATATGTCCTGCAATGCTGTGAGTCCCACGACATTAGGGCATGAAATGTTTACAACGAACATGTCCACGAAGTCATAAAGAAGCGCAAACGCTGTTTCATAGTCCTTGGCTGCATCCTCATTTATGCTTGTTGTATTCTTAGAAATATTTGCAGCGACTATAACATTTGGACGCTCCTTCTTAAGATGCTCTACAGCATTCTTTACACCTTTATTATTGATGCCGAAACGGTTGATGATGGCCTTGTCGCCGGGCACCCTGAAACATCTTGGCTTCGGATTTCCATCCTGAGGTTGTGGAGTGAGAGAACCGATCTCTACGAATCCAAATCCAAAGTTCGCCATATCATTATAGAACTCACCATTCTTGTCAAGACCGCCAGCAAGGCCTACAGGGTTAGGAAACTGTATTCCAAAGACCTCTTTTGCGAGATTTGGTGATTCCTTTTTGTATAGTGCACGCATAATAGGGCGGGCGAACGGCACATACCTCATGAATGAAAGTGCCGAAAAGATCATGTTGTGTGCAGTTTCCGGATTGAAACTGAAGAGAATAGGCTTTAAAAGATGTTTATACATGTCGCTGTGAGTTTTGAATCTAACAAAGATAAGAAAAAAGTACCGCTTATGCAGTACTTTTTTGAGCATTATAGAATCAGTATGTATAAGTCGTTATAACTCCTGATATGAACCATCATCAAAGAGAACTATGATTTTAGATACATTTCTTTGTTTAACAGCATTTTGCGTAGTTTTACTTAAAGTTTTTAATAAACTTATTGGTACAATAGTCTCAGCAGGGGAGACTGTCTGACTTACCAATGGTTCATCAGGTTTTTCTTCCTCGACTTCGTCAGCATATAAGTCATTGAACAGCAGTTCTTCATGATGTTCCTCCATATGCTGCTGCTGTGAGGCTTCTTCCTTGCCTTTATACATCTTTCCCTTGCCGAACATAAGCCATTCTATGTTCAGAGTGGGGTAGTTGGCAATAATAGCCTTGATGAATTCATAGCTCGGATTGTTTCTTCCTGACAGCACATGAGAAACGCTCGCCCTCACGACGTCGATCTTGTCTGCAAATTGCGACTGAGTGATGTTTTCAGCCGCTAGAAACTGCTTTAATCTGTTATTCATTATTGTAATCAATTATGTTACAAATGTAGTATGAAAATCTGTAAAAAACAAGAAGTAAATCGTGTTACAGATGTTATCAAGCTACCTGAAATACAGTTTTGACAATTATATGAAAAATATAGATAATAGTATAAATCTAGCTGATTATTAACATATTAAAGATTATTAAAATATATAAATATGTCTAAAAAGCAGCAAAATCTGATAAATTACCACTCGGTTACATACATATGATTAAGTTAAAATATAGATAAATGCATATAATATGCTGAATAATAATAGATAATGGATATAATTTAACGTATATAATTAAATCTTATTTTACAAATATAACAGAAACAAAAATAATCAAGAAAAACTTAAATAAAGCTACGAATTTTACAAAAATTAACTAATTTGCATACAGATGTAAATTACATTTGTGAATTACATCTGTAAACAAGCTGATTTTAATATGAAGTATAAATTGTTTAATTTTGCTGAAAATTTAGAATGATGATACCAGAAATAAGAATAGAAGATTTCAACTATAATCTCCCTGATGAGAGAATTGCAAAATATCCCCTCGCGGATAGAGACGGATCAAAATTACTAGTGTATAAGGATGGCAATGTCTCACATCAGATGTTCACGGACATTTCGGAGCTTCTTCCAGAAGACTCGATAATGGTCTTCAATGACACGAAAGTTGTTCCTGCCAGACTTCACTTCCAAAGAGAGACTGGCGCTCACATTGAGATCTTCTGTCTTGAGCCGGTTCTTCCTGAAGAATATGTATCGATGTTCGCAGTCACTGACAGATGCAGATGGAGATGTATTGTCGGAAATGTCAAGAGATGGAAGAATGATACCCTGTCATTGTACAATCCTGCCGATGATGCGGCGGTAAGTGAAATGGCACTTAAGGCTGATCTTATCGAGCGTGAAGGTGAAACTTCAATTGTAGAATTCACCTGGTCCGATGGTTCCCCATTCTCCAGGGTTCTTGAAGTAAGCGGCTCTATTCCTATCCCTCCATACCTCAATCGTGACACTGAAGCGGTCGATCTTGAACGCTATCAGACATTGTATGCGAGGTTCAGAGGCTCAGTCGCTGCACCTACTGCCGGTCTGCATTTTACTGAAAATGTGCTTGAATCAATCAGAAAACGCAATATCGAGACTCATACAGTGTGTCTTCATGTCGGCGCAGGAACATTTCTGCCGGTTAAAAGTTCCCTGGTGTCTGAGCATAACATGCATAGAGAGCCGTTTGTAGTCACCAGGTTTTTCATAGAGAAGCTTATTGCTAAACAGGGTAAGCTTATAGCTGTGGGAACTACGTCAGTACGAACATTGGAGTCCCTTTATTATGCCGGTGTAAAATGTATCGAGAACGGAGTGCCGTCAGATGTCTGCCAGTGGGATCCGTATATAAAGGACTATCCTTACTCACTTGCAGAGTCTCTGGAGGCTATATTAAGGTATCTTGATCAGAACGGTCTTGATGAACTTAAGCTTGGAACCAGAATCATAATAGTTCCTGGATATTCATTCAAGGTAGTAGATGTGCTTGTGACTAATTTTCACCAGCCTCAAAGCACTCTTCTTCTTCTGATTTCAGCCTTTGTTGACGGTGACTGGAAGAAGATTTACAACCATGCCCTTGACAACGGATTCCGTTTTCTCAGTTATGGTGACAGTTCTGTGCTTTTCCGTCGCTGAACAGAGGGCTGATAGGCGATTTACTTTTTGGTTTATTGGCAATGTTTTGTTACATTTGCAGAATATACAAAACTATTTTTTATGTTAGATTTATCAGAATTCGAGAGCATCAGTCCGTACACGGATGAAGAAGCGGCAGAGGCGTTGACCAAGCTAGCAGATTTTCCTCTTCTGCCTAAGATCTCTCAGCAGTTCTTTCCTGAAGAAGCACCTGAATTTCTTGCGAATGTCCTCAGAAGTGTCAAGACAATAGATCAGTTCCAGACTCTTGTGATGCAGAGGTTCGTGAGATGGGTTCTTGAGCATACAGCAAGTAATTTCACATATGAAGGAGTTGCCAATATCGATCCTCAGAAGAAGTTCCTTGCACTTTCCAATCATAGGGACATCATGCTTGACCCGGCAATCGTTCAGCTGATTCTCCATATTAACGAAATTCCATTCACAGAGATAGCAGTCGGCGACAATCTGATCACAAATGAGTATATCGAATACCTTATCCGTTCCAACAGAATGATCAAGGTAGTGCGCGGTATATCAGCGAGAGAACTATATCTCTCTTCTCAGATGCTATCAAAGTATATCCGTCTGAATATTACCAACAACAGAAGCTCTATCTGGCTTGCTCAGCGTCAGGGTCGTACCAAGAACGGATATGATATTACAGAACAGGGTCTTCTCAAGATGCTTGATATGAGTGGTTCCGGGGATTTTCAGAAGAATTTTGAAGAACTGAATATCATTCCGATGAGCATTTCATATGAGTATGAGCCTTGCGATATTCTTAAGGCGCGTGAAGTAGTCATTTCCCGCAAGCATAAATATGTGAAGGCAGAGGGTGAGGATTTCAACAGTATTCTTACCGGTATCATGCAGCCTAAGGGAAATATCCATCTGACCATCGGAAAGCCGCTTACATCGGAAGAGATTGCTGAAGCTGCAAAGTGCGATAAGAATGACAGATACCAGCTCATCCGACATGCAGTTGATGTAAGGGTTATAGAAGGATACAAGCTCTGGAAGAACAACTACATCGCATATGACCTTGCCAACCATTCATACAAGTATTCACATCTTTATGAACCGGCAGATCAGGAAAAGTTTGTAGCCTATATGCAGAAGCAGCTTGACACTGTCGAGCCAGAGATCAATAGAGAAGATCTCAGACGTATATTCCTTGATATTTATGCAAATCCGGTCTATACCAAAGAGCTTCTCAATAAGGAAAAGGAAACAGGAAGCATACTTCTGTAACAAAAAAATCCCGCATGATAGCGGGATTTTTTGTTGAATGTTATTTGTGTGCTTATTTTATTGAATATCTTATTATAAAACAAAAGTGTTTTAATGTATAACATTTTTGTTTTTATAGCGTATCTCCTTTTAAAGGTTGACAATCAGATACCACATATAAGCCGCTTCGCAAAGCAGGAATATTGCACCTTCTACTCTGTCAAGAGTCTTCTTCCTGAACATGTATGCGCTAAGCATGATAAATATTCCGGCAATGAGAATTGTGCCTAGATCGACAACGGTCATTCCGGAAAATGAGAGCGGATGTATCACTGCTGCACCACCAAGAATCAGGAGAATGTTGGAAATGTTTGATCCGAGTACATTTCCCAATGCAAGCTGACCTCTTCCTTTTGCAGCAGCTACTACGCATGTCGCAAGCTCCGGCATCGAGGTACCTGCAGCCATGACAGTGATCGCAATGAATTTGTCCGATACTCCGAACATCTTTGCAAGTTCTGTTGCCGAGTTGACAAAGAGCCTGCCACCTATGATCAGTCCTGCAAGGCCGACTATTATCATCAATATCGATATCGATGTTCTTCTTTCTGCTGTGTCTTCCTTAGTTTCATCTGCGACATCACCTTTGAATGAACTCCAAAGATACCATGCGAATAGCGCAAGAAGGATTATTCCGTCCACCCTGCTGAGCTGATCTTTGCCAAAACCGAATATTGTAAAGTTCATTCCAAGAATGATAAGAAGAATCGTAACTCCTATATTAATAGGAATGTCCTTCTTAAGATTGGATTTTGTAATTGCCAGAGGTGCTACCAGTGCTGTCACTCCAAGAATCATCAATATATTGAATATGTTTGATCCTACGACGTTTCCAATAGCCATTTCAGCTTTTCCCTGAAATGACGAGAGGAAGCTTACCACCATTTCTGGCGTAGATGTGCCTATACCTACAATAGTAAGGCCGATTACAAATTCGCTGATACCGAATTTTCGTGCAACGCTGGATGAGCCTTCGACAAGGTAATTGGCTCCTAAGAGTATCAATAGAAGGCCTCCAATCAGAATAAGTATCTGAATTATCATTATTATTTTGATTGATTTTAAGGGTCGTAAAGGTATTAAAAAATTCCCAAATTCACTATATTTGTGTAGTTTGCTTAAATGATTGATATGAAAAGATTTTCAGTTCTGGTCATGCTGCTGATGATGTCAATATCCGCATTAGGCAGTGATTCATTGTCAGTGTTTTACAGAATAAGGTTGGATGGTGATATTGACGTTGCGGCACAGAGGCTTGTTGTACTTGGTCTTGAGAAGGCTGCAGAAGCTGATGCCGATTATGTGATGTTGGATCTTAACACATATGGAGGTGCCGTCAACGCCGCTGACAGCATCAGGACGGCCATACTCCGTTATGAAAAACCTGTGATAGTATATGTGAATATGCAGGCAGCGTCAGCGGGTGCTCTGATAAGCATTGCATGCGACTCTATATATATGAGGACAGGCAGCTCCATTGGTGCTGCCACTGTAGTAGATCAGACTGGAGGTGTCATGCCTGACAAATATCAGTCATTCATGAGAGGAATGATGAGAGCTACAGCTCAGGCTACCGGAAGAGATCCTCAGATCGCAGAATCGATGGTCGATACGGCTGGAGTTCTCAGCCTGACACCTGATGAAGCGGTCAGAGTAGGTTATTGTGAGGGTATTTATGACACGGAGATTGAAGTTGCACGTGTTGTTGCAGGTGACGGAAACTTCACAATCAGAAGCATGGAAGATGATCTGACATGGCTGGACAAGCTTATTCAGTTTCTCCTGAATCCTCTGCTCAGATCGATATTCATGATGATGATCGTGGGTGGAATATTCGTCGAGATCAGGACTCCTGGTATCGGCCTTCCATTAGTAACTGCAGTTTTCGGTGCTCTTCTTTATTTTGCGCCTGCATATATCGGACATCTTGTCTCATCATGGGAAATACTGCTTTTTGTCGTCGGTCTGATACTTATAGCAGTCGAGATATTTGTCCTGCCCGGATTCGGTGTATGTGGCATCACAGGTATCATTGCGGTGGTGGTTTCACTTGTCTTCGCTATGGTCGACAACGCTGAGCTCTTTCATTGGGATGGAAGCCTGAATCTTCAGCCTGTCATCATGCCACTTGGTATTGTGATCCTATCTGCATCGGCGGCTGTTTTCGGATCCGTATGGATTGTCAAGAAACTATATGCAACCCGTTCCTTCGATCATATAGCCCTTCGTCAGTCATTGAGTTCGGAGGAAGGATTCACAGGAGTTGAAACTGGACTTGAAGATCTTGTCGGCCAGCAGGTTGTGGTGTTCAGTGATATGAGACCTTCCGGCAAGATAAAGGGCGAGGACGGACGAATATATGAAGCAGTCCTCAAGTTCGGAGGATTTGCCACAAAGGGCACAGAACTTAAAGTAGTTTCAGCAGAGCAGGGCCGTCTATATTGTGAAGTTCTATAATAAAAGCCTCCTTAAGGAGGCTTTATCATTTATTTGCGTCTGAGAGCCACGACATTTTCCACATGGTGAGTGTGCGGGAACATGTCAACAGGTCTTACAGCTGTAATTTCATAATCCTTGCACAGAATCTCAAGGTCTCGAGCCTGTGATGCAGGATTGCAGCTTACATATACCATGCGGTCGGGTGCTGCGTTCAGGATGACCTGAGCGACATCTGGATGAATACCTGCTCGAGGCGGGTCAAGGATAATCACATCCGGACGTCCATGTTCTTCCACAAATGCATCTGTAAGAATATCCTTCATGTCTCCTGCATAGAAGTCGCAATTGGTGATGTTGTTATTTGCCGCATTGATCTTGGCGTCTTCAATTGCTTCAGGAACATATTCGATACCGATGACCTTCGATGCCTGACGTGAAACGAACTGTGCAATGGTTCCTGTACCCGTATAGAGGTCATAAACAACTTCTGAACCGGTAAGTGCAGCAAATTCGCGTGTCACGCTGTAAAGCTTGTATGCCTGTTTTGTATTTGTCTGATAGAATGACTTAGGTCCGATCTTGAACTTGAGTCCTTCCATATATTCATAGATTGCATCTTCTCCCTTGAAGAGAACACACTCCTGGTCTGAAATCGAGTCGTTTGCCTTGCCGTTGATCACGTAGTAAAGTGATGTGATCTGTGGGAAGTTCTCTGCAACAGCGTTAAGAAGTGCAGTGCGTGCCTGTGCATCTTCATGGTAGAAGCATACTATAAGCATCACATTTCCTTCTTCAGTTGTTCTGATGAACATATTACGGAGGAAACCTACGTGCTCACGGATATTGAAGAATGTCAGTCCATGCTCGAGGGCATACTGCCTGATGAAAAGGCGTATTTCGTTTGATGGTGATGGCTGGAGATAGCAGTGCTCGATGTCAAGTACCTTGTCGAAGAAGCGTCCCACATGGAAGCCAAGACCATATTTCTCCTGCTCTGAAAGCACATCTGCATTCTCATTGTCAAAGATCCAGCGACGCTGGGAGAATGTGAACTCGAGCTTGTTTCTATAATATGTCGTATAGTCTGATGGAACGATAGGGGAGATTTCCGGTACATCAAGATGGCCGATTCTCACGAGCTGGTCATATACCTGCTGCTGCTTAGCCTGAAGCTGCATCTCATATGGGAGAGGCTGCCATTTACAGCCACCGCATACACCGAAATGCTTGCAGAAAGGCTCAAGGCGATGCTCAGATGGCTTTACCATTCTTAAGATAAAGCCTTCCATATAATTCTTCTTTTTCTTTGTTACCTTGACGTCCACTACATCTCCAGGAACAGCAAACTGCACGAACAGAACGGTTCCGTCTATTCGTGCAAGTGCTTTACCTTCGGCTGCAACAGCCTCTATAGTGACATTCTCAAGGATTATATCCTGTTTTCTTCGTGCCATTATAATTTAGTGACTTTTAGTTTATACTTGAGAAGATCCTGCGACACATTGATAATGAAGTCACCCATCTTTTCAAGTTCGTTGATGAGGTCCATGAAGTAGACACCAGTAACATATTTGTCTGCATTCTGCTCGATATTCTCAATCTCCATGTCACGAAGATTGTTTCTCATGACATTAAGATTCTCCTCGGCATTGTATGCATTTTCAATATTGTCAAGTTTGTCTTCTGAAATAGCTTCAAGGTTGTAAATCATAGCATCATATGCCACTTCTACGAGATCTACCATCTTGTTAAGTTTCTTGATGGTCTCCTCTGTGAATGTCCTGTTATGGATGTTCTTACGTGAGAGGATTCGGCTGATAGCTTCACCAGAGTCTCCAAGTGACTCCATTTCGCCGATAATCTTGTACATGGCCTTGACAAGCAATGAGGTATCATTACTCAATTCATGTGATGATACTGAATTAAGGAAGGTTGCAATTTCATACTCGATGCGGTCTGAAATTTCTTCATACTTGACAAGTTTTCCTCTGAACTCCTCGAAAGAATCCATATCGTTTGCATTGATTGCATCCCTGACATATCCAAGGCCATTCTTGGAAATTTTTGCAAAGTGTATGATTTCTTTAGTAGCCTGCTCTGTAGCAAGTTCCGGTGCGCCAATGATACCTGCTTCAATGTATCTGAGACGGAAGGCCTCATCCTCAGTATTTACAGGAGTCTTTATCAGTGTCTCGACAAGCTTCACGATAGCCTTCGAGAACCAGATAAGTATCATTGTGTTGGTGATGTTGAAGAGGGTATGGAGCATTGAGATTCCATAAAGGAGAGTAGGACCTGCTTCTGGTTGTGTAAGGTCCACTGTAAGAGGATTGTCAAATCCTACTGAAGTCATCACGATTCCTACAAGTTTCAAGAATGGTCTGAACACGATCAGCATCCAGAATACACCGAATACATTGAAGAACGTATGAGCCAACGCTGCGCGTTTTGCTGCTGTATTACCCACAGATGCAGCCATATTAGCTGTGATGGTAGTACCGATATTCTCTCCAAGCACCATTGCACATGCAAGCTCAAAATCGATGAGTCCCGATGTGGTAAGGAGCATTGTGATTGCCATTGTCGCACTAGATGCCTGAAGAACAATGGTAAGAATTGTACCTGCAAAGAGGAATATGATGTCAGACCAGAATCCGAATTCGGTGAAACGTGAGAAGAACACCATCAGCGCATCCTTGTTGCTGAGCAATGTTCCTGCTGAGCTCTTCATGAATGAGAGACCAAGGAACATGAGAGCAAATCCTACGATGAACTCACCGACGTTCTTATACTGCTGCTTCTTCGAGTTTGTAAAGATGAATCCGAGAATCATCAATGGAACCGAGAAAGCCGAAATATCTACTGAAAATCCTACAGCTGTAACCCATGCGGTAAGTGTTGTACCGATGTTTGCACCCATAATGATACCCACGGCTTGAAGCAGGGTAAGAAGTCCTGCATTCACGAAGCTGACTACGAGGACTGTAGTGGCACTTGATGACTGAACGAGAGCTGTGATTCCTAATCCGGTGAGAACTCTTTTAAATGAGTTGGAGGTCATTGATGTAAGAACACCCCTGAGTTTGTCTCCGGAAGCCTTCTGAAGACCGGTACTCATAAAGTTCATTCCATAAAGGAATAAACCGAGAGCTCCGATCAAGGTTAGAATTTGAAGTACCATATAATTATTTTTATCTAAAAATGCGAAAAACGTCCAAATATAGGTAAAAAATACAGTATATACTAGATAAAAATGAACTTCAATACGAATAAAATAGCAAGTATCGCCATAACTGGAGTAACCTTTGTCCTCTTGCCTGTGATCAGATTCATAAGCACGTAGGTAATCATACCAAGGAGGATTCCATTAGAAATCGAATATGAAAGCGGCATCATTATGAGACAAACGAATGCTGGGATCGATTCTGAGAAATCGTCGAACGGAATGTACTTGATAGGCTCAAGCATGAGAAGACCTACGATCACAAGAGCAGGAGCTGTAGCTGCTGCCGGAATGGAAAGGAAAAGAGGGGAGAAGAACAGTGCGATTACAAAGCAGACGCCTACGAAAAAAGCTGTAAGACCAGAACGTCCGCCCTGAGCCACACCTGCCGCACTTTCCACATATGTTGTAGTGGTTGATGTTCCGAGACATGCTCCAATTGTAGTCGCGATCGAATCAGCCATAAATGCCTGGTTAAGTCTTGGAATTCTACCATCTTTATCTGCCATTCCTGCCTTAGTACATACACCTACGAGTGTTCCGACAGTGTCAAACATATCGATGAAGAGGAGGGTAAATACGACAGCAAGCATATCAAGGCTCAATATGTGTTCAAACTCGAACTTACAGAATATAGGACTGATTGATTCTGGTGTTGAAAGTACACCTTGGAATTCAGTGACGCCCATAGGGATGCCGATCACCATTGTAACAAGAATACCGATAAGGATAGCACCTGGGATATTCTTTGCATAGAGATATCCAGTGATTACCAATCCGATAAGTGCAAGGAGGGCAGATCCTGAAGTGATATCTCCGAGAGCAACAAGAGTGGCATCATCCGGAATGATTACACCTGCACTTTCAAGGCCGATGAAGGCGATGAAAAGTCCGATACCGGCACCGATTGCATTTCTGAGACTCTGAGGGATAGCATTTACTATGGCTTCTCTTACATTGGTGAGAGTCAGAACAATAAAGATAAGTCCTTCAATGAGCACTGCGGTAAGTGCAAATTGCCAAGAGTAACCCATTCCGAGACATACGCTGTATACGAAGAAAGCGTTAAGACCCATACCGGGTGCAAGTCCGAAAGGCAGTTTTCCAATAAAAGCCATCGCAAGACAGCCTATAATAGCAGCGATTGCTGTGGATGTGAATACGGCTCCTCCTGGCATACCATCAAGCTGGCTGAACAGAGATGGATTGACAGCAAGGATATAGGACATTGTAAGGAATGTTGTAATTCCGGCAACAATTTCCTTGCGTACAGTTGTTTCAGATGGGTTGAACCCGAAAAGTTTACTTAACATAGTATAAGGTTTTAGCAATTATCAGAATGACCATTTGGCACCAAATGCAGGAAGTGCATGGAAGCCTTTATTAACAAAGTTGGCAGACAACTCCAATTCGCCGCCGACGCTGAGATTTACATTATCCCAACCTTCTATCTTATTGAGATTAACCCAGAACTGTGGCTCGGATAGGAAGATGAATCTGGTATCTTGCCATGGTCTTGCCTCTTTCCAGAAATCAAAGAATCCGCTGAAAGAACACCAGCCCTTTGCGAACTCGATTCCCCATACACCTGTAATCTGGAAATTGTGGACCTGAGGTTTACCTGAAAGACCAACTGTTCCTGGAATTGCCTTATAAAGAGCAGAAAGCGACCAGGTCTTTGTAAAATCGTCAGAATGACCGGAGTAGGTGAGTCCTCCTAACCAGCTGTTATTGAATGACCTGGATGTGTTCAAGCCTCCATTGTACTCGATATGAGCGGAAAGCCACGATAGGCTAGTATCTTGCCAGAAACAGAGTTCGCGTGAGATCTCCCAGTATGCTCCAGACATTGTAGGATTGCAATCCATATCGACAAAGAAGTAAGTGCTGCCATATGAGTCAGCGCGGAACATTTCTAAAGTGGAAGTCACACAACCGCGCTCGACGTCATACATTACCTGTAGATTCTGCGCTTTCATTTCAGCACTCTGTAATGCTGCAAATGCAATGATGAAGAGGGTAATAAGTTTTTTCATAGGTTTCACAAATTCTTGCAAATTTGGTAATTAAATCTGAGAATTTAGCCTTTATGAGCGAATTTTCTCTACCTTTGCCGCTCAAAAATTCATCAGGATAAATATGACAGGATTGATCGGAAAATACGGAAGGAATTATGCGTCGCTTCTCAAGCTTGCACTGCCGATAATTGTCGGTCAGTTAGGTGGAATCATCACAGGTCTTGCAGATACTATCATGGTGGGTCAGCATAGTACGGCTGAACTTGCTGCCGCATCGTTTGTTAATAATGTACTTAATACATTCATCATTTTCGGAACAGGATTCTCTTTCGCATTGACCCCTCTTGTTGGCGAAAACCTCGCAAGAGACAAGAGATATGTCGTTTCTGCATGGCTCAAGAACGGTATCGTGGCTAATCTTCTCCTTTCGATTGTGCTGATGGGCATATTGACATTGATATATTTCAATGTTGAGAGAATGGGGCAGCCAGCAGAGCTTTATCCGCTCATTAAGCCATATTTTGTTGTGTCTATGATTTCGATCATATTCATAATGCTTGCAAATTCATTCAGACAGTTCGTTGAAGGAATCACAGATCCATCTGTGTCAATGTGGATTCTGGTGATAGGTAATGCTTTGAATATCTTTGGAAACTACGTTCTTATATATGGTAAGTTCGGTTCTCCTGAAATGGGACTCATGGGAGCCGGCTACAGTACTCTGATTTCTCGAATTTTCATGTTCGTGATGTTTGTGCTTGTATTCCTTCTAAGACCGTCATATAAGGCTTACAGAAGGGGATTCATGCGTATGTGGGTTATGCCGAACCGCCTTCTGAGAGTCACAAAACTAGGAATTCCTATAGCCTTCCAGCAGGGACTTGAAGCTGCAACATTCAGTCTTACAGCTATTATGGTAGGTTGGATTGGAAGTGTTGAACTTGCTGCTCATCAGGTAGTTATAGCAATTTCCACTATCAGTTTCACCACTTATCTCGGACTGGGTTCAGCTACTGCGATCCGTACTAGTTTCTTTAAGGGTGCACATGACTGGAAACAGGTGAAGAAGACCACGATAGCTGGTATACATCTTGGAGTTGTGGTTTCTACAATCACATGTCTTACGTTGTTTATCTTTAGAAATGAGATCAGCTTTGTTTTCTCTGATGATCCTAAGGTTGCGACAATAGTTGTAATGCTTCTACCGATCCTCATGCTATATCAGTATGTGGATGGAGCTCAGATTGTACTTGCAAATGCACTCAGAGGTCTTTCAGATGTGAAGTCAATCATGTGGATATCGTTCATAACAAATTTCCTTATAGCGATTCCGGCTGGCTATCTGCTAGGATTTCCGTTCGGATTGGGAATTGAAGGTATCTGGCTTGCATATCCGATCGGATTCGTATTTTCCGTGACACTTCTAGGTCTGCGTGCACGCAAACTGATGTCAGGAAATAAATAATATAAATCCCATATCAAGCAGTCTAAAATATTGTTTATTAACTGCTTAGATATGGGAAGTTAACATAATATAAATTGTATCTCAACTATAAGGTAGGGTAGACGTACTACCTATATATAGCTTTTGCACGCTTCCAGTTGCCGAATTTCAGGTCGGAATCCTTTATCACAATGCTGAGGTTGTCGATCTTGAGAAGATTCACGTGGTCAGGATAATCTGCGGCTATGTCATCAGGCAGATTGCCGAGAATCTTAAGGCATGGATCATTGTCGTCGCATTCTGAGAATACGATCTCCATTTCCTGGTCAGTAAGAGTCTGGTTGTCATCGTCTACAAGCTGGCAGCTCTGGAATGTCTCGAAATTGATCGCCTTTGCATACTTTACGACTATATGTCCTTTAGGCCATTCTCCTTTGTCGTGTCTGTATGGGGCTTCATATCCGAGCATTTCATCGATTGCGCCAAAGAAATATAGCATTCCTTCATGTGGAAGGCGGTTTTCCTTATCAAGGGCCACAAGATCCTCGCAGTTGATCTGACAGATGAAAGTCAAAGGGTAGTCGTAGGTCTCCCCTTCTTCGGTCACTTCTATTGTAGGATAAAGCATGTTTTCCGGCATGTCCGGATCGCCCCACCATTTGCTTCCACAGAAAAGAACCCTTTCTGTCTTGTTCAAGTCAATTCTAATAGCCATTTGTCTTTATATCTTATTTATTATCAAAGGTTTACTGCCATTCCAAGCATGATTGCAGTAATTGTCATACCATTCCTGTTTATCCTCTCATGATCGATCCTGACATTATCATAAACGATGTCAGGATGAGTGTAGTTTACCTTGACTGCAACCAGGAAATCCATCTTTGTATGTCGGCTCAGTGAAATACGATAACCACCTCCTGCCTTGCATCCGAATATCTCCTGAACCGGCAGTTTCAAGGAAATACCGCTACCCGCTTCCATAAATGTGAACCACCTGTCTGCCAGAGGATCATCTCCATAGTAATATGTACTCCTGAACGATACCGGAACCGCATTATGTAACTCTCCAAGCCCGGTCAGACCGAGATGAAAAGATAGATTCCAGTGTCTGTTCAAGTTCAATCCTGCATTGACAGACGCTTCGCCATTGCTGTGGAACATTGCTCTGCTTCCCTTCTCATCGACTCTATAACCTTCAGGTGAAAAGAAATTGTTATGCCAGATGGAATGTATTGACGAGACATATCCCCATTCCGCACCGAACGTAAAGCGTGGAAATGAATCTTCCTGAGCATTAGATTTCAGTGCGTATGTGATAAATATCAGCAATATGAATATCAATCTTTTCATCTGACGTCAGAACGTGTATTTTATTCCTATCACAGGTAAGACAGCTGATATCAGTCCAGCCCTGTAATACCTCATTTCAGTGTACTCTTCAAAGATAAGTGTGTGGGTTCCGATTGTTGGACTGACACTGATTGAAATCGTGACATTCCTGTCATACTCACATTCAGCTCCTATCCTGCCTTTCAAGCCTGCAAGCAGTCCGGGAGGCCTCATAAGATCGCTTCCCCATCCCAACATCAAGCCGGGGCCGGCAAAGAAACGCAATGTGTTGCCATTACATGACTTTCTTTCTCCTATGATCATATTCCATATGACAGATGCTGATGCGCCTGGGTATGTTGATCTTCCGAAAAACATGTCGGCACATTCAGCCTTCATGTTCACCTCTATAAAACTCTCGGAATCAATGAAATGTTCATACGACGCCTCAATGCCGTTAATGGAGAATGACGTACCTGCACTTTTCGGTTGAGCCGTCACCCCACTCATACAAAGCAGGTAGAGTGCGGTACCAAGCAATATTTTGCGGTTTTCAGGCTTCATCACGACAGGTCTAAGTTATGCGAAATTAAGAAAAATAAGCGAAAATGAGATAATTTTTCTAACTTTGTCGGGTTGTACTAACCTAAAATATTTATTATGTCTGTTATTATCAAGACAGTAGAGACCAGGAAGGAACTTGCCACCTTTGCCAAATTCGGAAATAAGCTATACAAAGGACATAAGTGTTATGTTCCGTCAATGCCATCAGATGATCTGGTGACATTTGACAGGAACAAGAATGCTGCATTTGAATTCTGTGAAGCAGAATATTTTCTCGCATATAAGAACAATGAGCTCGTAGGCAGAGTAGCTGCTATAGTGAACCATAAGGCTAATGAGGCGTGGAACGTACGTCAGGTACGTTTTGGCTGGTTTGACTTTATTGATGATCTGGATGTTTCAAAGGCACTTCTTGATGCAGTTATCGTTTTCGGTAAGTCAAAAGGAATGAACCAGATAGCAGGACCGCTCGGATTTACTGATTTCGATCCGGAGGGAATGCTTGTGGAGGGATTCGACCGTATGTGTACGATGGCTCTTTTCTATAACCATCCATACTATCCTGAACACATGAAGAAGCATGGATATGTAAAGGAGACAGGTTGGCTTGAGTATAGGATCACCATTCCTGAAGAGGTGCCTGAAAGACTGAAGAAACTTTCGGAAGTCGTTCTTGAAAGATACAATCTCAAGCTTGTAAAGAAGACAAAATCGGAAGTGATGCGTGAGAAATATGGCCAGAAGATATTCCAACTCATCAACGAAACATATTGCAATCTTTACGGCTTTTCACTCCTGTCACCTAAGCAGATAGATCAGTTTGTCGACACTTATCTTGGAGTCGTCAACATGAATATGCTGACTTTTGTCGAGAATGAGAATGGAGAGCTCGTAGGTGCAGCATTGACAATGCCTTCAATTGCAAGTGCGCTTCAGAAATGCAATGGTGAGATCTTCCCTATCGGATGGTGGCATATCCTTAAGTCAATGTATTGGAAGCCTACTGATACTCTTGAACTTCTCCTTATCGGAGTAAGATCTGATTATCAGAACAGAGGTGTAAACTCAGTTCTCTGTGTCGATATTCTTAAGAACTGTCACAGAATGGGATTCAGATATGCCGAGACTAATGCAAATCTTGAAGACAATTTGAAGATTCAAGCAATGTGGGCTCCGTTCGAGAAGGAGCAGCACAAGAAGCGCTGGATATTTGCCAAAGAAATCTGAATCCTGAATGACAGCAAACGATAACATAGGACGAAGCAGGATGCTTCCACCTCTTCCGGAGAGGATGAGACCGCATGATCTGGATGGTTATGTCGGTCAGCGTCATCTTGTAGGACAGGGATGCATACTTCGCAATATGATCGAGAGCGGCAATCTCTCATCTTTCATCCTATGGGGTCCTCCAGGTGTAGGTAAGACTACACTTTCACATATAGTAGCTAAATCTTTGGGCAGAGAATTCTTCACCTTGTCAGCAGTAAGTGCGGGAGTGAAGGATGTACGCGAAGTCATAGACCGGGCAAGGTCAAATTCGCTTTTTTCAGGTGGTGCCTCTCCTATCCTGTTCATTGATGAAATCCATCGTTTCAACAAGTCGCAGCAGGATGCTCTTCTGGGAGCTGTGGAAGATGGTACTATTGTTCTTATCGGAGCTACTACAGAAAACCCTTCATTTGAAGTGATTACTCCCCTTTTGTCGCGTTGTCAAGTGTTTGTGTTAAAGTCACTTGAAGCTGCTGACTTGCAGTTGCTCTTAAATAGAGCTCTCAAAGAGGACGAGATATTGAAATACAAGGAAATCGATGTAAGAGAAACAGATGCATTGTTCCGCTACAGTGCCGGAGATGCACGCAAGCTGCTGAATATACTTGAGATTGTTGTAAGTTCTTTCACGGGGAGCAACATGGTCGTGATCGACAACAAGACAGTCACGTCATGCCTCCAGGAAAATACTGCCATTTATGACAAGGGTGGCGAGATGCATTATGATGTGATTTCCGCATTCATCAAGAGTGTAAGAGGATCTGACCCCAATGCTGCAGTATATTATCTGGCACGCATGCTTGCCGGCGGTGAGGATCCATTGTTCATAGCACGTAGACTCTGCATTCTTGCAGCTGAAGATGTGGGACTTGCCAATCCTAATGCGCTTCTGCTTGCAAACTCGACATTTCAGATAGTTCATAGCATAGGTATGCCTGAAGCACGTATTCCGCTTTCAGAATGTACCATTTATCTGGCATCGTCGCCTAAGAGTAATTCTGCCTATATGGCTATAAATCAGGCCTTGGAACTTGCTAAAGATACTCAGATGGCTTCAGTTCCGCTTTATCTGAGAAATGCTCCTACCAAGCTGATGGAGGAACTAGGATATTCTGACGGTTATAAGTATGCTCATGACTATCCTGGACATTTTACCGATCTGGAATTCATGCCGGCAGAGCTTTCAGGACACTGTTTCTATAACCCGGCTGACAATAAGCATGAAGAAGGCCTGAAGAATCGACTTGAAACTCTTTGGCCGAAATACTATAAAAAATAACAGTGAGCAGCTGATGTGACCCCCAAAAGTTGGACGGTTTAACATTATTAAGAGGCTCGCTTAGATTGGAATAAAGCTCGGTATTGCACCGGGCTTTTTCCATTTAGCCTCAGTTTGATTCTATCATTATTGTAGTAGCGTATATACTTAAC
>JAFZGK010000065.1 GCA_017555445.1 Bacteroidales bacterium
CTCTATCTGTTGGATGCTGACAAGAAGGTCATAATGAAAGATGCTCCGGAGAACAAGGTGTTCAATTATCTGACTCAGCAATGATGAAAAGACTTATATATCTGATATGTGCGCTTATCTCTGTGAGTTCATGCATCTTTGATGATGATCCACAGGAGAAGGAACTTAGCGTGGGAGATACGTTGCCCGAATTCAGCGTCACTATGAACGATGGCACTGTGGTTACCGGCGAGTGGCTTTCAGAATCTGTGTCCTGCGTTGTCTTTTTTCATACATCATGTCCTGACTGCCAGAAGACTCTACCTGTGATTCAGCGTATATATGATGAATATATTTCTAAAGGAGTAAGGTTTGCAATCATCAGCAGAGAGGAGGATGAACCTTCTGTATCTGCTTTCTGGGAAGAAAAAGGTCTAACAATGCCTTTCTCCGCACAAACAACAAGAGAAATTTATAATAAGTTCGCCCAGACAAGGGTTCCGAGAGTCTATATATCAGACTCTACTGGAAAAATAAGGACCATCCATACGGATGATCCTGTTCCTGAGTATGATGTCCTTATTTCCGGTCTGGATGATGCTTTCGGTACTGGTAAGGAGTAGTACCTGTCACAATCTTGAACCATCTTGAGAAATTGTACGGCTGTGGGATTCCTACCATGATGCCGATTTCCTCTATCGAGCTTCCATTGTTTTCTATAAGTAGTCTCTGACTCTCTATGATTCTAAGAGTATTTAGCCATACCTGGTATGTAACACCCTTATTGTTGTTGATGTAAGACGAAAGGTAGTTGTGATTGGTTCCCATCTGCAATGCTACATCCTTGATGGTAAGATCATTCTGACAGAATTTCTTCTCCTCTACCCATTTTTCCACTTTGCTGCCGATCTTATCCTCGATTGTCTTGGACTCCTTCACCACTTTTTCTTTCTCAAGCAGGATGTTCTTGGCTCTGATGTCTTCGATTTTCTTTGGCATGAAGTTCAGAACCCTCATGACGATATAACCGTATACGATAGGTATAGCAAGATAATATGCTAACTGAGTTTCAGGAACATAAAGAGCTACGAGTGTTGCAGCAGACATGATGATGGCCACAAATAGAAGCCTTTTTATCCATGCTATATCTGGAACTACGTCATAGTAATTCTTCAGTTCCTTCTCGCATTTTACATATTCCTGATAACAAACCTGAATCATTCTGGCATTCTTCAGACCAAAGGTAAATCCGAAGAGAATTGTCATTACATTCTGCGAATCTGGCCAAAGAAGTCCGATAAATCCCAGTATGCTCATCGCTGAAATCGGAATAGCTCCGTCAATGAGGAAATGACGGGCTTTGTATTTTGGTGTCTCAAGCAGAAAAAGAAGACAGGAATATGTCATCCATGAATGAAACAACGTAAATGTTGTCAGAAGCCAAAACTGGATATAATCAGTAATGATATTATTGAGGAACATTCGGATCATGCAATAAACTGCAATCATGCACAATCCCGTTCCTAAGGCCTTGCGAGCCTTCTTATAATATTCAATACCCTTTTCCTTCGGTATGGTCAAGAACAGGGATGCCAGTCCGTAAATGCCGAAAATTAGAAAATATCCAAATTCGATCATCAGCATTATCTGAGTATTCATCTTGATTCCTTTTTACGTAGCAAAGATATAAAAAAGTCAACATAATAGCCTACATAGGCGAAAATTTACGTAGGCGCAAGTTTAAAAAAATTGCGTGTACGCCAAAAATCAAAACCTAAGCAAATAAAAATTGTGTAGGAATATAAATCATAATGCAAGATTTGTTGTACAGAAATTAGCTTTCAAACTTTGCATTGCTGAACGTCACATATGGGAGAAATCTCTCCTTTTGCACCTTAAATATTACAGGTGGCGATGTTCAGCAGATAAGTTAATAAAAACAGAGATTTGCTGATGAAACGCTTTCTTACACTTGCAGTAATTTCATTCCTCGCCTTCGCAGGAACAGCTTCAGGACAGAAGCTCGCGGTAAAGACCAATGCGCTTTACCTGGCGACATCTACACCTAATATAGGCGTGGAGTACGCGTTGGCAGACCGTTGGACAGTAGAATTGTCTGGCGGATATAATCCATGGACACTTAATAAGGAAGAAAATTTAAAGATCAAGCACTATCAGGTGTCTCCAGAGATCAGATATTGGTTCTGCGAAGTCTTCCAGGGTCATTTTATGGGTATCAACGGTGTGTATACACAGTTTAATGCAGGTGCAGTACCATATTTACTGGAGCAGTCAAGAATTCAGGGATGGGCAGCAGGAGCCGGAATAACCTATGGTTACGCTTTCCCTATCGCCCGCAGATGGAATCTTGAGCTGACAGCTGGTCTGGGAGGCTGGTACACAGCTCATGACCAGTTTGAAGGAAGGAAGTGCGGACTTTTCCAGCAGAGAGCAGACAAGTTCGCGTTCGGACCGACAGCTCTTGGGGTCACATTCGTTTATATGATAAAGTAAAAAGGAAAACATATGAAGAAGTTAATCACAATCGTTGCTTTTGTGTTTGGAATCAGCACAATGATGAATGCACAGACAGTGATCACAGAAGAGAATATGACTCACGATTCAGATTCTGTAACTGTCACATTCAATATTGACACAGAGCAGACAAATCTTAAAGCCAATAGAAAGGAAGTGATTTTCCCTTATATCTATAACGAGAAGGATACTCTTTATCTGGACGTTGTTGAAATTTATGGAAAGGGGCGCTTCAAGAGAGAAAGGCAGGTCAATGCAATCAATGGTGACAAGGATTGGGACTTAGGCGAATTCCAGATATTCAGACATGAAGGAATATATAAGTACGAGTCAAAGGTTCCGCTCAAGAGATGGATGAAGGTTGCAAATCTCGGAGTAAGACGAATGATTGTAGGATGCGCTTGTGAAGATGAACTTAAAGATGAAGACCTCGCTCAGGCATCATTGTTCAAGGAGCCTCAGGTGCAGAGAAGACTTCCAGTATATGCTCTTGCAGACGTTGAAAGAAAATGGGATTTCGGTCAAGATGAGCTTGAAATCATCTTCAAGGTGTCAAAGACAGATCTTGATGCTTCAGTCTTCAATAACGAGGTTACATTCGGAAAGATTCTGGACGCAGTTGATAAGATCCATCAGAATCCTCAATACAAAGTGACCAAGCTTCATGTGGCAGGATACGCTTCACCAGAGGGAACACCATCGTTCAACAGCTGGCTTGGAATTAACAGAGCAAAGGCCCTTGTAAACTACATCATAGAGCACAGACCTGAATATGGACTTACAGAAGAAAACTTCGAGATCCACAACGGTGAAGAGAACTGGGCAGGACTTAGAAGAGTACTTTCCGAGTCACAGATGAGGAGTAAGGATGAGGTGATAAGCCTGATTGACAGTGCAAGCCTTTCAGGAGAAGCAAAGAAGAGAGCGGTGAAGTCGATGGAGAGAGGAAATGTATGGAACGAGATGCTCAAGCAGATCTACCCTCACCTCAGAAGCGCGAGATACCTGGCTGTATATTATGACTCTACAAGTGATGAGCTCGGGGCAACTATCAAGGAGGCGAACGGAATGGTAGAGGAAGGAAGATATGCAGAGGCTTACGATCTCCTTATCGGAAACAGTGATGACCTTAGAACAGCGAATACAATCGGAGTCAGCCTGATGATGCAGAAGAGATTTGAAGAGGCGATGCCTTGGTTTGAAAAGGCTCTCGAAGTTGATCGCGAAGCTGCCCAGAAGAACATCAATGCGATTTATCAGGAGTTCAACTGGGAGGATCAGCAGAGAAAGGAAATAGAGGAATTTTTAAAGAAATATGAATAATAACTTATTAACCATTTAATTACTACAATTATGAAACTTACTAAATTGATGTTGTCTGCTTCTATTGCAGCTATAGCATTTGTTTCATGTAACAAGAGTGAGGTTACTCCTGAAATAGGAAGCACAAGTCCAAAGACAGTGGAAATCTCTTTTGAGAACATTGTCATGACCAAGGGAGCAGCAGGAGACAAGATTTCTCACAATTCACCGATCGAGGTAAATGATCTTAAGATTTTCCTTACAGACGAGGCGTTTTCTATAACTTACAACGCTTGGAATGAAAATCAGTCTGAAGCTGCAAAATTCTACTGGAGTTCAGCCGATCTGACATCAGGAATGCCGGCTGCTACCTTCCACTATGTGGATCATAAATGTAACAGAGTCGTTGCTGTAGCAAACATGGGTGATATCACATTTGAGAACCTTAAGTCATTTACAGAAGAGATTGCCAATCAGCAGGATCAGAACGGACTTATTCTGCTCGACTATGCAGAACTGGTGAGGACATCAGAGACTCATACTGCAGCGAACGGTAAATATACAGAGGTTTATGAAGCAGAACTTTTCCTCGCTCCTGCAATCTCACGTTTTGAATTGGATGGATTTTCAGTAGCTTTTGGCGAAACACCTCTATATGATAAGGTGGAAGTTGTAGATGTGGCTTTTACACACTACTATCCTACGGTAGATTATTCTACAACATCAGGAACCCCGGCATGGCTAGCAACAGGAACTCACGTGATGCCGATAACAGATTTTGCGAATGCAGCTTCGGTTTATGAGTGGTTGGGTTATGAGACAACAACCGGATGGTATAGAGATTCTTTCAAGGATCAGATTGTAATCACGCCGGATGATCCTGCAACAGCAGACGTTGCTGAAAACAAGGCAGATGTACCTTCTCCTCGCGCATACCACTTCTTCTCAGGAAACGTAGTTCCTACAATGGTCATCAGACTTCTTGTTGACGAAAATCCTGCATATGTTTATACAGAATCATTCAAGGATGCTAGCGGAAATATACTTACAAACCTTGAGCCTGGTAAAATCTACAGAATGAGTGCATCAGGTGTAGCATCAAATACTGGAACAGTAGAGATTCCAGAGGATGTGATCGATCCTATCTCACGTTGCCTCGACATTACAGTAGACGTTGTAGACTGGCAGGTTGAGCTTGTGACACCAGAATTCTAGAAATCACTGATAAAATTTTTGACACAACATCAATAGATACGGAGGGGGATACCCCTCATGGATCCCTCTCCGATATTTATGATAAATACTAACAGATAAAACATGCAGATCATGAAATTCAAATCTTTTGCTCTAACCCTTCTTCTTGCAGGTGGACTCTCCGCTTCCTGCATCAGAGAGGATAACAGCGATTGTTATAATGTGTATAACCTGGCCTTGAGTTATCTGGGTGATGCTACACAGGAGATCTTTTCAGACAAGATCAATACTGTTGACCTGTATGTTTTCGACAGCAACAGCACATGCGTGTCTTCTTCACGTCTGTCTGATGCGGATGTTCAGGCACGAATGACAAGATTGCCTTATCTTGAAGCAGGAACATACAAGATCGTATGTATAGGAAATGCATATGATACCGGAGTAGAAAACCTGGATTCAAAGGATCTGAGCGCAATCACCTTCGCTGCCGAGGATTACATCAACGGAGAGACAGTATCCGGCAACGATTCTCTTTACTGGTCAGCTGTAGACTATGAGATTGAGCCGTTCAGTGCTTATAAGACAGAAGAGGAAGTAAAGACAGCTCTTTTTGCAAGCTCTCATTACGATGTGGTTGTGGAAATCGTAAACGCACCGGTAAATGTGGGCAAGAACCCGAAGATAGAGATAACAGGAACATCTCCGCAGACAGATTTCAACAATGTAGCGAAGGGAACCCCTGAAACTTATGTTATGACCACCGTATATGAAGGTGATGGACTCACCACGGCAAAGGCTAACATAATGAGAAACATAAACCATGAAGAAGTGTATTTGAAGGTGACTGGAGAGGATGGACAAGTGGTGGCGATGGTAAATTTCGCAGAGCATCTTGAAAAATATAAAGATACGATCGATCCTGATCTTAACGAATGTTTAATTCCGTTCAGAATCGAGTACGACAACAAGACCGCTCAGATCAGTATAACACTTCCTACATGGTACATTGAATTAGTAAAACCGATATTTTAACCGAACACCTCTATGCAGAAATTAATTAACATGACACTCAAGGCCGCTGCAGCAGTTTTGGCAGCAGTTCTTGTAGCCGGGTGTAACACGGATAAAATGGATCCTGCGGTCTCAGCACAAGGTGCAATTGTGGAACTCAGTGTATCTGCAAATGAAATGAAGACAAAGGCAGTTGATGAAACAGCAATCAAGTCTGTCCGTATTTTTGCATTCGATAACGCTGGTGAACTTGTCGGTCATATATATAAGAAATCTCCTGTAGCTGGAGAAAAGTTCCACATGGCGCTCTCAGTTCCTGGTGACCAGCCGACAGTGACAGTTGATTTTTATGCTGTTGCAAATGAGAATGCAATGTATGCTGGAGATGGATCCGTGTCATTGTCGGAAAATATGACAATCGACGAACTGAAAGAGGTTGTCTACAGCTCCATGATTACTACCTACGAGGCTATGCCTCTTTATGGAGTCATTGAGGACCAGACCCTTACATTGTCATCAGATCATCATGTCGACAGAGACCACACAGCCCTCAAGATTCAGGAAACAGTAGCTGTGAATCTTTCACGCTCTTTGGCAAAGATTGGAGTTTACGCTGCTGCAGTTGAAGGAGTGACAACATCTCCGATCATCCAGAGTATAACATTGGCTGCAGCTGGAAGAAGAGATGTAAGCTATCTGTTCCCTGCTGCTGATGCAGCATCCCTCGCAGCACGTGATGCCGGTATCGTATCATTGAATAGAGACAGAGTCTTTGACCTTGAAGCAGATCAGGTGGATATGCTTTCTAATGCAGGAGTGGTGGCAAAGAGGCTTGCAGCTCATAATACCGATCCTAATTCAGTAGTGACTGATTATTATACTGAAATACTCTCACCATTCTATCTGGCGGAAGTACCTTATGGAACAGATGACTGGAGTGTGGCAGCAGACCCTTCCGGAAGACCGGTTTCACTGGTTATAAAGTATATGCTCTCAGAAGGAGATATAGACAGGTATGCCACAGTCAACATGCCGGCGATTGAAAGAAATACTTTCTATCAGGTAAGATGCCTTATAAAGTCTGATGGTCAGATTCTGGTGAAAGTGAGTGTGAATCCATGGGAGGAAGGAGAATCGTGGGATCTCAGTTTTGATTTCCCGACACATACGGATCCTCTTCTTGCGACAGGAACATATGACCCGGGTACAGGAAAATATGCAGATCATGTATACGGTACAGAAGCAACAATGTATTTTACCGGAACCGAGTCATCGCCGACGGAAGGAGGAGCCTTCAGTGTGGACTTCAATATGTCATATCCTATAGGAGGAATCTGGATGCCGACTATAAGTGGAGCAAGTAATGATGACTTTGAAATCCGTCTTTATGAAAGAGGTTCATCGACAGAACTTGCAAATCAATATGTAGCAGTTTCCGATAGCAATAAGGATAAATGGTACACAATCAAGGTTGTTCCTCTTAAATCTTCAAACATCGGCAGAAAGGTCGCACTTTCAATCTCATACACGCCGGTATATACGGGAGCAGATTATTCATATCTCCTGCAAGTCAACGGAGGTGAGGAAAACGAACTTGCGTGGGAAGAGAAAAACCCGCAGACAGGAGATGAATTCGAGGCTTCAACTGTAGACATAGTCATCACACAGGTGGATACACCATTAGGAGGAATTTGATAATCAAGCATGATAAAAAAGAATATGAATAAAGTATTTAGATATTTAAGTGTCGCTCTTGCGTTTGCAGCAGCTGTTTCCTGCTCGAGAGAACATGTTCTCCCGGAACTGCAGGTGAGCAATGGTGCCATCATGATTGATGTGTCTGCCATGCCTCACACAAAGCTTACTGCCGAGGATCTTGCATCCAAGGGAGTCGAGGCTTATGTAAATCATCTTGATCTGTTCATTTTTGGAGGGCAGGTGGTTGAAGATGGTCAGCAGCCTGCAGCTGTTTACTATGAGAGAATTGTCTATACTAACCCGTCAGCTCCACAGACAATATCTCTGGATGTAAAGAAGGGTCAGTTCATTTCAGGAGAGGACTATGATGTCTTTGTAGTAGCAAACAGCACTCTCTCAGAAGCTGTATTTGAAGCAGTTGCTGATGCAGATGATCTTCAGGCTCTCACTCAGACTGACGATAATATCCATCTTACCGGACTCAATCTTGAGAATGTACCGGAGGCTTTCCTTATGGATGCATATATGAATGTTGTCCTTAATCCGGAGGGTGAAGAAGCAGAAGACATTACTCTTGATATCCTGCTTACCAGAGCTGCAGCAAAGATCGTTGTGGAACTTTTTGAAGGAAACAGCAAGATTGCCATTCAGGCCCCGGATAATGCTCACATCTATCACTTCAGAAATATTCCTTACAGCACATCTGTAATTCCTGGCAACCACACTCCAAAGGTGCGCTCTACTACAGGGGAGTCTCTGAATGGTTATATCAGCTGGGACGGAAACAACACAGGAAGCCTTGTAATAGATGGCAGCGGAGCAACGGTGACAGGAGTACCTCAGATTTCTCTCACAGGATATGTTTATTCTTATGATTATTCTGCAGAAGATCTTGACAAGCACACAAGCCTGGTTATAAACATACCTCTTAAGATAGATGATAAGGATTACCCGGTAAACTACTATAAGATCCCTCTCACAAATGCATTGAAGTTTGAAAGAAACAAGATGTACCGTATCAGGGCAAACGTCAACGCTCCTGGCGCCCAGACAAGTTTTGATCCTATCGAACTGACAGGTCTTCAGTATGAGGTGGTAGATTGGAATCCGGAAAAAGTAGTTATCCCTGTGGGAGGAAATATGAACAAGCCGGCATATCTCCAGCTCAACATGAATCATGTGAACATGTATAATGTGAATAGAAATGAGGGTCAGCTCACATTCTCCTCTTCTTCATACATAAGTGAAATCAGACTGGTCGAGGCATATTACTATGATGCTCTTGACAAGAAGGTTGACCTTAAGTCTGCAGACCAGAGTGTGTATGACTCAATCAATGCAGTCGCTCAGGAGAATGTAATCAGCGGAGGAATATCGATCATATCCCCATTCGTAGCAGAAGGATCGATCCAGGATTCTCACAGAAATACAATCAGGTTCATGACTTTTGAGGTTGAGAATGAAGATGGTATCAAAGCTCAGTTTACTGTGGCTCAGTATCCTACACTTTATATTACTAATGAGCATGGTCACTATTCCTACAGAGAAGATTTCACAGGCAATGCTTCAGGTGCGAACTGGTCAAGCGGTAACTGGAGTTATGTCACTAATTCCTCAAGTGCAGGCTTCTTCTCTTCAAAAGTAGCCCAGGCAGGAACAAATAACAATTACACCATCTACTACGCAAATTGGAATAACGGAAGCATCCAGAGAGGAAGCAATACGAATACATTTACAAATCCTAGAATGTATAACATACATGTCACTGCGACGTCTTCAAAATATGTGGTGGCAAAGCCGATATTGGATGCCGACGGTTATACGGAAGGTACAGAAGAAAACTCCAGACTTGTTTCCCCATCCTTCTTCATCGCCTCACAGCTTGGAGGAACCCAGACAAGTACAGCAATTGAAATGGATAAGGCTCAAAAGCACTGCAAGGAGTACATGGAGGTAACTGCTGACGGAACTGTCTACAAGGACTGGAGACTCCCGACAAAGGCAGAGATTGATATCATAGAACAGCATCAGGAATCTAGTCCGGCGATGATCGTCGTGTTGACAGGAAGCCATTACTACTGTGCATATAATCCGGAATATGCAAATGAGACCGGCAGTAGAGCCAACTGGATATACACAGTGAGAGATATCGGAAACAGTATGGGTGGAGTACATGTCCGCTGCGTACACGATGCATATTAAGATTTAAAGACAAGTCCCTACACAAAAAAGAAGTAAGATTATGAAGAATAGAATGAGATATATGTTTCTGGCCTTTGCCGCAGCAATGACTATGGTGCTTTCGTGCCAGAGCGAGGACTTGCTTGTTCCGGATGCTTCTGTCAATGACAGTGAGTATGTAAAGGTTCAGTTCAGCACGCGAGTGCCTGCAATGGAAATAGTGAAGACCAAGGCAGTCGATCCGGATGGTGAGGCTATCACAAAGCTTGTGATGTTCTGCTTCAACGAAAGAGGACTTTTCGTTTCAACTGTCGAGGCTGCAACTTCTCCTATGTCAGATCTATCTGGAACATATGAGGTTGACCTTCCGGTAGTTACAGACAGAGTGCATATCGTTGCGAATCTGCACAAGTCTATCAACGAATCGGAAATGATGGGTAAGTCTGAGTCAGAAGTTCTTTCTACAATGGTCGGATCTTCAGGCATGATGTCATATTGGGCAAGAGTAACCAAGGGAACACACTCGACCATCAAGGAAGCTTTTGAAACAGATTATCAGACAGTCGAGCTTATCCGTGACCATGCACGTATAACAGTTGTGGATAATTCTTCAATCTATTCCGATCTTGCTTTTACATCTGTCAATACCAATGCTTTCGGAACAGTTGCTCCTTTCAATAGTGGAAGCTGGGAAGCACCATCACTGGACAATATGTTCGTGACACTTCCGGAAAGCGATGTCAAGATTTATGGTGATGGTGACGTGATCGCATTGGCACAGCGTCAGTATCAGTATGTCTTTGAGACAGAAAACACTTCTGACGATCCTGTTTGCGTCATTCTCAGAGGTACAGCTAACGGTCAGACCAAGTATTACCGTGTGATGCTTATTGACGGAGAAGGAAATTTCATTCCTGTGATGAGAAACTTTACATATCAGGTGAATATTGAGGGAAGACTGGACTACGGTCAGGATA
>JAFZGK010000066.1 GCA_017555445.1 Bacteroidales bacterium
AAATACCGCAAGCAAAATAATCCTTTCAATCCTTCTTATCATGTTCTAAAGCTATTAAAGCCAACCCCATCAATACTAGGTTACAAACCACAAAGATGGAGTTTTTCATCCTTTTTGCAAAATAAATCGCATCACCTCCTGTAAAAACATTTATATTTTGGGGGTGATGTGAAATATGTCCCTCTATCTCAAAGACTATGCCTGAAACAACACCTGATTCAATGGACGAACGGAGATCCTTTCCATTTTCGTCAATCTGTTCCGGTGTATCAACCAGTGGCAGAGACTTCGCATATCTATTCAGAGCCTTGAATCTTGTCCTGCAGCCAAGAGAAATATTTCCTCCTTCATATCCGCCATCAGCATCAAGAAAATCAATACTCAAAGTAGTTCCAAAATCAAAAATAGTGCATCCTCTGTTCTTGAAAAGAAACCTTGAAGCAATCACAGCAGCAGCTCTGTCAGATGTGAGATGTGCCGGAATGTCATGTTTTTCAAGTATATCTGCATCAAGAATAACCAGTCTTCCACACTCATCCTTCAATCTGAGGATATTTGCCGGTGAAAAATGTCTTGCACTGCTCAATACCATTACTTCCGGTTTTGATTTCAAGGTAATGGAAAGGATGAATTCCATCATTCTTTCACCTTGATATCTGAAGGTTCTGCCGAGAGTTATCCCGTCACACCAAGCAGCTTTCAAAGCCGTGTTTCCTATGTCAATTACAAGATAAGACACCTGTTGATTTTTTTTGCGCGGCAAAAATACAAAAAATATTATTATAACCTCCTTAAAATTTCGTAAGCCTTTGAAATTGAATCAATATTACGTACAAAAATCCTAAGTTTTGAATCATTCTGCTTCAATTCAAATATATTCGGGTGGGCACTCAGACTCTCAAGTATCTTTGAAAATCTGTCACTCTTATAATACTTTGACATAGGATTGGATATAAAGAACGCTATCATTACTCCGTTCTTTATGATAATCTTCTCAAAACCAAGCTTCTGTCCCAACTGTCTTATTTTAACTATATCAAACAGTCTGAGCAGTTCATCAGGCAAGGTTCCGAAACGGTCAGCAAGTCTTGACTTCATCATATCCATTTCCTTATCGGAAGTCAGAGAATCAAGTTCCTTGTATATTCTTATCTTTTCAGCAGTCACATCAATATATGAATCAGGAATCAATGCAAGCTGATCTGTCTCTATAGTACAGTCTGACACAAAATTCTCATCACTGCGGCTTGTGGTAATACCGGTTTCCATACCGAGTTCTTCCATAGCCTCGGCAAGAATCTTCTGATATGTCTCGAAACCCATATCAGTTATGAAACCGCTCTGTTCGGCTCCAAGAAGATTTCCGGCACCTCGTATGTCAAGATCCTGCATGGCGATATTGAAACCACTGCCAAGATCGGAAAATGATTCGATAGCCTTCAGACGACGGCGCGCATCCTCTGTTATGGAAACAAGTGGAGGCACCATAAGATAACAGAATGCTCTTCTGTTCGATCTGCCGACACGACCTCTGAGCTGATGAAGATCACTCAAACCGATATTCTGTGCCTGATTTATTATTATCGTATTAGCATTAGGAATATCAAGTCCGTTTTCAATAATTGTAGTACAGAGAAGCATATCATAATCCCCTGCCATGAAATCAAGTATCTTATTTTCAAGAACCTTGGCTTCCATCTGTCCGTGCGCCACACATATTCTCATGTCCGGAACAAGACGATGGAGAATATCATATATGGATTGAAGTTCCTCTACCCTGTTATGAACAAAGAACAGCTGTCCTCCCCTGTTCAGCTCATAATCTATAATCTTTCTTACTTCATCATGATCAAAAAGCATGATTTCCGTCTGTACAGGTATTCTGTTAGGCGGAGGTGTATTGATTATAGAAAGGTCACGAGCTCCAAGAAGTGAAAACTGAAGAGTTCTTGGAATAGGTGTAGCTGTAAGTGTAAGCGTATCAACAGAAGTCTTGAGCTGACGTAGTTTTTCCTTTGAACTGACACCGAACTTCTGCTCTTCATCAATTATAAGAAGTCCCAGATCCTTGAATTCAAATCCTTTTCCTATCAGTTTATGTGTACCGATGACAATATCAATTGCACCGGATTTCAGTTTCTTCTGGATTTCAGATATTTCCTTTGCAGTCCTCAGACGGCTTACATAATCAATATTGCATGGGAAATCCTTGAGACGGTTCTGGAATGTCTTGAAATGCTGTAGAGCAAGAATTGTAGTGGGTACAAGTACAGCCACCTGCTTACTGTCAGCTACAGCTTTGAATGCAGCACGCACGGCAACTTCTGTCTTTCCGAAACCCACGTCACCACATACAAGTCTGTCCATAGGACAATCATCCTCCATATCTCTCTTTACTGCATATACAGCCTTCTCCTGATCCGGAGTATCCTCGTACATGAACGAAGATTCAAGTTCCTGCTGGAGATAATTATCAGCTGAAAAAGCGAATCCACGGGCACTTTTTCTCTTTGCATAAAGCTGAATAAGATCCTTTGCTATATCCTTTACCTTAGATTTTGTGCTGGTCTTAAGATTCTGCCATGCCTTCGATCCGAGCTTATGTATTTTAGGAGGTTCTGAATCCTTTGATTTATAACGTGATATCTTATGAAGTGCATGTACGGAAACGAAGACTACGTCATTATCCTTATATGTAAGCTTCACCACCTCATGCATCCTGCCTCTGTCATCCTTCATCCTCACAAGACCACCGAATATGCCTACGCCATAATCTATATGTACTATATAATCTCCTATTGCGAATGATGTAAGGTCGTTAATGGTGAGCTGTTCGCTCTTTTCTACTGTTCTTCTTATGCTTACCCTATGGAAACGGTCAAAGATCTCATGATCTGAATAACAACATATCTTATCTTCATTATCTATGAATCCGTTGTGGATATTACATTTCGCAACAAACTCAGGTAGAAGACCTCCGTTCTGTGAAAGGATAGCCTTGAGTCTTTCCAACTGTGACTCCTTCTCTCCATAAATCCTCACCCTATATCCTTCCTCAAGATGTTTCCTTATATCTTCTGTAAGAAGTTCAAAATTCTTATTGAATACAGGTTGAGGTGTTATGTTGAATTTTACTGATTCCTCATTCTGACGAGAAAGAGGAACTTCCATATATATCCTCCTGAATCTTTCCAGCTGACCGAAGAAGGATTTTTCTTTATACATGTCGGAAGAATCCAGCCATACGAGAGTATTTTCAGGCAGTATTTCTGTTATGCTTATCAGAGTATCCTCGCTTTCATATGAAGACAGATCAGGATATATTTCAGCCTTCTGAAGCTTTTCTTTTGAAAGCTGAGTATTGCAATCGAATATATTTATGGAATCTATCTCATCTCCGAAGAAAGATATTCTGAAAGGATCATTATATGAATATGAAAATATATCTATGATAGCTCCTCTGACAGCGAACTGTCCAGGTTCAGCAACAAAGTCTACCCTTTCAAAGCCACTTTCAAAAAGAGAATCTACTATATGATCATGACTTACTTCATCACCTGTAGAAAGTATAAGAAGAGATTCCTTGATATTTACAGCCTGCGGTATCCCCTCCTCCAAAGCTGAAGGATATGTAACTATTGTAAGAGGACCTGACTTATAATCGAGAATCTTACCTACTGCTGAAGTTCTCTGTACTCCCAAAGATGATTTATAATTACTTCTTTCTATACTTTTTCCTGAATCAGGAAGAAAGAATACAGTATCACCTTCTATAAGATTATATAAGTCTGCTGCACAATATTCAGCAGAATCCTTGTCAGGAAGGACGATAACTTGTATTGAATCGTTTTTATATTGAGATACGACGAACCAACGGGCAGAGAGAAAAAGTCCGCTGCAGAAGGTTTCCGATCTTGAAGAAACTTCTTCTTTTAATTTATTTACAGATTTTGCACTTATTAACATTATATATGCTTTTTCTGTTGATAACCCGTTGATAAACCTGTTAAAACTAAATGAAAACTAAATTGGCAAATCAAATTTTTCCGATTATTACGGTACTTGAAATTATTATCAAAATTTAGTTTCAAATTTTTATCAATGCTTCAATATTATGTTTTTCAACATATGTTTATATTCTTCAGCTCTTGAAAATCAATAACATATCTCTGTTTTCAACATATCAACATTGAAATAAACATCATCAGATTTTAAAAATAAACCTATATTTGTATATAATTATTTTTGTTGACCCATGATGAACGATTTCGACCCTCACAATGTCAATGAGGGCAAAGATAAGGATTTGGACGGAATTATACGTCCGCAGGATCTCAAAGACTTTACCGGACAGGACAAGATCGTGACAAACCTCAAGATTTTCGTGGCGGCTGCCAAGATGAGAGGGGAGTCGCTTGATCATGTGCTTTTCCACGGCCCTCCAGGTCTAGGTAAGACTACTCTTGCTCATATAATCGCCAATGAACTTGGAGTGAATATGAAAGTTACATCGGGTCCTATTCTTGACAAACCCGGTGATCTTGCCGGACTTCTCACTTCTCTTGAGGAAGGAGATGTACTGTTCATTGATGAAATCCATAGACTTTCTCCTGTAGTAGAGGAATATCTTTACTCCGCAATGGAAGATTATGTCATAGATATAATGATAGATAAAGGTCCTGGAGCACGTTCTGTACGTATTTCTCTCAATCCTTTCACTCTGGTAGGAGCTACGACACGCAGTGGTCTTCTCACATCGCCTTTACGTGCGCGATTCGGCATCACGTGCGCTATGGAATATTATGATACCGCCACTCTCGTAAATATAGTAAAGAGAAGCGCTAACATATTGAAGGTGTCGATTGATGAGAATGCGGCTTATGAGATAGCTTTGAGAAGCCGAGGAACTCCTCGTATTGCTAATTCCCTTTTGAGAAGAGTGCGTGATTTCGCTCAGGTAATGGGTGACGGAAATATAGACCTTAAAATAGCAAGGTATGCGCTTGATGCTCTCAATATAGATAAGAGAGGATTAGATGCTATTGATAATAAGATACTTAAGACTATAATTTCAAAATTCAAGGGAGGTCCGGTCGGAGCAAATACAATTGCTACTGCAGTAGGAGAGGATCAGGGAACTCTCGAAGAAGTTTATGAGCCTTTCCTTATCAAGGAAGGATTTATAATGAGAACCCCGAGAGGTAGGGAAGTGACAGAACTTGCCTATAAGCATTTAGGTATTGAAAAAGGCAACATCGATCCGGAAGATCCTCGTCTTTTCTAAGATTAAATCATATAATTATAATGTCAATTAATATTACCCCTATCATTTATGAGGGGGTAATATTGTTTTATAGGGTATAAATTCGTAAAATTGTGCCCGAAATTTCATTTAAACACTATAAAATGGCCGAAAAACTTATTTCTAAGATTCCTGAGGGTCCTTTGGCCGAGAAATGGACAAAGCACAAATCTCAGATCCGTGTTGTCAGCCCTGGCAACAAGAGGAAACTCGAAGTCATTGTTGTTGGTACCGGACTTGGTGGAGCATCTGCAGCTGCTTCACTCGGTGAGCTCGGTTACAATGTGAAGGTGTTCTGCATCAGCGACTCTCCACGTCGTGCGCACTCTATTGCAGCACAGGGTGGTATCAACGCTGCGAAGAACTACCAGAACGACAACGACTCGATCTATCGTCTCTTCTACGACACAATCAAGGGAGGAGACTATCGTGCTCGTGAGGCGAACGTTTATCGTCTTGCAGAGGTGAGCAACCTTATCATCGACCAGTGCGTCGCACAGGGTGTTCCTTTTGCAAGGGAGTATGGCGGACTTCTCGCAAACCGCTCTTTCGGAGGTGCGCAGGTTAGCCGTACCTTCTACGCTCGCGGACAAACCGGACAGCAGCTCCTTCTCGGTGCTTATGCAGCTCTCAACCGTCAGGTTGCAGCTGGTACTGTGAAGAGCTATCCACGTTATGAGATGCTCGACGTAGTTCTCATCAACGGTGAGGCTAAGGGTATCATCGCACGTAACCTCGTAACAGGTAAGATCGAGAGATTCGGTGCACATGCAGTGGTAATCGCAACAGGTGGTTACGGAAACGCTTACTTCCTCTCTACCAACGCAATGAATTCTAACGGTTCAGCAGCTTGGCAGTGCTATAAGAAGGGTGCTTTCTTCGCAAACCCTTGCTTCGCACAGATCCACCCTACATGTATTCCTGTACACGGTGACCAGCAGTCTAAACTTACTCTCATGTCTGAGTCACTCCGTAACGACGGACGTATCTGGGTTCCAAAGAAGATTGAAGATGCTAAGGCACTTCAGGCAGGAACAAAGAAAGGTATCGATATTCCAGAAGAGGACCGCGACTACTATCTCGAGCGTCGTTATCCTGCATTCGGTAACCTCGTGCCACGTGACGTAGCTTCACGTGCCGCTAAGGAGCGTTGCGACGCAGGTTTCGGTGTTAACAACACTGGTCTTGCTGTATTCCTTGATTTCAAGACAGCTATCGAGCGTCTCGGTAAGGATGTTATCGCTGCAAGATATGGTAACCTCTTCCAGATGTATGAGAAGATTACAGACGTTGACCCATATAAGGAGCCAATGATGATCTACCCTGCTATCCACTACACAATGGGTGGTATCTGGGTTGACTACAACCTCCAGACAACTGTTCCTGGTCTCTACGCTATCGGTGAGGCTAACTTCTCTGACCATGGTGGAAACCGTCTTGGTGCTTCTGCTCTCATGCAGGGTCTTGCTGATGGTTACTTTATCCTTCCTTATACTATCGGCGACTACCTCGCAGGTAAGTTCAAGGAGCCTAAGACTGACGTGAACGCACCTGAGTTCGCTGAGGCTGAGAAGGCTGTAGTAGAGAAAATTAACAAACTTCTCTCTATCAAGGGTAAGAGATCTGTCGATTCATATCACAAGGAACTCGGTCTCATCATGTGGAATAACGTAGGTATGGCACGTAATGAGGCTGGTCTTAAGGAAGCTATCGAGAAGATTCAGGCTCTTAAGGCAGAATTCTGGCAGAATGTATATGTAGCAGGTGAGAACGACCAGTTCAACCAGGAGCTCGAGAAGGCTCTCCGCCTTGTTGACTTCTTCGAAATCGGCGAGCTCATGGCACGTGACGCACTCAACCGTAACGAGTCTTGCGGAGGTCACTTCCGTGAAGAGATGCAGACTGAAGAGGGTGAGACCAAGCGTGATGACGAGAACTACATGTATGTAGCTGCTTGGGAGTATAAGGGTGAAGGCGTTGAGCCTGAACTCCATAAGGAGCCTCTCGTATACGAAAATATCAAGATTGCTACCAGAAACTATAAAGACTAATTGACATGGATTTGACATTGAAAGTATGGCGTCAGAAAAACGCCAAGGCACAAGGACATTTTGAGACCTATAAGGTTAAGAATATTTCCTCTGACAGCTCATTCCTCGAGATGCTCGATATCCTCAATGAGCAGCTTATCGCTGAGGGTGTAGATCCGGTAGCTGTCGAGAAAGGATGCAAGAGCAGCGGTCCGGTTTCATTCGACCACGACTGCCGCGAGGGTATCTGCGGAGCATGTTCACTCTACATCAACGGCCGTGCACACGGACCAGACGATGAGGTTACAACATGCCAGCTCCACATGCGTAAGTTCAAGGATGGCGACACTATCACAATCGAGCCTTGGAGATCTAAGGGTTTCCCTGTAATCAAGGACCTCGTTGTTGACCGTCAGGCATTCGACAAGATTCTACAGGCAGGTGGTTATGTTTCAGTAGGTACTGGCGGAGTTCCTGATGGAAACGCTATTCCTATTCCTAACGAGGATGCAGAAGAGAGCATGGACGCAGCTGCTTGCGTAGGTTGCGGTGCTTGCGTTGCTACTTGTAAGAACGGTTCAGCTATGCTTTTCGTAGCTGCTCGTGTAAGCTCACTCGCTCTTCTCCCACAGGGTAAGGTTGAGGCTGCTAAGCGTGCAAAGGCTATGGTTGCTAAGATGGATGAACTCGGTTTCGGTGCTTGTACAAACACCCGTGCATGTGAGATGGAGTGTCCTAAGCACGTTACAGTATCTCATATTGCTCGTCTTAACCGCGAGTTCCTCTGCGCAAAGATCAAGGACTAATCGTTATATCACGATATGTCAGGGACCACGATTGTGGTCCCTTTTTTATTATCTTTGTGTTTATATGTAAATCCAAAGACTATGAAACGAATTTATCTTCTGCTTACAGTATTGTTTGCTCTCAGCGCATCAGCTGAAAATGTATCATGGCTGCGTTATCCATCAATTTCCCCTGACGGAAAAAATGTCGCTTTTTCTTATAAAGGAGATATTTATGTTGTAGATTCAGAAGGTGGACAGGCCAGACAGATCACTTCAAATTCATCTTATGATTATTCACCTGTATGGTCTCCAGATGGTAAGACAATAGCTTTTGCATCAGACCGTTATGGTAATTTTGATATATATAAGGTGTCATTTTCAGGTGGAGTTCCTGTAAGACTTACAACCCATTCCGCTAAAGATACACCTTGGACATTCACTCCAGACGGAAAGAATATACTCTTTTCATCACGAATCCAGGATCCTGCTTCAAGTGCATTGTTCCCTAAAAGTACAATGACAGAGCTTTATTCTGTAAGTGTCGATGGTGGCAGACCTGTCCAGATACTTGCTACACCTGCAGAGGAGGTTTCATTTGCAGGAAAGAGTGATGTTTTTCTTTATCAGGACTGCAAGGGAGGTGAAAACATATGGCGTAAGCACCATACATCATCTATTACAAGAGATTTGTGGATGTATGACGGCAAGCAGCATGTACAACTTACTAAATTTGAAGGCGAAGACCGCTCTCCAA
>JAFZGK010000067.1 GCA_017555445.1 Bacteroidales bacterium
TGAAGAACAGGTTTGTGATGAGGCGGCGATGGATAAGAGCGTCAATCCTGTCACCTGTGCTTATGATCTCGTCAAGCGGATCTTTATGAGTAAGGACTATGAGTGCTCCGGTCTTGTCCTCGGCCATGATTCGGCATGCTTCTGTAATGTCATTGGCTCCTTCTACGGACTGAGCCACAGTCTTCCTGCCCAATATCTTGTTGATGAACTTCCTTCCACCGGCGCTGTTCATATATCTGTTGCCCAGTTTCATCAGGAACTTTCTGATTTCAGGCTGGAATATGACAATCAGGGCAAGGACTCCGACGTCTAGCACCATGTCCAGGATTGCCGTCATCAGCCTCATGTTGAACGCGCCCACGAGCACCCTTATGAGGAAAAGGGAAACGATGGCCACGAATATGCTCATTGCCGATGTGCCTCTGATCCACTTGAACATAAAGAAAATGATAAGTCCAAGCAGTACTATGTCCAGGATGTCGGCGAGCGACATATCGATGAAGTCTAAAAATGCGAGCGGTATCATACCTTATTATTATATCCGCGCAAAGATAGCAATTTTCTCTGTCATTATATATGCCCCGAGAAATCTTTGATGTTGACATTTAGGAAGTTATCAACAAAAATTTGGCGTAAAGTGTTGAAAATTAAAATAATAATCGTATATTTGCAGCCCGCAAAAATGTGTTGCGGAGTATAAAGTATTTATAATCAATTAATTAAACAAACCAATGCCTGGATTAATTGGAAAGAAAATCGGAATGACTTCCGTTTTCGGTGCCGATGGAAGAAATATTCCATGCACCGTTATTGAGGCTGGTCCATGTGTAGTTACGCAGATTCGTACAGTTGAGAAAGATGGTTATGCCGCTGTACAGCTTGCCTATGACGAAATTTCAGAAAAGCATGCCAGCAAGGCTCTTAAGGGCCATTTTGAAAAGGCAGGAACCACTCCTAAGCGTAAGCTTGTCGAGTTCAAGGCAGACTTCGCACAGGAGCTTAAGCTCGGCGACACTCTCTCAGTAGCTGACATCTTCGGTGATGTTAAGTTCGTAGACGTTGTCGGAACATCAAAGGGTAAGGGTTTCCAGGGCGTAGTTAAGCGTCACGGCTTTGCCGGTGTAGGTGGCCAGACTCACGGTCAGCACAACCGTCTTCGTCACCCTGGTTCTCTCGGTGCTTGTTCATGGCCTTCACGCGTATTCAAGGGAATGCGTATGGCAGGACACATGGGTAACGAGCGCGTAACAGTGATCAACCTCGAGGTTATCAAGGTTATGCCTGAGAACAACCTTATCGTAGTAAAGGGCTCTGTACCAGGAGCTAAGGGTTCATATGTAATCGTGGAGGACTAAGCTATGGAGTTGTCAGTTTACAAAATCGACGGTACTGTTGCTAAGACAGTGACTCTCAACGAGGAGATTTTCGGTATCACACCGAACGACCACGCTATCTATCTCGACGTTAAGCAGTATCTTGCTAACCAGCGTCAGGGAACAGCTAAGTCTAAGGACCGCAGCGAGATTGCGTACAGCACTAAGAAGCTCATCCGCCAGAAGGGTTCAGGTGGCGCACGTCACGGTTCTCTCAAGGCTGGTATCTATGTAGGTGGTGGACGCGTATTCGGCCCACAGCCACGTTGCTATCGCAAGAAACTTAACAAGAAGCTCAAGCAGCTTGCTAGATTCTCAGCTCTTTCATACAAGGCTCAGGAGAACGCAATCACAATGGTTGAGCCATTCGTAATGGAAGCACCTAAGACCAAGGAGCTCATCCAGATCCTTAAGAACATCAAGGCTGGAAGCAGAAAGGTACTCGTAGTACTTCCAGAGAATTCAACAAATATTTACCTTTCGTCTCGTAACCTTCCTGAGGTTAGAGTTATCACTGTAGACGAGATCAACACTTACGCGATCATGAATTCAAATTCACTCGTGCTCGTTGACGGCGTACAGGATATCCTTGCTTCTAGAATCAGACGATAAACCGATTGAGAGATGGGAATTATAATTAAGCCAATAGTAACTGAGAAGTTGACGGTTCAGGGCGAAAAGTTGAACCGTTACGGATTTATTGTTGACCGTGAGGCCAACAAGCTTCAGATCAAGGCTGCGGTAGAGCAGCTCTATAATGTGACTGTTGCAGATGTAAACACTGTAAACTATCACGGAAAGAGAAAGTCTCGTTATACCAAGGCTGGTATGCTCAAGGGTCGCACAAACCACTTCAAGAAGGCGTATGTGACACTTGCTGGTGAGGATAAGATTGATTTTTACGCAAACATTTAAGGTAATTGAGCAATGGCAGTAAGAAAATTCAAACCGGTAACTCCCGGACAGAGAAATAAGGTAATCAGTGCTTTTGACGACATTACCGCAAAGAGACCTGAGAAGTCACTCCTCGAGCCACTCAAGAAGTCAGGCGGACGTAACAATCAGGGTAAGATGACTATGCGTTATATCGGTGGCGGTCACAAGAGAATGTATCGTGTGATCGACTTCCTCCGCGACAAGGATGAGTGCACAGCTACAGTACTCACAATCGAGTACGATCCAAACCGTAGCGCCCGTATCGCATTGGTACAGTATACAGATGGTGAAAAGAGATACATCATCGCTCCTAACGGACTGAAGGTAGGACAGGAGATCGCTTCAGGTGCAGGTGTTGCTCCTGAGGTAGGTAACACTCTTCTTCTCTCAGAGATTCCGCTCGGTACACTTGTTCACAA
>JAFZGK010000068.1 GCA_017555445.1 Bacteroidales bacterium
CATCATCTGTAAATGTCGCCATTCCCATTAGTCCCTTGAAACGGATATTGGAGAATCTTCCATCCGAGGCTGCCTTCAACAAACTGAGGATTTCCTCACGAGAAAAACCCTGCTTTGATTCTTCTGCAGCAACATGAGGTTCCAGCAAGACATTGATTACCTTATCATTTGCTTTACCCCATGCATCAATTGCCTCAAGAAGACGGACAGAATCAACAGACTGGATAAGTGATGCATATGGCAGAACCATCTTCAGCTTGTTTGTCTGAAGATGACCGATGAAATGCCATTCTATATCCGACATATAGTCAGGCTCTCCCCTCTCTACACGAATCTCTTCAAGCCTTTTCAACTTTGCCAGAAGTTCCTGCGGACGGCTCTCTGCAAAGACTCTCTGGCCTGCCTCGTATGCCTCCTGGATTGACTCGAACGGGTGGAATTTAGAAACTGCCACCAACCTTACAGTTGCTGGCAGTTCACTATTCAATCTATTGATGATATCTTTAATCATTATCTGCGGTTTTTCTGCATCTGCTCCTGCATCTTCTGAGCTTCCTCAAGACGCTGCTGCCACTTAGACTTCTTCTTGGTCTTGCTGGCATTGAGCATCATATCTGCTCTTACCTTCTCCTCAGTCACCACAAACTTACGGATGTACCATGTAACAACCATAGTGATGATATTTGAAAGGAGGTAGTAGTAGCTGAGCGCTGCTGAAAGGTTGTTACAGATGAAGAACATCATGATAGGCATAAGGTAGAGGCTCATGAACTTCATACCTGCCATGTTCGGATCATCTGACATCTGCGACGAAGTCATTCTTGAATAGAAGAACATGGTCACAGCCATCAACAATGCGAAGAGTGAAAGGTGATCTCCAAGAAGAGGTACATTCACACCGAAATCCCAGATAGAATCATATGCGCTGAGGTCATCTGCCCAAAGGAACTTCTGCTGACGAAGCTCGATGGATGCCGGGAAGAATCGGAACATCGCAAAGAGGATCGGGAACTGGAGAAGCATAGGGAGACATCCGCCCATAGGACTGATACCAGCCTTCTGGTAGAGATCCATTGTAGCCTGCTGTTTCTTCATCGCATCCTTCTGATCAGGATACTTCTGGTTGATCTTGTCAATCTCCGGCTTCACTACCTGCATCTTTGCAGATGACTTGTATGACTTGATAGTCAAAGGCATGATCACGATCTTGATGATCAGGGTAAGAAGAAGGATGATAAGACCATAGTTCTTGACGAACTTGCCAAGGAAGTCGAAGATAGGAATGATCACGAAACGGCTGATCCAGCTTACGAGCCATCCGCCAAGCGGAATGATCTTCTCATACTGACGGTCGTACTGCTTGAGAGTTCGATAGTCGTTAGGTCCGAAGTAATAGCTGTTGGTGATCACCGCGTTACCGTTGACCTGCTGGAAATCCGCACGAAGTCTTGCTGTAGCAGCCATGAGATTACGTGACGGATCATCCTGTGCATAATACTTCACATCAAAATCAGCTGAAGCGAACTCAGTACCTGAAGTAAGGATAGCCGAGAAGAACTGCTGCTGGAATGCGAACCACTTGAGCTTTGTATTGATGTTCTTGGCTTGATCACGATTGCGTGCAATTTCCTCAGGCTTCTTGTCGCCCTCGAAATAGTAATCAAGCTTAGAGTACTGCTTCTCATTCTTATAACCTTTCTCAAGACGAGGAATGATCACAGACCAGTCCATATCAAGCATTGACACATTACGTGGCATCACCTCGCCCATTCCAACGAATGAAAGCTCGTTCTGCACCATGTAGCTGCCCTCTGTAAGAGCATAGCTCTGCTGGATATATCCACCCTGTGCGAACGGAAGCTGCATTACGATTGTAGAATCAGTATGCTCAGCAACGTGGAACACAAAGTCCTTTGTATTGATATTCTCACCTGCAAACACTGAAATTCCAAGCTGGCTGCCTTCAGGTTTGATCAGATAGAGATCAAGACTGTCATAAGTCTTATAGTCATTGAGCTTTACAGAGTATGGCTGTGCACCTTTTGTGGTGAACTCGATCTCCATCTTGTCATTGGAGAGCTTATAAACCTGTGCCTCTCCGAATCTTGCCTCAGTAAGCATGCTGTCCTTATAGACAGGCATATTCTGAACCTTGACACCGGTGGTCTCTGTAATTCCCTCAGCTCTCTTCATGGAATCCAAAGCCATCGCGGCCATCTGTTCCACTCTTGCGATGGAGTCGAGCTGGGCCTGTGCCTCCATCTGCTTGCTGTACTGCTTCGACTGGTACCATGAAAATCCCATCATGATAGCGAAGATCAGTACAAATCCAATAATACTGTTCTTATTATTCATCTAATCCACTAATAATTATTATTCTGCTTCATTAAGAGCCTTCACCTGCTCTGCAAGTGCCTTGAGCTCCTCCTTTGCCTGAGCGATTCTCTCCTGCATCTGCTTGATGAGAGGCTCAGAGTTCTTTGACATCGCGAAGAAACCGATATTGTTCTCATATGTCACGATATCCTGCTCAAGGGCATGATACTTCTGGATAAGTCTATCCTTTTCAGAAAGCTGCGGCTTTCCACCACGGCCCTTGCGAGCATTATTTCGTCCGTTGATCGGGAACTTGGCATGGAGAGCCTCTTTGTAAGCCTGACCTACTTTGTCTTTCTCCTTGAACGGAACGAAACCGATCTCGTTCCATCTGGTCTGGAAAGCCTTCATCGCTTCAGCATCAGCCTCAGTTCCGGTAAGTTCATATGCCTTGATCTCCTCCACGAGACGCTGCTTAGCCTTGAGATTGCCATAGAAGTCGTTCTCAGGCTTTGCATTCTTGTCTCTTTCTGCGAAGAACTCGTCACAAGCTGCACGGAATCTCTTCCAAAGCTGCTCAGACTTCTTGCGAGGTACAGCGCCGATCTCTTTCCACTCCTTCTGAAGAGCGATGTAACGGTCAGCAGTCTTCTTCCAGTCTGTGCTTGTCTTGAGAGCCTCAGCCTCCTCACAGATTGCAATCTTCTTCTCAAGATTCACATTGATGCTGTCCTTATAGTCGTTATAGAAATCACGCTTGCGTCCGTAGAACTTGTCGCATGCTGCGCGGAAACGGTCGTATATCTTCTGATTATCTTTCTTTGAAGCGAAACCGATGGTCTTCCATTCTTTCTGGATATCCTCGATCTCCTTAGAGAAAGCATTCCATTCATTTGAGTTTGCAACTTCTCTGTCAGCAATCTCCTCTACCTTCTCACAAAGAACAGTCTTCTTGGCAAGATTCTCTGACTGCTGCTCCTTGAGACCCTCGAAATATGCCTGATACTTCTTGTTCACAACTGCAGTAGCTGCCTTGAAACGGTCCCAGATCTCCTCTCTGTGCTCCTTTGCCACAGGTCCGTACTCCTTCCACTGCTCATGAAGCTTCTGGAGTTCGCGGAAAGACTCAACAACATTTGCACTTTCAGCAAGAGCTTCAGCCTGCGCACAGAACTGCTCCTTAGCCTCAAGATTCTTCTTGAAATCAAGGTCGCGGAGTTCGCGGTTGATCTTCACCATATCATAGAACTGCTCTACATAAAGCTGATAAGTCTCGTTGATATTACGGTAGCTCTGCGCCGGAACTGGTCCAACAGCCCTCCATCTGTTCTGGATCTCACGGAATTCAGGGAATGTCGCATTGACATCCTCCTGCTTGTCAAGAAGCGCCTTGAGATCAGCAATCACTGCTTCCTTAAGTGCGAGATTGCCTTCGCGCTCCTTCTCGAGCTGCCTGTTATATTCGGCACGCTCCCTTCTATATCTGTTATAGATTTCCTTAAAGCCTCTTTCGATCTCGGCGAACGGATTCACGCTTACATTATCCTCAGCAGCAGCTTCATCTGCAGCAACTGCCTCTTCAGCCTCCTCACCTTCAGCTACAGGCTCTACCACGAGTCCTGCATCTGCCTTTTCCTTCTGAAGTCTCTTATAGAAAGCAGACTTGATCGCCTCGGCATCCTTTGACATCTTCATTCTTTCCTCATTCTGAACAAGCTCCTCGAAAAGCTTTACAAGTTCAGCAAGGGTCTTTTCTGAGTAATTGACAGCAGGCTCAGCCATTTCAACAGTTTCGGCGATTACGCTCTCAACACTCTCCGGTACATCTGGAGTCATTTCGGCTCCAGCGTTAATAAGTTCACTCATAGTAATGGAGTTAATAGTTCATAAAAATATACAACTCGCAAATATACCAATTTTTTAGTAAAACTCATATCAAAATACTATTTTTGCAGTCGCAAACACGACGAGAAGATGAGAATAGACATTTTGACGGTTGTACCGGAACTTCTTGAAAGCCCGCTCAGCCATTCGATAGTAGGAAGAGCCATCAAGAAAGGCTTGGTAGAGATTCATATACACAATCTCCGCAAGTACGGAAAAGGACCACGTCAGCAGGTGGATGACTACAGCTATGGCGGCGACGCCGGCATGGTGCTCATGCTTGAGCCTGTCTACAACATGATTCAGGAACTCAAGGCAGAAAGGAACTATGACGAGGTTATCTTCATGTCACCTGACGGCGAAATCCTCAACCAGGGCATCTCAAATGAGCTTTCACTCAAGGAGAACATCATCATCCTGTGCGGCCATTACAAGGGAGTCGACCACCGTATCCGCGAACATCTGATAACAAGAGAGATCTCTGCCGGAGACTATGTTCTCAGCGGAGGAGAACTGCCTGCAGCCATACTTGCCGATTCCATCATCAGACTGATACCGGGAGCACTTTCAGATGAGACATCCGCATTGAGCGACAGCTTCCAGGACGGCCTGCTCTCCCCTCCTGTCTACACACGACCTGCAGAATTCAACGGATGGAAGGTTCCTGAGGTCCTTCTCAGCGGCAATCCAAAGCTCATAAGGGAGTGGCAGGACGAACAGGCAATGGAAAGGACAAGACTTCTTCGCCCTAACCTCCTTAAAGAACTATAAGACATTTATTGATAAGTGTTTTCCCTATCAGAAGCTGTTCTGTGGCATATTCAATTACGATTTTTTAGCTGAATTTATTTGGAACTATCAATTTTTTGGCTAAATTTGCAATTGACATAACGGATTTATGTCACTAAGACGTTTCTAACCACTAATAATTAATCATCCCAATAGGGAATACACTACACTACTAACTAACCAAAAAAGCTCGCAGTGATGCGAGCTTTTTTACATATTGAGGATGTTGTGGCATCTGACACAATCGCTTATGAAAGAGGCTTACGGTTCAACTGATTGAGATCAACTTTATGGAACTTGTAACCCAGACGACGGAGCTGAAGTGCCGCTCCGATCCTGAACATTACCTTGGCAGTACGTGCAAACACATGGAAAGCCTTTACTGTCTGAGCCTCAATATGCTCATGATGGATAAAGGTAGATGCCTTCTGTGCACAGCACAGCAAGATATTCATTATCTGCTTTGCCTCAATCGAATCAAGCTTGAGTCCAAGAATATTCTGCACGATATTCTCGTCCATATCATCGAAACCTCTTGGTCCATGAAGGGAAGCATACTTTGAACTGTGATGACGCCCCCAGTCAATGTCCCACCACTGAGCTACAGCCATGCCGGCATAACCAGCACATGCAATTGCAAAATCCGGGTAGTCATTCACCTCCGGGAGCGCTTCTGCGATATAATCTGCAGCCCACTCCTTCCATTTCTGGTCAATATCCTCAGAGCTGAGAAGTTCTCCATCCAGCATTCCGAGGCTTGTACACATTCTGAGCATCTCCTTCAGAAGATTCTCCTCATAAACATCGTAATATTTTGCGTTTTCTTCCATAATTACTACTTTTTCTCTACAAGCCTTATCTCATAAAGCTTAGGCCAGTTCTTGCCAGTAAGATAAGTCTTCTTAGTCTCAGGGTTATATGCAATTCCGTTCAGTACATCAGTAGTCACCGTATACAGATCCTTCGGCAGAAGTCCGCGACAATCAATGACAGCCTCTACTGTACCATCCTTAGGATCTATGATGAGTATCTCGTCATAAGTATACACATTAGCCCATATCTTTCCATCTATGTATTCAAGCTCGTTAAGATAGCGTACCGGCTGGCCGTCGAGAGTCACGATCTGCCTGCGCTTGAGTGCAAAGTTCTCATCCATGAAGAACAGCGTCGCAGAACCATCTGATGCGATGAGCTGCTTTCCGTCTGTTGTCAGGCCCCAACCCTGACGAGGGTATTTCCATGAGGACTTATATTCCAAAGTCTTTGCATCATAGACAAACGCGATCTTCGATTCCCAAGTAAGGATATATAGATTGTCACCGAAGATGACTGAACCTTCTACAAAATATTTCTTGTCGAAATCCAGTCTCCTCAAAGCCTTTCCGGTCTCAAGATCAACCTCTCTGAAGGTGGATTTTCCGTTCTGACCGGTACTCTCATACATCTTGCCGTCATGAAAGAAGAGGCCTTGGGTATATGAATCGGTATCATGAGGATACTCGGCAATGACCTCAAGCTTGTACTCCTTCACCTTTGCTTCAGAGCATGACAGAAGGAATAATGAAAAAATGAAAATAGCTGCAAGTTTTCTCATGTGCCTTTTATTTAGTCAAACGGACGACAAAAGTACAGAAAAAAAACTTTTTGAGAAAATATTCATTAACTTTGCGGCCCGATTGAATACGGGGACAATTGTCTCAGATAATCAACTTTATAGCAAATGAACACCTATTATATAATCATGGCAGGCATGGCGGTGATGGCAGTCATAGTCTTCATCGCACTGTTCTACTTCAAAGCAGGATACGGATACCTTTCCACTTCCAAATGGGGACCGAAGATAAGCAACAAGGCTGCATGGATCATCATGGAGGCACCGGCTTTTCTTTTCCTGCTCTACTATACCATAAGATTCGCAATCTCCGGAGTCGACACAGGAAACTCAAAGCCAGTCCTTTACATCATGGCGGGACTCTTTCTCCTGCATTACTTCCAGAGGTCTTTCATATTTCCGCTCCTTCTCAGAGGCAAGAGCAAAATGCCGGTTGCAGTCATGCTTATGGGATTGGTATTCAATACACTGAATGCCTATATGATAGGTGGATGGCTCTACGGACAGGCCCCGGCTGGTATGTATGGAACAGAATGGCTCTACAGTCCGCAGTTCATAGTCGGTCTCATCCTGTTCTTCACAGGAATGGGAATCAACATGCATTCCGACCATGTGATCCGCAATCTGCGCAAGCCTGGCGACACAAAGCACTATATTCCACGCAAGGGATTCTATAAATATGTGACATCAGCCAATTATTTCGGTGAATTCACCGAGTGGGTCGGTTATGCCATCCTGACATGGTCTCCTGCAGGACTCCTCTTTGCCGTATGGACATTCGCAAACCTCGGTCCTCGCGCAAAATCGCTTACAGAGAAATACGAACAGGAGTTCGGAGATGAGTATAGAAAACTTGGAAAGAAGCATATCATTCCTTTTATTTGGTAAAGATTGCCGACCAAGTCGGCAATGGCTGAAAGAAGAATTATGAGCGAATTATTTACACCATACAAGATCGGACCTCTAGAGCTCCGTAACCGCACCATCAGATCGGCTGCGTTCGAAGCCATGTGTCCAGGTCAGCGTCCGTCAAAGGAGCTTTTCGACTACCATACAGCAGTTGCACGCGGAGGTATCGGAATGACTACTGTAGCATATGCTGCAGTGTGCAGAAGCGGACTCTCTTTCGAAAACCAGCTATGGATGCGAGAGGAGATCGTACCGGAACTCAAAAATCTCACAGACGCCATTCATGCTGAGGGCGCAAAGGCTTCCATCCAGCTCGGTCACTGCGGAAACATGTCGCACAGGAGCATCTGCGGCTGCATGCCATATGGAGCAAGCCGTGGATTCAATCTCTACTCTCCTACCTTCGTCCAGAAGATGAATATAGAGCAGATCAATGAAGTTGCAGATGCATATGGAAAAGCCGTGGAGCTTGCGATTGAAGCAGGATTTGACGCAATTGAAATACATGCAGGACACGGATACCTGATCTCTCAGTTCCTTTCTCCATACACCAACCATCGTCGCGACGAATTCGGAGGAAGCCTTGAGAACCGAATGAGATTCATGAAGATGTGCGTGAGCAAGGCTGTTGCCGCAGGAAAAGGAAAGGTGGCATTGTTTGCAAAGCTCAACACACGTGACGGATTCAAAGGAGGCCAGGAGACAGAGGAACTTATCGAAGTCGCAAAGGTTCTCCGTGACCTTGGAATCGAATCTATAGTGCTTTCAGGAGGTTTCGTAAGCCGTCATCCACAGTATGTGATGCGTGGACAGTTCCCTGTCAAGCCGATTGTTCACTACTTCCCATGGAGCAAATGGTGGCTCAAGCTTGGAGTCGGTCTTGCAGGCAGGATAGTGGCTCCGACAGTACCGTTCAAGCCTCTCTTCTTCATGGAAGATGCATTGAAGTTCCGCGAGGCAATGCCGGACTTCCCGTTTGTCTACGTAGGTGGTGTCATTTCACGAAAGACAGCTGATGAAGCTATAGACAAGGGGTTCCCGATGGTGCAGATGGGACGTGCAGTCCTCGAAGACACAGACTTTGTGAACAAGATGAAGGCCGACGACAACCATTGCAGCAGCTGTGAACACAGCAATTTCTGCATCGGCAGAATGTATTCACGTTCGATGCAGTGTCATAAGAACTGCGTTGACATCACGCCTGGCCTCAAGAAGGCTGTAGCAAAGATCAACGCTCAGAACGACAGGATGGAGCGCAAGCTCGGATATAAATAAATCAGGTAGAACGACTTGTCGCTGAAGGTAACTTCAGAGGAAAGTCCGGACAGGGAGGGCATCCCGCTGTGGAAAGCATAGATGGGAGTAATCTTATGAATGCCGTAACAGAAAACAAACCGCTTCGCAAGGAGTAAGGGTGAAACCGTGAGGTAAGAGCTCACGACGTCATATGGCGACATACGGCGGTGACGGCACCGGGACCTGCAAGACCAAATATACCGGAACACTCTTTCGAGAGTAAAAGGGCGGCCCGTCCTTTCCGGGGGGTAGGTTGCGAAGATAAATGACAAGATAAAACAGAAACCGGCTTACGGTTCTGCCTGACTCTCAAGGCTGACTCTCGGGTCAGCCTTTTTTATTAAACTTTTCTTGGAGAAAAGGGGCAGAAAAGTTATATTTGCATTCCGTATGAAAACGGGATTTGACAACGAAAAGTATCTTAAGATACAGTCCGAACACATCAAGCAGCGTATCGCTCAGTTCGGAGACAAGCTCTACCTCGAGTTCGGAGGTAAATTATTCGACGATAATCATGCAAGCCGCGTGTTGCCGGGATTCCACCCCGATAGCAAGCTCCGCATGCTCATGCAGCTGAAGGATGAGGCTGAAATCGTAATCGTCATCAGTGCAATCGACATCGAAAGAAACAAGGTAAGAGGAGACCTCGGAATCACTTATGACGAGGACGTTCTCCGTCTTAGAGGCGAGTTCGAAAATGTAGGTCTGTATGTTAGCAGTGTGGTCATCACCCACTATAACGGACAGGCCAGCGCTGACGCATACAGAAAGCGTCTCGAGCGTCTCGGCATCAAGGTTTATTATCACTATACAATTGAAGGTTACCCGAACAATGTCGCTCTCATCGACTCTGATGAGGGATTCGGAAAGAACGACTACGTGCTGACAGAACGTCCGCTTGTAGTTGTGACTGCTCCTGGCCCAGGCAGCGGAAAGATGGCTGTATGTCTGAGCCAGCTTTATCATGAGAACAAGAGGAACATCAAGGCAGGATATGCCAAGTTCGAGACCTTCCCTGTATGGAATCTCGCTCTCAAGCATCCTGTAAATCTTGCATACGAGGCAGCTACAGCCGATCTCAACGACCTTAACCTCATTGACGCATTCCACCTTGAAGCATATGGCGAAATAGCTACAAGCTACAACCGCGACAGCGAGGTATTTCCTGTTCTCAATGCTCTCTTTGAAGGTATTTATGGTGAAAGCCCATATAAGTCACCTACCGACATGGGAGTCAACATGATCGGATTCTGCATGAATGATGAAGATGCATGTTGTGATGCTGCCAGAGAAGAGATCATCAGAAGATATTACACCGCTCTTGGACGTCTTGCCACTACAGGTGATAATGAAAATGAAGTCAACAAGATATCACTCATTCTCAAGCAGGCAAAGATTTCCACAGAATACCGCAAGACTACTGTAGCAGCCAAGGAAAGAAAGGAGAAGACTGGCGTACATGCCTCAGCCATTGAACTTCAGGACGGCACCATCATTACTGCACGTACAAGTTCGCTCCTCGGCCCTAGTGCTGCACTCATTCTTAATGCTACAAAACATCTTGCAGGCATTCCTCATGAAGTGAAGCTCATACCACAGGAAATGATCGAACCTATCCAGAAGACAAAGGTATCATTCCTTCACGGCCACAATCCACGTCTCCACACAGACGAGGTCCTGGTAGCCATCTCCATGCTCAGCAGAGATGATGAAAACTGTCGCAAGGCCCTTGACCAGCTTCCTAAGCTCGAAGGATGCCAGGTACACTCGACAGTAATGCTCAGCGAGGTCGACCGAAAGATCTTCAAGAAGCTTGGAGTAGGACTTACATGTGACCCGGTAAAGAAAGGAGAATAATCGATGTCCAAGAGAGATCCGCAGATCCTTGATATAGAAAAGGTTATAGAATCGAAGGCCGGTGATAAGGCAAAGCGAATTCCGCGTTTTGTAATCAACTGGTTCAAGAAATTCATGCATCTTGACTACATCAACGAATACCTGAAAGAGGGTTACCTCGGAGTGGAGTTCTGCGAAAACGGTCTGAAATACCTTGGTGTCGATATTGAAGTGAAAGGAAGAGAGAATCTTCCGAAGGACGGCAGAAGATATACTTTCGTTTCGAATCACCCACTTGGCGCCATAGATGGAGTCACGTTGGGAGCTGTGATCGGAAGAGAGTATGATGAGAACATCAAATATCTGATGAACGACCTACTGATGAATCTCAAGGGCATGGCTCCGCTTGGCATTCCTATTAACAAGCTCGGTAATCAGGCACGTGAGCTGCCAAGACTTGTCGATATGGCATATAATTCTGACAATCAGATGATTGTCTTTCCTGCAGGTCTATGTTCAAGAAAGATAGACGGCAGGATTCAGGATATAGAGTGGAGCAAGTCATTCATAAAGAAGAGCAGAGAAACAGGACGTGACATCGTGCCTGTTCATTTCGAGGGAGAGAATTCAAAAGCATTCTACAGAGTGGCTACATGGTGCAAAAGACTTGGAATCAAGTTCAATTTTGCAATGATGATGCTGCCTTCAGAAATGTACAAGAGTGCCGGAAAGAAGTACACTATAACGATCGGAAGACCTATATCCATCAATGATTTTGACAGATCCAAGTCTGATCATGAATGGGCACAGACAGTCCGAAGCAGAGTTTACGAACTATAAAACCTGACCTATGGAACAACCTATAATTCCTCCTGTAAGTGTCGATCTTCTGAAAGCGGAACTTATTCCGGCAAAGAAGCTCAGGGATACCAACAAGAGTAAGAATGAGATTTATGTAATCAACCAGCATGACGCACCAAATGTCATGAGGGAGATCGGAAGACTACGCGAAGAAGCTTTCCGTGATTCCGGTGGAGGAAGTGGAATGTCCATGGACATCGATGAGTTTGATACCATGGAGAATCCTTACCAGCAGCTGATTGTCTGGGACCCTGAAGCAGAAAAGATTCTGGGAGGATACAGGTATATTCTTGGAGCAGACATCAAGCTGGATGAAAAGGGACAGCCACATCTTGCAACGTCCCATATGTTCCATTTCTCTGAAACATTCATAAACGACTATCTCCCTTATACCATCGAATTAGGTAGAAGCTTTGTATCCCCTGAATATCAGAGCAGTAAAGCCGGCGCAAAAGCTCTATTTGCTCTCGACAACCTATGGGATGGACTAGGTGCATTGGCTATTCAGCATCCTAACATGAGATACTTCTTCGGCAAGATGACCATGTATCCTGAATACAATCGCGAAGCAAGAGATCTTATCCAACACTTCCTTTTCAAACATTTTGAAGACAAGGACAAGCTTGTGACTCCGATAGAACCTCTGATAATTGAGACCCCGGTAGAGAAGATGAATGCCATTCTTACGGAAACTGAATTCAAGGAGGATTACAAGCTGCTCAATGCTGAAGTAAGAAGACTTGGGGTGAACATACCTCCTCTTGTCAATTCATATATGAATCTCTCGCCTACAATGAGAATGTTCGGAGGCGGCATCAACCATGAATTCAGTGAGGCAGAAGAGACATGCATCATGATTTCCTTTGATGAAATATACGATGCCAAAAGAGCCCGTCATATAGATTCATTCATCAAAGAGAAGGTGGAGACAGTAAGAAGACGTTTTCCTCGCTTTGCTGCAATCATGGGAGACGACCTCGCTGAAATGATTGCTCAGAAACGCGTACAGGTGCAGGAAAGAGTGCAGGAAAGACGCAATATAAGAAGAGCAAGAAAAGCTCAACGAAAGGCAAACAGAGTTGCCAGAAAGAAATAATAAAAGGACTCACTGTGAGTCCTTTTATTATTTTAAACGGATGTTGATTCTTTTTCGCATTGCATCTGACAGCGGCAGAAGATTATCTTCATCCGACAAATCAAGCCATTCTGACGCAAGCTGGTAATCACCAAGCATGTAGCATGCGACTGATATATTATATTCAGCACATGAACGCCTCATAAGATCATTTGTCTTCAGAAGACTGATCCATATATCCATGGCCCCTTTCCAATCATAAGCTTCTGCCCTGTCAAGAGCAAGGTACCATTTCTCAGAATCGAAATAAGTCAACGAATACTGTTCATGCTTCCATTGAGACTTGAAGGATTCTGAAATCTCGTTACCTACCTCCCAGGCTGCAGAAGGAAGGGCAGCTCTCGCCTTTTCATACTGTCTTGCAGCGCTATCCTTACCGTCGGAATATACAATCGGCTGAGCCTCGCTGCTGCCACCGTAGTTCTTGACCGTCTCAGTCCTGTCCATCGCATCAAAGCTGTACATCTTCATTGTGAACGGCATATGCGCGAGGCTCAGATACGACGAATCCTTAGATATGGCTGAAGCTATTCTGGAAGGGCTGTCAACTCTTATAGTTCCAAGTGATACTGTATCTATAAGGAAAACGACATCCGTTCCGGCATCCATGAGTATTCTGAACAGTGTATCCTTGTCCGCATAATTTCCGTCTGAAACACGCGGCATGCTGAAGACAGGGACACTTCCCTCACCTGTCGCATATTCCTCTTCAAGCGCATACGCAAATCCATCTGCCATATGGCTGTTGAATTCTGTTGCAATCCTGTCCTTGTTTTCAAGATATACAACTGAAACAGTCTTGCCTGCCAGCTCTATTCCGGCTTTTGACGGATAACGCATCTCAAGGTGGAGAGAATGACGGCTCGGGCCGCAGGAGACAGCTGCAAAAGCTGCCAGGATCATAAACGCTTTAAAGAGTTTCATAGCAATATCAGATTTCTATCGGTTCAGCTATAAGATCGTATTCATCAGCACCGGTAACTTTCACTGTAATGAATTCACCTATAAGAGAATACGGATCCACATCGCCCATTACGGAAGAATCATGTCTGACAAGAATCTCGCCATCGACTTCAGGGCTCTCAAACTCGCTTCTGCAGACATATACACCATCAGTAAAGTCATCTACAATCACCTTGATCTCACTGCCAACACGTGACTGATTGAAATCGTATGAAATCTCGCTCTGGAGAGTCATAAGTTCATCAAGTCTTTCCTGCTTTACTCGAGATGAGATGCTGTCCTTGAGATTCTCTGCGCCGTATGTGCCTTCCTCTTCAGAGTATTTGAACGCTCCAAGTCTCTCGAAACGCGCATCACGGACAAAATCAAGAAGTTCATTGAAATCACGCTTTCCTTCACCAGGATGGCCGACGATCATTGTTGTCCTCAAGACTACTCCAGGCACCTTTGTACGCATCTTCTCAATAAGTTCCCTTGTCCATGCACCTGTCACATGTCTGTGCATATTATCAAGAACCTTATCAGAAATGTGCTGGAGAGGTATGTCCATATAACGGCAGACCTTAGGATTGTTGGCCATCTGATCAAGGACATCCTCAGGGAAAGCAGCAGGATAAGAATAATGGATTCTCATCCACTCGATGCCTTCTACCTCTGAAAGTCTCTGAAGCAGTTCTGCCAATGCGCGACGGCGATACAGGTCGAGACCGTAATATGTAGTATCCTGTGCAATGATTATAAGTTCCTTTACTCCTTTAGCAGC
>JAFZGK010000069.1 GCA_017555445.1 Bacteroidales bacterium
CGCATCAGCGTCTGCAACATCTTCATGACAGATCTTGTTGCCATCTATATATACAACCTCAGCATAAGGCTCAAAAACACCTTTAAGAAAAGGGATATATTTGTCTGCTACTATTTTCATGATCATTTCAAAACTAAAGTCTTCACTGCAGGACCACCTTTGCCATCATGAACGAAAAGCTCATCTTGCGCAAGGAACTCGTTCATCTTCTGAAGAATCACATCACGCTGGAAATAGAGCTGATTTCGTACGACTGACGAGTTCAGGCTACAATAGACCACACCTTTGTCATATGTTACATCCAAGGTATAACGCGATGCTCCTGAGACCTTCTCCCAAGCCTCCGTCACTCTCTGACGGTTGATGCCGGAAGCAATCTTCATTTCCCTTATGTACTGAGAAACGAGTTCCTGCATTCCAACTGCATCCTTGCGTCTTATACCGTTTGCCATTATCTAGACTCTTGAAAATGTTCCTGAGACGGTTTCGTAATACGCCCTGTCCTGAGTAAGGCCGTCAACGATACCCGACATCCTGACCTTGTTGCTGTCAGTGATGAAAATCTGACCGAAATCGTTTCCGGACACCATCTGAAGCAGGTTCGAGATACGGGTCATATCAAGCTTGTCAAAGACGTCATCAAGAAGAAGAATAGGCGCAAATCCGTAATTTCTCTTCATTATCTCGTACTGGGCGAACTTCAGGGACACAAGGAAGGACTTCTGCTGACCCTGCGATCCGCACCTTCTGATCGGATGACCGTTCATCGTAAATATCAGATCATCTCTCTGAATTCCAACTGAGGTATATTTCAGGATCCTGTCCTTATCGAAAGATGCCCCGAGAAGCTGGTCCAGTCCGGCCTTGTACAGCTCCGAGTCATATTCTATATCGATCTGCTCAGAACCGCCTGAAACTGCCTTGTAGTATTCTGAAACTATAGGTCTGAGTTCTTCCACAAAGCGTTTTCTTGCCTGATGGACAGGCTCGGCCAATGCAGCCATCCTCATATCTATGACCTCCATCAGAGACCTGTCGATATTCTGGTCCTTGAGCATCCTGTTACGCTGAAGAAGAAGTCTGTTGTACTGCTGCAATGCAGACATATACTCCCTGTCCATCTGCGAAAGCACCGCATTGACGAATCTTCTTCGCTCATCACCTGATTCGCTTACAAGAGAAATGTCTGACGGAGAAACCATGACCACCGGCAGAACGCCGATATGTTCCGAAACCTTCCCATACGGTTTGTCATCTCTGCGGACCTTCTTTTCACCCTTGGCGCTCATCTTCAAAGCGAACCTGCTTGCAAGACCGTTTTCCATCCTGTATGTACCTGCGATCGAAAACTCCTCCGTACCGTGTCGGAAAGTAAACTTATCTGAAGTCGCAAAAGCACTCTTTGTCATTGACAGATAATGGATTGCATCGAGAAGATTAGTCTTTCCTTCACCATTGTTGCCACTGATGCAGTTGATGTTCGGAGAGAACTCAAGTTCCTGAAGCGAGATGTTTCTGAAGTCCGATATTACTATTTTTTCAAGTATGGGCATGTCATGTTTCTATATCCATACAAAGATAGTAAATTTTCCGTTCGGAGCAGCTAATATTTGATGTATATTTTTATCACGGTGATTGTCTGCAATAATCTTTGCGGATTTGACAAAATTTCCTAAATTTGCGGGCTGTTTGTGTCAGGTAACATACGCCGCTTATGGCACAAAACATATAAAACCCTGAATGACAAAATAATAAAACTAATCAATATGGCTAAAGAAATCAAAAATCAGAATGCCGAGGCAGTTGTTGAGGCAGTCTCTAAGACAGAGAAGTTCTTCAACGAGAACGGCAAGCTTCTTTCTATCATCGCTGCTGCAGTAGTTGTAGTGGCAGCCGGCATCTTCTGCTGGTACAAGTTCGCTTACCAGCCAAAGGTTGAGGAGGCTCAGGGCCAGATGGCTTATGCAGAGCAGAACTTCCGCGCAGGTGACTATGAAGTGGCACTCAACGGTGACGGCAACGTACTTGGCTTCGCTCAGGTTATCGACACTTACGGTGCAAAGGCTGGCAAGTCAGTTTATTTCTATGCAGGTGTATGTGAGCTCCAGCTCGGTAACTGGGATGCTGCAATCAAGTATCTCAACTCATACAAGGGCAAGGACAGCATCATCGCAGCTCGCGCTGCTGCTTGCATCGGTGACGCATATGTAGGTCTTGAGAACTACAGCAAGGCTCTCGCACAGTTCGAGAAGGCTGCTGCAATGGCTGACAACCTCTTCGCTGCACAGTACCTCCTCAAGGCAGGTGTGACAGCTGAGAAGCTCGGTCAGGACGCTAAGGCTCTTGAGTTCTACAAGAAGATCAAGGATCAGTATCCGTCTTCAATGGAAGGATATGATGTTGAGAAGTATATCGGAAGAATCGAAAGCAAGTAAAAATCATGGGACGCGCGTTTGAATTTAGAAAGGAAAGAAAGTTCAAGAGATGGGGTCACATGGCCCGCGTCTTCACTAAGATCGGTAAGGAAATCACTATCGCTGTAAAGCAGGGTGGCTCTGATGTAACAGGTAACCCACGTCTCCGCGCACTTATCCAGACTGCACGAAGCGAGAACATGCCTAAGGACAACATCGAGCGTGCAATCAAGAGAGCTACAGATAAGGATCAGGCAGATTACAAGGAGGTAGTATTCGAAGGATACGGTCCTCACGGAATCGCTGTCCTCGTCGAGGCTGCTACTGATAACAACAACCGTACAGTAGCTAACGTACGTTCATACTTCACAAAGAGCGGCGGATCGCTCGGAACTTCAGGAAGTGTTGACTACATGTTCGACCGCAAATGCATGTTCCGTATGAAGACTGCAAATCCATACGACCTCGAGGAGCTTGAGCTTGAGCTCATCGACTACGGCGTAGAGGAAATCTTCGAGGAGGAGAACGAGAACGAAGAAATGGAGATCGTGCTCTACGGTGAGTTCACAGCATTCAACACAATCCAGAAGTGGATCGAGGAGAACGGCTACGAGCTCGTTGCAGCAGAGTTCACAAGACTCCCTAACGTTGACCTCAAGGTTCTTGAAGGTGACGCAAAGGCCGACATCGAGAAGCTCATCGAGCGTATCGAGGAGGACGATGACGTTCAGAACGTATACACAACAATGCAGCCGTAATCAATTACGCAATATACTCACAAAGCGGTGGCCTGTAAAAGGTCACCGCTTTTGTTTATTGGAATAATTATTATCTAAACAGTAAAATAGATATCATTGGCACGGTAATTCCTTTGAAAATTTCTGGAAAATGCTAACTTTGCGAAAATGCGCCTTTAAAAAAGGCCTCCTATTATCAGGAAACAGTTGAAAAATATATTACCATGAGCATTCAACAGGAAAAGATCAAGGAATTGGTCGAGCGCCGCGCAGCCGCAAAGATGGGCGGCGGCCAGGAGCGCATAGACGCCCAGCACCAGAAAGGCAAACTCACCGCACGTGAGAGACTTGCCCTACTCTTGGATGAAGGCAGTTTCGAAGAATTCGACATGTTCGTGCAGCACCGTTGCACAAACTTCGGAATGGAGAAGACTAAATTCGACGGTGACGGCGTGGTTACCGGCATGGGAACCATAGACGGCAGACTCGTATACGTCTATTCACAGGATTTCACAGTAACAGGCGGAACCATGTCGGAGACAATGGCTAAGAAGATATGCAAGGTAGCTGACATGGCCATCCGAAACGGTGCCCCACTTCTCTGTCTCAACGATTCGGGAGGTGCGCGCATACAGGAAGGTATGGGAGGTCTCGCTGGACTTGGCGAAATCTTCACCCGCCATATCACAGCATCAGGAGTAATTCCTCAGATTTCAGGAGTATTCGGTCCTTGTGCAGGAGGTGCAGTATACTCTCCTACCCTCACGGACTTCACTGTGATGGTCAAGGACACTTCATACATGTATCTCACAGGTCCTAATGTAGTCAAGACCGTGACTGGAGAACATGTCACTCATGATGAACTTGGCGGCGCTGACGTACACGCAAAGAAGAGCGGAGTAGCTCATTTTGCAGCTGCAAGCGAGCAGGAAGGTATTGCAACAATGAAGGCACTTCTCAGTTTCCTTCCTTCAAACAACATGGAAGAGGCACCATTCAGGCCTACAAACGACCCTGCAGGAAGAGTGGCAGACGCCCTTAACGACATTATCCCTGATAATCCTAACAAAGCATACGACATGTACGGCGTCATCGGAAGCATCGTTGATGACGGCGAGTTCCTCGAAGTACATAAGAGCTGGGCAAAGAACATAATCGTCGGCTTCGCTCATATGAACGGACGTTCTGTCGGTATCGTTGCAAATCAGCCTAACGTACTCGCCGGAGTTCTTGACAGCAACGCATCAAGAAAGGCAGCCAGATTCATCCGTTTCTGCGACGCATTCAACATTCCTATCGTTTCACTGATTGATGTTCCAGGATTCCTCTGCGGAACACAGCAGGAGTACGGCGGCATCATCAACCATGGTGCAAAACTCCTTTACGCATACGGCGAGGCAACTGTACCTAAGGTGGCTGTCACCCTCAGAAAATCATATGGCGGAGCATACATCACCATGAGCTGCAAGCAGATGCGCAGCGACATCAACTATGCATGGCCGACTGCCAACTTTGCAGTGATGGGTGCTGAAGGAGCTGTAGAAATACTCTACTCGAAGGAACTCGACAAGATTGAGGATCCTCAGGAGCGTCTCAAGATTGCAGATGAAAAGAAGAAGGAGTACAACGACCTCTTCTGTAATCCATACAATGCCGCAAGCTATGGCTATATCGATGACATCATCGAGCCTCGCAATACACGTTTCCGCGTGATCAGAGCCCTCGAGCAACTTGCTGACAAGAAGCTTGAGAACCCTTGGAAGAAGCACGACAATCTCCCACTCTAAAGCATTTGAGAAATGGATACATTCATGTTATTGCAGTTCTCTGAGACAGTTGCGGCAAAGAGTGCGGATATGGC
>JAFZGK010000070.1 GCA_017555445.1 Bacteroidales bacterium
GAGATCCCACGTGCTGCCCTCACAGCTGACCGCATGGCTAAGACTGCAGAGTTCTTCTCATTCGGTACAAACGACCTTACTCAGATGACATTCGGATTCTCACGTGACGACGTAGGAACTTTCATGGGTGACTACCTCGGCAACAAGATCCTCGACGCTGACCCATTCAAGACTCTCGACCAGAAGTCAGTTGGTAAGCTCGTTGACTATGCAGTGAAGGAAGGCCGCGAGACTCGCAACGGTCTCAAGTGCGGTATCTGCGGTGAGCACGGTGGTGATCCTGCATCTGTTGAGTTCTGCTACAAGATCGGTCTCAACTATGTATCATGCTCTCCATTCCGAGTTCCAATCGCTCGTCTCGCAGCTGCTCAGGCCGCAATCAAGGCTTCGAAGTAATTAAAAGACCAGATATGAAAAATCCCGCTCAGATGAGCGGGATTTTTTTATTTCTCATGTCTAAAAAATATACTTATAGGGCTTAAAGCATGAGGCCGGCTTTTACCTTGTCAGCAACTTCCTGTCCCTTCACATGAGCAAGGATGGAAAGACCGAAATCTACTGCCCAACCTGGTCCACGGCCGGTAATCATATTGCCATCAACTACTACACCTTCCTTTACATACTCAGCACCTTTTGCAGCGATTGCCTCCTCGAAGCCATCGTAGCATGTCATCTTCTTGCCTTCGATATCTGGAAGAAGAGTAAGAACTACACTTGGAGCAGCGCAGATAGCCGCTACTGTTCCACCCTCGGCATAATGCTGTACCATGATATCCATAAGTTTCTTGAACGCAGCAAGGTTTGCAGAACCTGGCATTCCTCCAGGGAAAATCATCACGTCAGCCGGAAGGCATGGGCCGAAAGAAGTAGATGCCTTGAACTCACCGAAAGCCATATCTGCAACAACAGGGATTCTGTTGGAACTGGTAACAATCCTATCGTCATAGATTGAGACTGTCTTCACATTGATTCCTCCTCTGCGGAGCATATTCACGGTTGTCAGGGCCTCTGAGACCTCAAAGCCGTCTGCAAGGAAAATATATGTACCTTTCATCTGTCTTAGTGTATTTATCCTAGCAAATATAACTTAAAATCGTGAAATAATGACTATATTTGCAGCCGATTTTAGTGGTGTAGCTGACAGAAAGTCAGCATTTTAAATTTAAAGATTAATTATTATGGAAATCAACAACATTGGAAACAACGCAGGCGTTATCTGGAACGCCCTCAACACTAACGGCAAGATGACTGAGACCAAGCTCAAGAAGGAGACAGGTCTTGCAAGCGCAGAGTTCTACACCGCACTCGGATGGCTCGCACGCGAAGGCAAGCTCAACCTCGAGGTAGAGGTAAAGGGTTCGAAGTCATGTGAGTACTACTCACTCAACGCCTAAGTAAAACAAGAAATCCCGCTCTACTGAGCGGGATTTCTTTATTCTACTATATAATCAATCACCTTAAGGACATCCTGAGGATTCTTCCAATCGACATCCGCCTCCTTCAAGAAGGCTGCGAATGCTTTCTTGTTTATACCATCCATCGCTGCGACATTCTTCTTGATGGCCAGAGTAGGGAGACCATTAATCACGATGTAGCGCTTTGTAGTAACCGGAAGCTCTTCACCATATTCCTTCTGGCTCAAAAGATCCTCATAATTATTTGTAATAAGGTAGCTGTAATTGCCATAGTTCTCATCATATGAAAATCCCTTGGCTGCGTTGACATTTGATCCTCCATAAGCACCGTCATTTCTTACGACTGCAGAATAATCGGCAAGCCTCTCCTCTACAACGAAACCTTTTTCAGACTGGGCAAGAACCTTCATCATCTTGCCACCTACATTGGTATATTCTTCATCACCGATTGTAACTGAGAGTACATCTGTAAGAGCCGCTTCTGCAATCATACCATCTGTGAGAATATGAAGATGTCCCTGACCAAGGTGTACATTGAATCTTGACTTTGACACCTTGCTGCCCATCTGACGAAGCACACCTTCGTAGAAGTCAGGATTGACATATGGCCAGTTTACTGTAGGAGTATAGTCCTGAGCTGCTGCTGCAAAACAGAACAAGGAAATAATCGATACGATAAAGAATCTTTTCATAGCATTCGTGTTTATGAAATACAAATATAATAAAAGATTTAGAATTCTGCTTTGATTATCGTGTCAAACAGATTCTGACACGCCTCCTCAAGGAGGTCAAGAACGAGACTGAACCCCTCTGTTCCCATATAATATGGATCCGGAATATAACTTATCTTATGAGTGGTAAGGAAATCTGCCATCCTCTTGATCTTATGAGTAGCCTCCACAGATGGTGCAAGATGCATAAGGTCCTCATAGTTCTGATCATCCATCGCAATTATGAGATCAAAGTCCAGAAAATCAAGACTTGAGACCGGGCGCGCCCTATGAGTCAGGGCGAAACCACGATAAAGGGCAGCAGTACGCATACGTCTGTCAGGCATTTCTCCTCTATGTCCGCTGTATGTACCAGCAGAATCGACTACGAAACGGTCCTGCATGCCGTTCTCACGTACAATATGCTCAAAGATACCATTGGCAGCAGGAGACCTGCAGATATTGCCCAGGCATACAAAGAGCACCTTATATTTATTGTTCAATTCGGTCATGATCAAGTATTTATCTTACTATTTTCCTTTCGATTCTTCGAGGAACAGAAGTTAGGATTTCGTAAGGAATGGTATCGAGGATATGTGCGAGTTCTGAAATTGTAGGATCTTCTCCGAAAATCGTCACTGTATCACCGACCTTGACATCTACTCCGGTAACATCCAGCATAGTCATGTCCATGCAGATATTTCCGATTGTTGGGACTTTATATCCATTTACCGAGAAGGATGCATTTCCCCTGCTGAGGTGTCTGTCAAGTCCGTCTGCATAGCCTACAGGGATAGTTGCGATTACAGTTCCCTCCTGCGCAATCTTGCCATGTCTGCCATAGCCGATTGTTCCGTCTCCCGGCATAAGGGTCTTCACCTGAAGTACCTTGCATTTGAATGAAGCCACAGGACTAAGCTTTACTCCAGGTATCGCACTGACACCATAGATACCGATGCCAAGACGTACCATATCGAACTGATACTGCGAAAATCTCTCTATACCGGCAGAATTCAGAATATGATAGATAGGTCTGTATCCTAGAGTTTCGGAGAGTCTGTCGGCATTCGCCTTGAACAGAGATATCTGTCCAAGAGTGAATTCGTCACATTCAGGCTCGTCTGCTGCTGCAAGGTGAGAATATACGGACTTCACTCTTACCCATCTGCAATCCTTGACATATTCAAGAAGTTCATCCATCTCTTCTGACATGAATCCAAGACGATGCATTCCTGTGTCAAGCTTTATGTGGATAGGAAAGTCTTCCACTCCCCTCTCCTCAAGTATCCTGCAGAGCGTCTTGAGAGAATAAAGATTAGGAATACCCGGCTCAAGATTATGGTCTATGATTTCATTGAATGAATCGGCACCTCCGGAAAGCACCATTATAGGTGACTTTATGCCGGCATCTCTAAGTTCCATACCCTCTACAGGATATGCAACAGCCAGATAGTCTGCACCGGCTTCTTCCATAAGTGACGCAAACTCCACTGCACCATGTCCATAGGCATTCGCCTTTACAAGCACAAGGAGCTTGGTCGAAGTTTCTAACTTCGACCTGAAATATTTATAGTTCTCAAGGCAGCCCTTGAGATTGATCTCCAATCGTGAAAAGTCGTCTTTTCTGTTCATTTGAACGCTATTCTTCAAAAACGGCTACAAAAATACGAAATTATCCTTATTTTTGCCTTGTAGGAAGCTGTTTAAATGACATAGATTTAACAGCATGAAGTGTAATGATTAATTAAAAAGAAAAAGAGATGAACATTTGGACGATAATGATCATTGTGATGATTCTGAGCTTCCTGGTACAGCAGATGCTGCAGAGTCGTTTTCATAAATATTCAAAAGAAATGCTTCCTGGAGGGATGACCGGAGCTGAAGTTGCGCAGAAGATGCTGAATGATCACGGAATATATGATGTAAAGGTTGTTCCGGCACGCGGCACTCTTACAGACCATTTCAATCCTAAGACAAAGACTGTGGCTTTGAGTGAAGGAGTCTATGCAAGCAGAAGCGTGGCAGCTGCAGCAGTTGCGGCTCATGAATGCGGACATGCCGTGCAACATGCCATGGGATACGCTCCTCTCAGAATGAGAACTGCTCTTGTTCCGGTTGTAAACTTCGCTTCCAATATAATGCAGTGGGTACTTCTTGCAGGAGTGTTGACAATCAACATATTCCCTGGACTCCTGCTATTCGGAATCGTATTGTTTGCGACTACAACCCTGTTCAGCTTCATCACTCTTCCTGTAGAGATCAATGCAAGCTCCAGAGCTGTCAGCTGGCTTGCAAAGACAGGAATCACTGACAGCAGGACTCAGCCTATGGCAATAGATGCACTGAAATGGGCAGCGTATACTTATGTAGTAGCTGCTCTCGGTTCGCTAGCTACCCTTCTGTATTACATCGGTCTGTCACGAAGAGACTAATACCATAGAAGTCATAAAAATACCGTCGCTCACGATTGTGGGCGACGGTATTTTTATAATACAGCATTATTTACGTCTTTCTGTCAGGTACAGGTCTGCAAGAGGTATCAGTACCATCAGATCAAAGAAGGCAAGCATCGCAACAGCACCGTATGCTCCTATTGTAAGCGCCATTGTAAGCGCAAACAGGAATGAGAATGCATGCAGAAGGGTGAGTACTATTGCAGCAAGCAACCACACTTTCAGCGAAGTAACATGCCACAGGATGACAGCTGCCGTCGCAAAGAAAAGAGGAATGAAGAACATAAGGTTCTCACCTAAGGCAAAGACAAGTACGAGCGAGAGAACGCACATAAGGAAAAGAGTGCCATAAAGTACTCTCAGTGCATTCTTTGATGCCGCTGCCACACCTGCGCTGTGTCTCATCGATGCAGCGGTCTTGCGGACAGCCTTATTTCTCACATTTACATAAAGGAGGACTGAAACAAGTACCATCACTGCGGTAGAGACAATCATAGCCACATTATCAAATCCCACTCCTACAATAATGCCGAATGGCTTGAACCTCGCGCCGGAGATCAGACAGCTCAGATATGCCACAAGCTCACCGAGGGCAAGCACTCCGATTCCAAGAATAAGGACAATTCCTGAGAATTTGATGGCCTTGACCGCATTAAGTCGACCTCTTACAACTTCGAAACCGAAGAGAAGGAGGAAGATGACAGCTACAACCAGATTGAGCACAAGGTACAGAGTCTTGCTGAAATTGAACAGTCCGAGGCCAGGTATTGTAAAGTTCACTGTATCACGGTCAGACCTTAAAGCATCCTTGTCCTGATAATCTCCAGTAACATAAGCCTTGGCTACAGGAAGCACCTGAGCGCCATAATGCTGGATAGATTTCTCACTGATATTGCTGAAATTATCAAGATCTGTGTGATAATGATTGATATCGGCTATTGTTGAGAAGTTTGTTCCAGGAATCTCATCCTTCACGATTGTAAAGTCAGTGAAATTTGGCATGAAGTTATAGACCACTGTAGTAAGAGAGTAAGTGTAAGGATAACGCGCTGCATCAGCATAAAGATCCATCACTTTCGCATTACCAGGGCATGTCTCGAAAAGTAGAGCTGGGCCATATGTTCCACGTGCCTCAATATTGATCATGAAGCCTACATTGTCAAAGACTTGTCTATCATCTTTCCACATAGCCTTCATTCCCATCATGCCGACTTCTTCCGCATCAGTGAAAAGTACCTTGATTCCCTGCTTCCAGTCCTTGCGGTCCTTGAGAAGCTGAGACACAGTCTCCAGAATGACACCGACACCATATCCGTCATCTGCAGCTCCGTATGACCACACAGTATCCTTCGGCATAGGCTGTGAATAACGCGAGTCATAATGCGCCACCATCATCAGGTATGAAGCATCTTCAGCACCGGAAAGCGGCTTGAATTCTGCAAGGATGTTATGCGCATCAAAGGTATAGAGAACATGCCTGTTCTCTGGTCCTACAAGGGAATCATAACTGAAGAGCATCACGGTATCAGCACCGAGCTGCTCAAGTCTTCCGACAAGATACTCTCTTACCTCAGCCCTCTCCTGAGGATGAGCTACAGAATGGTGATCTTTTGAAAGCACTCTGATATCTTCCACAACACGGGCTGAAGAGAAGCCGTCAGCATCTGCAGGCCTTGGAGATGGTTGCGTGAAGACACCATATGCAAGCAGACCTGCAGCCAGAACTGCAAGCGCCAATATTACAGGTCTTATTCTATTCATCATAATCAGGTTTCAGTACTTAAAAATGTTTACTCCATAAGCTTCTTATACTTGAACCTCTTAGGTTCCTCATTACCAAGACGACGCTTCTTGTTCTCCTCGTACTCTGAATATGTTCCTTCAAAGAAGTATACCTGGGAGTCACCCTCGAAAGCAAGGATATGAGTAGCGATACGGTCAAGGAACCAACGGTCATGGGAAATCACGACCGCACATCCGGCAAAGTTCTCAAGACCTTCCTCGAGAGCACGGATAGTGTTCACATCCACATCATTGGTAGGCTCGTCAAGAAGAAGCACATTACCTTCATCCTTGAGCGTGAGGGCAAGGTGAAGACGGTTCCTTTCACCACCCGAGAGGATGCCGCAAAGCTTTTCCTGATCCGCACCGGAGAAGTTGAAACGCGAAACATAGGCACGGGCATTGACCTCTCTCTTGCCAAGCTTCACAAACTCCGAGTTCTCTGCAATGGTCTCATATACAGACTTGTCCGGATCAATACTTCTATGCTGCTGATCGACATATGCAAGCTTTACTGTCTCACCTACTGTGATCTCACCTGTATCCGGAGCATCAAGTCCCATGATAAGGCGGAACAGAGTTGTCTTACCGGCACCGTTAGGACCGATGACACCTACGATACCTGCCGGAGGAAGAACAAAGTTGAGGTTTTCATAAAGAAGCTTGTCTCCGAAGCCCTTTGATACATTCTTGAATTCGATGACCTTGTTACCGAGTCTTGGACCGTTAGGGATGAAGATTTCAAGTGCTGCCTCCTTCTCTCTTCCGTCATCAGCAGCAAGCTTTTCATATGCACCGAGACGGGCCTTGGACTTTGCATGACGTGCCTTCGGAGCCATACGTACCCATTCGAGCTCACGCTCGAGAGCCTTACGTCTCTTGCTCTCCTGCTTTTCCTCCTGAGCAAGACGTGTACTCTTCTGGTCGAGCCATGAAGAATAGTTGCCCTTCCATGGAATTCCCTCACCTCGGTCAAGCTCAAGAATCCATCCTGCAACATTGTCAAGGAAGTAACGGTCGTGAGTCACGGCAATTACTGTACCCTTATACTGCTGGAGATGTGCCTCAAGCCACTGGATACTCTCTGTATCAAGGTGGTTGGTAGGCTCGTCGAGAAGAAGCACATCAGGCTGACGGAGAAGAAGACGGCAAAGAGCTACACGACGGCGCTCACCACCGCTCAATGTGCTCACCTTGGCATCTGAAGGAGGACACTGAAGAGCATCCATGGCTCTCTCAAGCTTCGAGTCAATTTCCCAACCTCCACAATTCTCAATCTTCTCTGTAAGCTCACCCTGACGCTCGATAAGTGCTGCCATCTCCTCATCAGACATAGGCTCACAGAATTTCATGTTGACTTCCTCATATTCCTTAAGGATATCCATCACTTCCTGGACACCTTCCTGGACGACTTCGATCACAGTCTTGTCCGGATCCATCTGAGGCTCCTGCTCAAGATAGCCTACAGAATAACCCGGGGCCCATACAACTTCACCCTGGTAACCTTTCTCGATGCCTGCAATTATCTTCATGAGTGTAGACTTTCCGGAACCGTTAAGTCCGACAATACCGATCTTTGCTCCATAGAAGAATGAAAGATAGATATCTTTAAGAATCACTCTATTGTTATGCGGGAGGATCTTGCCCACCCCGTTCATTGAAAAAATAATCTTCTCGTCTGCCATAATTATCAAGATTTTATCTTGCAAAGATAATCTTCCATCATGGATTCCACAACTTATTTTTTCCTTTAATCAGCAATACTCTTTCCCTGCGACACCAATCGCTCGGATTCTCGTTCATGAACAGCTTGAAGGCCGTACTGAATGATGCCACGTTATTGAAACCGCTTGCATTCGCAAGCTCAGTCACATTCAGATCCGGATTCTTTCGGAACAGGTTTACAGAATAAGCTACGCGATGATAGTTGACAAACTGACAGAAATTCCTGCCCGTATATTGACTGATAGCTTTTGAAATATACAGCTTGTTTGAGAACACACCCCTACCGATGTCGGCAATTGTAAGTCCGCTGTTGAGATAAGGCATAGACTTGTCGAAGTAGGCTGTGATCCTGTCATAAATTTCACGATAGGGGTCATCCTTATCCATAGTATCATTGGACACCTCCACATGTGATATCTTCATTGACTCGATTATAGTCCTCTCATGTCTTGAACACAGCACGAAAAGAGAATCATTCAACACCCTTATGCCAAAGGCAAATGTCATAACAGCAAGCATGACAGATATCATATAATCACACCAACCGGTACATGAAAACATACCGTCAAGCAGCAGATAGGTCAAGAGATAGAAAGATACCAGCATTGTATAGCTGCAGTCTACTGAGAGACTGAGATTCTGCCAGACGGTCCCGGCCTTCATAACGGCCTGCACATCCCAGATGCGCCACCATATGGAAACACATTGAAGAATCACAAGAACAGCAGATGCGGCTATTACTGCCATCTTTATCCAATGTGCAGGCATCATGATGAAGACGCCTGAAGCAACCAGAACATAGTATATTGACAGGGCCAGGATAACTGCAATCACAGAATAAGATATTCTTCTTATCCACAGGATATTCCATATGGAAGATGTTATCGCAGACAATCCTATGATGCACAATGTCAGATCCAGCGGCAATCTGCAAACGATGTCTCCACCTGCGATGACATCACATATTGACAGCAATGCCTCAGAAATGAAGATGAGCATTGCGGATTTCTCCTTTACATTCAAAACGACCTTATCCCTTACATTGCGGTAACAGATGCATCCGGCAATGACCAGAGAAGTAAAAATAATTAGAGATGACAAAATTATATTCATATTCATAAGTTTTTCATAATTGACAAAAATATTGAAAAACACCCTTCTGATTTATTTCAGAAGGGTGTCATCCGTCAGAAATTTCTTTTTTTTGAAAGAGTTTCTTTTTTTTTAAAACAGTTTATCAGAATGATAAAACATCAGGACTTCTTGGACTTGACCTTTATAGTGTCAAAGCCCTGGCCATATACTCCCATCACTGTAGAAACTGAAATGAATGCATCGGCATCGATCGATTTCACATATCTTAAAAGAAGGTCCAGATCAGTCTTTCTGGTCACAACCATAAGAACCTGCTTGTCCTCTTTCGAATACCATCCTTTTGCCGGAAGCACTGTCACTCCTCTCTTCATGCCGAAAGCAATGGCATCCGCCATTTCCTCAACCTTCTTCGTGAAGATGAATGCCTGCACTGACTGCTTTGAGCCTGACAGATAGAGGTCTATAGCATATCCGCTGACTGTCACCTGAATGAGACCATAGACAACAACAGCCAGTTTGTCAGAGAAGTTAAGCATCTCACCTGTATCTGTGTACGACGGGAAGAGAAGGGACGAAAGGATTATACCGACATCAATGATAAGAATGACTCTACCTGGAGATGCCGGCTTGAACTTGCACCATACAAGAGCTACGATGTCAGTTCCTCCTGTACTTCCCCCTCTTGAAATGGAGAGACCGATACCGAAGCCGGCTATCACACCACCGAGGATTGTACATATGAGTTTTCCGTTCGAGACAGCAAACTCATGGATGAAGTCAGCAGGAATGATCTTAGGCATGATGCTCAACATCAATGAAGTCATGATGATGGCATATATGGTCTTTCCACCGAATCCGGTTCCGAGAATCTTTGTTCCTATTATAAGCAGAATGACATTCAGCACAAAATAGGTGACACCCATAGGTATGCCTGTAGCATACATAAGTATGGAAGCGAATCCGGAAACGCCACCTCCGACGAGATTGTTCGGAAGAAGGAAGACAGACCAGCCGAGTGCATAGGAAATCACACCGACCGTAACCAGTGCATAATCCTTCAGCAGAGTCGCAAATGACTGTTTCAAAACTGCATTATTCATCTTTTACTGCCTCCTGCTGATCATTCTTCTTAGTAAGATTGAGTCCTGTCTTTATCTCTTCGAATCCTTCACCATAAACACTATGGGCAGACGCAACAGAAATGAAGGCTTTGCTGTCAATATTCTTGATTTCATGTATGACCTCATTCATCTCTGTCTTTCGTGTGATCACCAGAAGCACCTTGCTGTCCTTCTGAGAATACCATCCTATCGACTGGAGGGCAGTGACACCACGGCCCACATTATTTATGATGTGGTTAGCAATATCTTCATACTTTGATGAGAAGATAAGAATCTGAACAGACGACTTGCTACCCAGAAGAACAAAGTCGATACCGAACGAGAAACCGAGCATCACGACATATGCATAGATCATATCTACTATACCCTTGTCCGGAACGATAAGGAGGAGAGTGATGATGAATATATCCGTATAGAGATATACCTTTCCCACAGACACCGGCCAATACTTGTTTATCATCATTGCGATGATATCTGTACCTCCTGTACTTCCTCCTCGCAACATGATAAGACCTATACCGACAGACTCCATTGCAGCACCTACCAAAGCCACTAGAAGCTTATCCGGGAAGTTAGTAACCTCCAGCACAGGAAACATAGGAAGGACCTCAAACAGCACTGAAGTCACTGCCAGCACATATATCGTCTTGATACCGAATCCTTTACCCAGGCTGAAGAAGCCGAGAACGAGCAGAAGGACATTGATTAAAGGATATGTCAATCCGACCGGAATGCCTGTACCATACTGAATGATAGTACACAGACCAGTCATTCCGCCACTGGCCAGCCCGTTAGGAATAAGGAAGGAAGTCCATGCCATCACAAAGATGAATGAACCGATGGTCATAAGGAAATAATCCCAGATGACAGACAAGACCTTGCTTGTTTTCATAAAATGGCTTACTGTTATTTTACAACAATATTTACAATCTTTCCAGGCACGACAATCACCTTCACGATATTGCCTCCGGCAACATACTTCGCTGTCTGCTCAAGGCCACGTACATGAGCCTCTACATCCTCACGTGACATATCAAGCGGAAGATCCACTGTGAAACGTGTCTTACCGTTGAATGAGACTGCATATGTACATGTATTCTCAATAGTGTATGCCTCTACATATTCAGGGAACTGTGCATAAGTGATGCTCTCCTTATGTCCGAGAGCCTCCCAGAGCTCCTCAGCGATATGAGGTGCAAACGGAGAAAGCAGGATAATGAGCGGCTCGAGAACATCTCGCTTGCTGCACTTGAGGTCATTCAGTTCATTGACTGCAATCATGAAAGCGCTGACTGCTGTATTGAACGAGAATGATTCGATATCTGTACGAACCTTGCCGATAAGCTTATGAAGCGCCTTGAGCTCATCTGCATTCGGCTTTTCGTCTGTCACGATAAGTCCGTCACGGTCATAGAACATTCTCCATACCTTCTTGAGGAAACGATTCACACCGTCAATACCCTTTGTATCCCATGGCTTAGACTGCTCGAGAGGTCCGAGGAACATTTCATAAAGTCTCAGAGTATCAGCGCCATATGTATCGCAGATCATATCCGGATTCACGACGTTGAACATCGACTTCGACATCTTCTCGACAGCCCATCCGCAGATGTACTCGCCATCCTCGAGAATGAATTCCGCATTTGCAAAATCAGGCATCCAGTTGCGGAATGCTTCAAGATCAAGACGGTCATTGCGGACGATGTTGACATCAACATGGATCTCAGTGGTCTCATACTGATCCTTGAGGCCGAGAGATACGAATGTATTCGTATTGATGATACGATAAACAAAGTTTGAACGTCCCTGGATCATACCCTGGTTGATCAGCTTTCTGAAAGGTTCCTTCTCGCATACATAGCCGAGGTCGAAGAGGAACTTGTTCCAGAAACGAGAGTAGATAAGGTGTCCGGTAGCGTGCTCTGTACCGCCGATATAGAGGTCCACATCTCTCCAATACTCGTCGGCTTCACGGCTTACAAGAGCATTGTTGTTGTGAGGATCCATATAACGGAGATAATACGCGCTGCTGCCTGCGAATCCCGGCATAGTGCTGAGCTCGACAGGATATCCGTCATAAGTCCAGTCCTTCGCACGTCCGAGAGGCGGCTCACCTGTTTCTGTAGGAAGGAACTTATCAACCTCCGGAAGCTCAAGAGGAAGATTCTCAAGTGTCATCGGAGTCGCAACGCCATCCTTGAAATATACAGGGAACGGCTCGCCCCAATATCTCTGACGAGAGAAGATCGCATCACGAAGTCTGTAATTGATCTTTCTGTGTCCTATGCCATGAGCCTCTACATAATCGATTGCTGCAGGAATAGCTTCCTTCACAGTCTTGCCGTTAAGGAAACCTGAGTTGCACATGATGCCTTCCTTTGCATCGAAGCTTGACTCGCTCACATCGCAGCCCTCGATAAGAGGAATCACCGGAAGATTGAAGGTCTTTGCAAATGCGTAGTCACGGCTGTCATGCGCAGGCACTGCCATGATCGCACCTGTACCATAACCGGCAAGGACATATTCGGAAATCCATACAGGCACCTTGTCACCTGTAAGAGGGTTGGTAGCATATGATCCCGAGAAGACACCTGTAACCTTGCGTGCCTCCATCATTCTTTCACGTTCTGTCTTCTTCTTCGCCATCACGAGATACTCCTCTACAGCCTCCTTCTGCTCTGCTGTAGTAAGTTTCTCTACCCACTCGCTCTCAGGAGCAAGAACCATGAATGTAACACCGAACACAGTGTCTGCACGAGTTGTGAAGATTGTCATGTCGTATTCTTCAGTACCGTTTGACACCTTGAACACCATCTCAGCTCCCTGGCTCTTGCCGATCCAGTTACGCTGCATGTCCTTAAGCGAATCAGTCCAGTCAAGATCCTCAAGATCCTCAAGGAGTCTTCCAGCATAAGCTGACACGCGAAGCTGCCACTGAGTCATCTTCTTCTGCTCGACAGGATGACCTCCGCGTACGGAATAACCTTCCTTCACCTCATCGTTCGCGAGAACTGTACCAAGTGCAGGGCACCAGTTGACTGCGGTTTCACCCTGATATGCAATACGATACTGCATCAGGACTGCTGCCTTCTGCTTCTCGTCAAACGCATTCCACTGTTCTGCTGTAAACGGCTCCACATCACCGCATGCAGCATCCACTGCAACACTTCCACCCTTGGCAAAAGCAGCCTCAAGTTCAGCGATAGGACGAGCCTTTTGCTGAACATTGTCATACCAGCTTCCGAACATTTCAAGGAATGCCCACTGAGTCCATTTGTAGTATTCAGGATCGCAGGTACGGACCTCGCGTGACCAGTCATAAGAGAATCCGATACGGTCCATCTGCTCACGATAACGTGCAATGTTCTTCTCTGTTGTCACAGCAGGGTGCTGTCCTGTCTGGATGGCATACTGCTCTGCCGGAAGTCCGAATGCGTCATAACCCATAGGATGAAGCACGTTGAAGCCGCAGAGGCGCTTGTATCTGCTGTAGATATCGCTCGCGATGTATCCGAGCGGGTGTCCGACATGAAGACCTGCTCCAGAAGGATAAGGGAACATGTCGAGAACATAATATTTAGGCTTTGAATTATCTATTTCAGCCTTGAACGTATGGTTAGCAGCCCAGAACGACTGCCACTTGCTTTCGATTTCCTTAAAATTATAGTCCATAGGTATATGTGTAAAATCCTACAAATATAAAAAAGTTTTAGTATTTCTTGACTCCAAAGCTTGATTTTCCGCCTTTCTTCTCAAGTTTGAATTCGACAGGAATTGTAAGAGATGCGCGAACCTTCTCACCATTGACCTTGCCGGGCTTCCACTTAGGAGAAGCGCTTACCACCTTGATGACTTCGGCGTCTATTTCAGGGGAAAGTCCCTTAAGGATTCTCACATCGGAGACCTTTCCATCCTTACCGATCACAAAATCAACCATGACTCGACCCTGAATACCCTGAGCGACCGCTTTTTCTGGATATTTAAGATACTGATAGACCCATTTATTGATAAACTGTGCCGGATCCGCACTGTTGAGGAAGACCGGTCTCTGGTCACAGTCATAGAAAGAGATCACATCGTTGTAACTGCTGCCGCGTGACGGTGTTTCAGAAGGCTTGAACGCCAGCTGAGAATTCGTATTCGCAAGGGTGAGAGTGAAATTGTAAAGATATTCCAGCTCCCTCTCCATCATATCATAATCCAGAATCTTTTCAGTGTCTCTTTCCGTATTATGCTCAGCATAACGTCCCGTAGTAAAGAGCACTGATGGTATCTCCTTGGAATAGAACGCCTTATAATCTGAAGGATACAGTTCCACGGCTGTAATCTCAGGCTGAATCGGCTGGAGTTCCACAGTAAGTCCCTTTATCAGCGCATTCATGTCCGCATTGGATGAGGTATATGCATAAAAACCATTGTAGCCTGTTCCGAGCATATCGAGATTAACCATCGCGTCTATCTTGCCGGCATCTGCAAACGACCTGTTCAGGAAATACCATGAACCGGCAAAAGTCTCAGCTGAAGCACCGAAAGCCACGAAAAGGACACTGCGTCTGAAAAGGACCGAATTGGTCTGGACCATACGTGCCAGTTCGAGCATCATCGCAAGTCCTGATGCATTTCCGTTAGCACCAGCAAGAATCCTCTCTACAGGCTGTCCATCAACCATCACAGTCATTGTACCCAGGTTATCCAGTCTTGCGCCGACTACTATATATCTGTCTCTCAGATTCTTGTCATAACCGGGAACATATGCGACCACATTGCGGGAAGTCAGAGTGTCACCATTCTCTTTCCTTACGCCGAACAGATCGCCACCATCAGGAGAAATGACATCAATATCATAATCCTTGAACACTTTCTCCACATACTCGGCAGCCATTTTCTCACCTTCCGATCCGGCCTTCCTGCCCTCGAACATGACTGAAGCCAGGGTACGTACATGCGATTTCATAGCTGCGACAGTCTCACTGTCATATAGCTCCTGATACGAAGCGCCCTCCCTGAACTGCGCCACTGCATCTAGTGCAGGAACAAGTGACAGGAAGAGCAACATCAAATATAACTTATTCATCTTTCTATTCATTGTCCAATATCCATACATCATCCGGACAGAAAGTCTCTCCGCTAACTTTTCTGACAGACTGCATCGCCTCCTGAAGTGAATTGACAGGGCTTATTCCTACAGCAATCAGGCCACTGCGCAAGCTTATCAGCAATGGAGTATAACCTTTGTCCGAAATCTCCTTATGAAGTCTCTCAGCATTTGCCCTCTGAGAGAAGGCGCCGAGTATGACGCAATATTTTGCCTCAAGCCTTGTAGCGAACAGTCCTCCAAGGGCAGTAGGATTCAGCAAGGTACCCTCCTGCTGTCTGACAAGCTTGAGAGCCTCGATCGAGTCCTGCACAGCCTGTTTCTCCTGCTGCAGCTTCAGAAGATCAGCCTGAAGTCTTTCTTCCTCTATCCTGAGCTTCTCGACCCTCATGGCATCAATCTCCTCACTTGTAGGACGGCCTGCAAGCGTACGGAAGAAGTCACAACCGGTAAGGGAGAACATGACCATGACGGCCATCAGCATTATATACTTCCTCATAATGTGTAAATTAGCATATCCTTGCAAATTTAGACATTTAATAGACTGAGACAAAATAAAATTGAATATATTTGTATTCAGATACAGACATTTGACATTGAATACGGTGCGTGGACACATATCGGGAACAATAGCGGCGGTCATCGCATTGACGGCCGGCTGTATCAGCTCCTATGCGCAGAGCCTGAGAATTCCTGAAAGATGGATGCTGAATTCAACGGAAGTCCCCTCACTGTTCAGCAGAGATACTATGACAATCTGTGTCATGGGAGACATCATGATGCACAGCAGGCAGATAGAAGATGCGCTCCAGTCAGACGGCACATATGAATTCAGATGCTTCGACATCATCCGCAGCAGAATTGAATCCGCGGATATTGCCGTGGCCAACATGGAATTCACTCTTGCCGGAAAACCATACGCCGGATATCCTCAATTCTCTGCTCCTGACAGCTTTGCCACATATCTCGCTGAATGCGGATTTGACATTTTTCTAACTGCCAACAATCACATTCTTGACAGAGGCAGCGCAGGTGCATTGAGAACATTGGAAATCTACAAAGAACTCGAGTCCAGTCATGGGATAAGATATACTGGAAGTCATATTGACCCCGAGGATGAATCGAAGAGAAATCCTCTGCATGTCAGACGGAAAGGCTACGATCTTGCATTTGTGAACCTTACATACGGAACTAATCTCGGCAAGACCGAGATATGGCCGGGAATAAATTACCTGGGTGAACAGAAGAAGACCGCTGATATGATGAGGAGCAAGGCTGACATAACGATGGTCTTTCCACATTGGGGTCAGGAGTACGCCCTGAAACACTCTGCAGCGCAGGAAAAGACAGCGTCATGGCTTGCAGAAAATGGAGCTGATCTGATTCTTGGTGCACATCCTCATGTTGTACAGGATTACGGCACAACAGGACCCGACAATACTCCTGTTGCATACTCTTTAGGAAATGCCGTATCGAACATGAGTGCAGAAAATACTCAGATCGAGCTGATGGCCACCGTGAAGATAACCCGGGACAAGAACGGAGATCCGCAGATTCTCCCAATTGAGTTCACATACCTATGGTGCTCAAGACCAGGAGGATACACCGACACATACATGGTGCTGCCAGTGACAGATTTCATCGGCACACGAGACATCTGGACAGGAAAATGGGAGTATGACAAGATGATGAAGACATACTACCATGTGATGAATGAAACAGGAATAAAAGACAAGATCAATGAATAACAGAAAGACAATCAGACTTGAAGCGATTGACCCGATAGACATCTATGGGGCTGCCAACAGAAATCTCGAAGCTCTATGCAGCTACTTTCCGGAACTGAAGGTGATAGCAAGGGGAAATGAGATCATACTTGAGGGATCCGACAAGGATATGGAGGATTTTGAGGTGAAACTCAGAATGCTCATTGAAAGAAGGCAGCATAAGATGAACGTGACTCCATATGACGTGGAAGATCTCTTCGACGGCGAGACAATACCAGACAGATTCAAGCTTTGTGGTCAGTCACCGATAGTGCATGGCAATGACGGCAAGCCGATCAAGGCGCGCAACAGGACTCAGGAGGAGATGGTCAAGGCCTACTTTGAGAACGACCTTATATTTGCTGTCGGCCCTGCCGGTACAGGAAAGACATATATTGCCATAGCATTGGCAGTCAGAGCGTTGAAGAACAGAGAAATCAAGAGGATCATATTAACCAGACCGGCAGTGGAAGCTGGTGAAAGACTCGGTTTTCTGCCTGGTGACCTCAAGGACAAGCTTGATCCGTATCTCCAGCCGCTATATGACGCACTAGGAGATATGATACCAGCAAAGAGGCTGCAGGAATTCATGGCAGAGGGTACAATACAGATTGCTCCACTTGCCTACATGAGAGGACGTACGCTTGACAGGGCCTGCGTGATTCTTGATGAAGCTCAGAACACCAATCTCGGACAGCTCAAGATGTTCCTCACCAGAATGGGTTGTGATGCAAAATTCATTGTAACAGGTGATGCAAGCCAGATCGACCTCCCAAACAAAAAGGATTCAGGTCTGCTTCGCGGAATGGAGCTGACAAGGAATATCAAAGGCGTAAAATCAATAATCTTCAAGAACGAGGACATTGTAAGACACCCTCTTGTAGCAAAGATAGTCAAGGCCTTCGACAAGGCCGAGAGCAAAAAAGAAGAGCAGGCCTGACGGTCTGCTCTTACTTTATTATATATAAGGTATGATTACTTTACAACACCTGTCTTAACGATCTCGTTATACTTGTTGTAACCCTCCTCATACTTGTCACCCTTTGGAACGAAACGATAGTAGATGTTCTTGAGGTACTCAGCGATGCTGATCTTGATGCTGTCATCCTTAGAAACATTGTAAGCTGACTCGAATGGCTCGAGTGAGTTCATGAGGGCATCCTCAAACTTCTCTACGAGAACAGCGTACTTCTTGTCATCCATCTCGTTTGCAGCCTTGTCCTGAAGATCGATAGCAATGTTGTAGAACATGATACCCTTACCGATGAAACCAAACTCATATGACGCATCGATTGTCTGGCAAGCATCATAAGCTGCGCATGCCTTAGCGAGAAGGTCTGCAGCCTTAGTCTCATCCTGCTCAGCCTGACGGAGCTCGTTGTAGATGTTACCCTCAACATAGTAGAGAGAAGCGTTGTTAGGCTCGTTCTTCTTAGCCTCGCCGATAAGCTCGAAAAGTCTGTCAGCGTTCTCACCGCTCTCAAGATAGTAGTTGATAAGACCGATAAGGATGCTCTGGCTCTGTGGATATGCAGTGAAACCCTTCTCAAGGATTGCTACTGAACCTTCCTTGTCACCAAGCTTAGCATAGATGTCAGAAAGCTTTGCATAAACCTCACCGTTCTCATAGTAGTAACCTACCTCCATGCATCTTTCGAAAAGTCTCTTTGCTGACTCCCAGTCCTGTGAAGCCCATGCAACGAAACCTGCATTGTAAAGAGCATCGTTGTTCGGAGTAGAATAAGGCTCGGTCATGGCAGCATCAGCAGCCTTCTCGAAATACTCAGCAGCCTTTGCATAATCACCGAGAGTATAGAAGTTCATACCATCCTCATAGAACTTCTTTGAAACAGTTTCGATACCCATAGTGATATCCTTGATCTTTGACTGCTTTGCATCAACCTCATATGCCTTCTTGTAAGCCTCAAGAGCTCTGTCAAGAACATCAGCATAAATAGGCTGAGTGACAACGATCATTACGAGCTGACCAGCTGGAGTGAAATAATAGTCTCTTGCAGGATATGACTCCTTGATATAAGTCTCTTCTCCAACAACTGTCTCCTCAACTGAGAAAGGCTTCTCTTTGAGAACGAGCTGGAGCTCAGTCTTTGTAGCACCTACCCAAGCCTGACCTGCTGGTGCATTGTAAGCTGCCATGTAAGCGTCAGCAAGCTTCAACCATGTAGCTACCTTTGTTGCCTTCTTAGCATCCTCAGATGCTGCCTTTGCAGTCTCTGCAGCTGCCTTTGCAGCGTCGAGAGCCTTTGTCTGTGCATCAGCTACCTGTACTGCAAGCAGAACTGCCAATGCGAGAATGATTTTCTTCATAATGTTGAAATATTAAGTTGATTAATTATTATTCTGTCTGATCTGTCTGAACAGGAGCCTGATCCGCGCTTTCCTGAGGCTGTTCCGCAGGTGCCTGCACCTGTTCATCCTCACTTTTGTTCACTACTGAAACAGCTGCAATCGAATCGCCTTCCTTGATATTGATAAGACGTACACCCTGAGTTGCTCGTCCTGCCACCCTGATGTCTGAAACTGCCATTCTGATGGTGAGTCCTGAACGGTTGATGATCATGAGGTCATTTTCATCAGTCACATTCTTGATCGCAACGAGAGAACCTGTCTTTTCAGTAATATTCAATGTCTTGACTCCCTTACCGCCACGGTTTGTCTTTCGGTATTCATCAAAGTCAGAACGCTTGCCGTAGCCATGTTCGCTGACAACGAGAATGCTGTGAGCTGCTGCATCCTCTGCTGTAGGATCATATGTGATCATACCTACAACTTCATCGTCATCATCAATATTTATGCCACGAACTCCGGAAGCCGTTCTGCCGAGGGCACGTGCGTCATTTTCATCGAAGCGGCAGCAGCGTCCGTTACGTCCTGCAAGAAGGATCTCGCTCTGTCCGTTTGTCATCACTGCCTCAAGAAGCTCATCTCCGTCACGTACTGTAATCGCGATCACACCATTGGTACGAGGCCTTGAGTATGCCTCGAGAGAAGTCTTCTTGATGATACCTCTCTTGGTGCCGAGAACGATATAGTTGTTGTTGATATAGTCCTCATCCTTGAGATTCTTCACATTGAGATATGCCTTCACCTTGTCATCCGGATCGATGTTGATCACGTTCTGGATCGCACGTCCCTTGGATGCTCTCGATCCCTCCGGAATCTCGTATACCTTGAGCCAGTAGCACTTTCCGTTCTGAGTGAAGAGAAGAAGAGTACTATGCATGTTGGCAACATAGATATGCTCGATGAAGTCCTCGTCGCGTGTGGCGCTTCCCTTCATTCCGACGCCACCTCTGTTCTGGGTGCGATACTCGGTGAGGGATGTTCTCTTGATATATCCGAGGTGAGAGATTGTGATGACCACATCCTCATCAGCATAGAAGTCTTCTGGATTGAATTCCTCTGCTGAAAGTGCGATCTCTGTTCTTCTCTCATCGCCGTACTTCTCCTTCATCTCCAATGTCTCATCCTTGATGATCTGCATCTGCATGCTCTCGTTTGCAAGCACGTCCTCGCAGTATCGGATGAACTTCATGAGCTCGTCATATTCGCTCTGGAGCTTCTCACGCTCGAGACCTGTAAGCTGACGCAGACGCATCTCCACGATTGCAGTAGCCTGAGCATCTGTAAAGTCGAACGCAGCCATGAGTTCGCTCTTGGCCTCCTCGACATTCTTGGAAGAGCGGATGATGTTGATGATCTGATCGATCACGTCAAGCGCCTTGAGGAGTCCTTCGAGGATATGAGCTCTCTTCTGAGCCTTCTCAAGATCGAACTTCGTTCTTCTGAGAATCACCTCATGTCTGTGCTTCACGAAGTACTTGATGAGCTGCTTGAGGTTGAGCGTACGTGGACGTCCGTTCACGAGAGCCACATTGTTCACTGAGAAGCTTGACTGAAGTGGAGAATATTTGTAGAGCATGTTGAGAACCACATTCGAGTTCGCGTCCTTCTTGAGACGGATCACGATGCGGACTCCCTTCATGGTTGTCTCGTCATTGATGTATGCGATGCCTTCCACCTTCTTGGTCTCCACGAGTTCAGCGATCTTCTCGATCATCTCTCTCTTGTTGACCATGTAAGGAATCTCTGTCACCACGATTGTTTCGCGGCCTGAATCACTCACCTCGATATCTGTCTTCGAACGGATAACGATACGTCCGCGACCTGTCTCAAAGGCATCCTTGATGCCCTGACGTCCCTGGATGATGCCACCCGTAGGAAAATCCGGTCCCTTGACGTAATGCATGAGCTCCTCGATAGTGATTTCAGGATTGTCGATATATGCGCAGATGGCATCACAGCACTCTGTAAGGTTGTGAGGGGCCATATTTGTCGCCATTCCGACCGCAATACCTGAAGAACCGTTCAAGAGAAGGAGCGGAAGCTTTGTAGGAAGCACTGTAGGCTCCTGAAGCGAGTCATCGAAGTTATTCTGAAAATCTACTGTATCCTTGTCCAGGTCAGCAAGCACCTCTGCAGAAAGCTTTGAAAGCTTTGCCTCGGTATAACGCATCGCTGCAACCGGGTCACCGTCCATAGAACCGAAGTTACCCTGACCGAACACAAGCGGATATCTCAAGCTCCAGTCCTGGGCCATTCTGGCCATTGCATCATATACACTTGAGTCACCGTGCGGGTGGTACTTACCAAGCACCTCTCCGACGATACGGGCAGATTTCTTAGTCTGGCTTGAATGTGTAAGTCCGAGCCCCTCCATTCCATACAGCACCCTTCTGTGAACCGGCTTGAATCCGTCTCTCACATCAGGAAGCGCACGAGACACGATCACAGACATGGAGTAGTCGATGTACGCACTCCTCATCTGCTGGTCAATGTTCACCTGCTCGATCCTACCTGTCTTTACCTCATTTTCCATATATCTGAATTACTTTTATACTTATTTGTACAACCTCGCAAAGTTACGAAATTTTTAGTAAATTTGTGCAATGAAATTGGATTTTGTTTAAAAGCATATTGAAGGTCCCGATTTATGGAAATAAGCATATCAGACGAACTCAACTCGATAGTGAACTACTCCAGAGAAGAAGCGATGAGGACAGGCAGTTACGGCATAGCTCCGGACCACCTTTTCCTTGGCATTCTCAGGCATAGGGAAAATAGCGCCGTCGACACCCTCAAGGGTCTTGGAATCGACGTGGAAGAAATGAAGCAGTTCATTGACAGTCATATATTTACCAATGAACATATACCATATTCCGAAATAGAGAATGTAAGATTTTCACGTGGAGCACAGAACGTATTGAGCTTCACTATCCTTGAAGCCACAAAAGTGCAATGCAAGCAGGCGGACACCCCTCACCTGCTTCTCGCATTATGCAGGGCCGGAGGGTCATACGGAAGCACGTATCTGAAGGATCTCGGAGTCGACTACGGCACAGTCTTCAGATATATGGACAGGAATTCCATGTTCGAACGTGAAAGCGAGGATGAAAAGCCGCAGGAAAACGAAGAACCGCCACAGATCCAGCTTCGCGCCGTGGTACATGAGGAAGAGGAGAAGGAAGAGCCGAAGCAGTCCCCTCTCGAGGAGTTCGGATACGATATCACCAAGGCTGCAGCTGACGGCAAGCTCGATCCGCTTGTAGGCCGCGAGGATGAAATCCAGAGGGTGATACAGATTCTCGGACGCCGACGCAAGAACAACCCTATGCTTGTAGGTGATCCGGGCGTGGGCAAATCAGCCATCGTAGAAGGAATTGCCTTGAAGATCGTTGCTGGCGACGTACCTCCTATTCTCAGCGGCAAACGACTGATATCATTAGACTTAGGCTCAATCGTAGCCGGCACCAAATATCGTGGAGACTTTGAAAAGAGGCTCAAGGCCATCATTAACCAGGTGGCAGGTGATCCGGACGTGATCCTCTTCATCGATGAGTTCCATACCATAGTCGGAGCAGGAGGAGCATCAGGAAGTCTTGATGCAGCAAACATGCTCAAGCCGGCTTTGGCACGCGGAGACATCCAGTGCATCGGAGCCACGACTCTTGACGAGTTCAGGAAGATCGTTGAAAAGGACGGAGCCCTTGACAGACGATTCCAGAAGATCATGGTCGAGCACACAGACATTCCGCATACAATCTCCATCCTCAAGAAACTCAAGATCAATTATGAAAAGCATCATAATGTAGAGTACTCGGATGAGGCAATCGAGGCATGCGTAAGAATGTCGGAAAGATATATCACGGACAGGTGTCTGCCGGATAAGGCAATCGATGCGATGGACGAAGCCGGTTCGATGGTCCGCCTGAAGAACCCGCGCAAGATAGGAACAGTTGGCGCAGAAGATGTTGCGGCAGTCATTTCAAAGATGACCGGCATACCATCAGGCAAGGTTGCAGAAAACGAAGGCAACAGGCTGCTGAAGATGCAGGAAAGACTCAAGACCCGGATAATCGGTCAGGATGAGGCTATCGAGAAGGTAGTACGTGCAATCCGCAGGAACAGGGCAGGCATCAAGGATCCGGCAAAGCCTATCGGAACATTCCTCTTCTTCGGTCCTACCGGTGTAGGAAAGACTCAGTTGACAAAGTCGCTGGCAGAGTATCTGTTTGATTCTGAAGAAAACATGATAAGGCTGGACATGAGCGAGTACATGGAGAAATTCAATGTCTCAAGACTCATAGGCGCCCCTCCGGGATATGTCGGATTTGAAGAGGGTGGACAGCTTAGCGAAAGAGTCCGTCGCAAACCTTATTGCGTTGTCCTTCTTGACGAGATCGAGAAGGCTCATCCGGATGTATTCAACCTTCTGCTTCAGGTGATGGATGAGGGTCGTCTGACCGACAGCAACGGAAGGACGGTGAGCTTCCGCAACACGATAGTGATCATGACATCCAATGTGGGAAGCCGCGAACTTGACGAATATGGAACCGGAGTCGGATTCAACACCGCCGGCAAGAACGTTTCAGGCAATAGGAAAAGCGTGCTTTCAAAAGCCATAAGGAAGGCTTTCCCACCTGAATTCATCAACAGGGTGGACGAGCAGGTCTTCTTCAATCCTCTCACCCGTGAGGACATCGAAAAGATCATCGATATCGAGCTCAAGGGACTCAAGCGCCGTGTCCGAGAAGCAGGATTCGAACTCGTGGTCACAGCTGCTGCGAGAAGATTCGTGGCAGAAGAAGGCTTTGACCCGAACTACGGAGCAAGACCTCTGAAGAGAGCCATCCAGAAATATATAGAGGATCCTGTTTCCGAGCAGATCATAACAGAAAGAATGCTCGGAAGAGACGGAAAGGGTGGAAAGATCCGTGTCGGCTTAAGCAAGGCTGATATCCATGAGCTCGAGGTCCATTTCGTTGATCATATCAAGAAGAGTTCTGTAGGAAGCCTCTGATGAAATCATTGAGCTGATGCAAGCAAATGTATTCTCTGTATTCATAGCAATGTTGTTTTAATGTTTCTGAATGCAAAGGTATTGTCACATTGTGCCAACATAAGGCACACCAAAAAATATTCTGAAAAAATGACGAAACTCATAATATTTGACCTTGACGGAACCTTGTTGGATACACGCGAGGACATTGCAAGAGGCTGCAATCATGCACTGAGAGCATGTGGCTACCCTGAACACGACACAGATGATTTCAACAGAATGGTCGGCCGCGGCATATACAACATGCTGCTGGCTGCCATGCCGGAAGAATGCCGCTGCGAAGACAGGCTTGAGGTTATGGTCAAACATTTCATGCCGTACTATCACGAGCATATTGCAGACTTCACTGTTCCATACCCTGGAATCATGGAACTGATGGACAAGCTGTCTGAAGAAGGCATAAGGATTGCTGTTGCATCTAACAAATACCAGTCTGGAACTGAGGCTCTTATAGAAAAATTCTTTGGGAAACATGATCTCCTGAAGGTTCTTGGTCAGAGAGACGGATACCCCATCAAACCAGATCCCGGGGTCATACTGGAAATAATGGAAGACATGCCAGGGCTGAAGAAGGAGGAAGTGGTCTACTGCGGAGACTCGGATGTCGATATGCAGACAGGAAACAATGCCGGCGTCAGAACCATAGGTGTGACATGGGGATTCAGAAGCAGAGAGGAACTGCTTGCCAACAACCCTTGGCTCCTGGCAGACAATGTTGATGACATTCTGTCTGCCGTTCTCAAATAAATGATTACCTTTGAATGACTAAACGGAATCACATGGAAGAAAGACACGTAGACAGACTTGCCAAATATATAATGATTGCGGCTGGCACAGCAATAATCGGAGGGCTCTGCTGGTATTTCCGCAGTGTGCTGATATACATATTGATAGCCGTCGTGGTATCACTTATCGGCAAGCCGATAATGAAACAGCTGCAAAGAGTGGACATCAAGGGCAGAAGACTGCCTGACTGGCTTCTTGCAGCCATCACTCTGCTCTCCATCCTGATCATCTTCTTTGCAGTGATCACCATGGTGGTACCTATCGTCAGCGGCATCATCAAAGGCATCTCATTATCAAGCATCGAGCAGTCTGCGAGATATATAGCAGGGCCTCTGTCTGAATTCAACGACATGCTCAGACACACATTCCCTCAACTCGGAGAGAATTTCAGAGTGGAAGTAGCTGCTGTGCAGGAACTTCAGAAAATGCTCAATCCAAGCGTATTCTCTTCAGTGATAGGTTCTGCCGCCTCTGCACTGACCAGCTTCGGTATAGGTCTGTTCTCCGTTGTGTTCATCAGTTTCTTCTTCATCAAAGACGACAATCTGTTCACAAAAATCGTGACTGCACTTGTTCCGGACAGACATGAAAAGAATACAGCCAAAGCCATTGCTGACATCGGCTATCTGCTCTCAAGATATTTCGGCGGAGTGATGATAGAAGTGCTTGGAGTGGCACTCATCAACTTCCTTGGTCTGCTGCTGATCGCCCGTCTGGGATTCAATGCTGCAATCGGCATTGCATTCCTCACAGGTATCTTGAACGTGATTCCTTATGTCGGTCCGCTTGCAGGTGGTGTGATCGGAACAACTCTCGGTCTGGTCATCAAATACAGCAGCGTTGTTCCTATCGGACTCGACGTCAGCTTTGTAGCATTCACTATCATACTGATTGCGATATTCAGCTTCACACAGCTGGTTGACAACTTCCTCTACCAGCCGCTGATATACTCGACAAGCATAAAGTCGACACCTCTTGAAATATTCATTGTCCTGCTCATTGCCGGTCACCTCGGAGGTCCTCTTGCAATGATCATAGCAATACCAAGCTACACAGTAGTACGTGTAATAGCCTTCCGCTTCTTCAGACACTTCAAGGCAATCCGCAGACTTATCCCATCAGAAAAACTGATTACAGAAAATGAAGATTAAGATCACAACTATATTGATATGCCTCGCGGCAACGCTGGGATATTCCATCAGCGCTGCAGGAAAAGTTCCTGCCGATGAAACAAAAGTCATCAAGGTACCAGACGCCACATATATGTTTGCGGAGAGGGACACTTGTGAACTTTTCATGGATGTATATAATCCCGCTGCAGGAAGTGTACAGACATTTGAAGGAAAGAAGAAACCTACAGTCATATTCATGTTCGGAGGTGGGTTCATACGCGGAACACGTGATGACGAAAGCTATCACAAATGGTTCAAGCAGCTTACAGATAACGGATACAGAGTGATCTCCATTGACTACCGTCTTGGATTGAAAGGCTCAAAGAAGGTCGGCGTAGCACAGGTGAACGTGCTCGACGCTGCAATCCATCTCGCTGTTGAAGACCTCTTCAGCGCCACCAACTTCATAATTGAGAATGCTGACCAGCTCGGTGTGGATCCTTCATCTCTGATCATCAGCGGTTCATCAGCAGGTGCGATTTCTGTGATGCAGGCCGAATATGAGATAGCAAACAGGACTTCATGGGCATCTGTCCTTCCTGAAGGATTCAATTATGCGGGCGTGATGTCATTCTCAGGAGCGATATTGTCGCGTGAAGGAAAAGTTGATTTTGCAGAAGAGACATGCCCGGTGCTCATGCTTCACGGCACTGCTGACAGCCTTGTACCGTACAAGCAGATTGCAGTTCTCAACTTGGGCTTCTTCGGAAGCGGCAGACTCGTGGACAGATTCAAGAAGTATGGATACAACTATAACATGTACCATTTCGAAGACTATGGACATGAGATAGCAGGTTCAATGGATACAACCACTGATCTTCAGTTCCGCTTCATCGAGACCAATATAATGCAGGGCAAGAAAAGAATCGTCGAGGCCTGGATATCAGACCCCGACGTATGGAAAGGCTATGGCCCGCAGTCCAGAAACGAACTATACGGAAACTAGCAGATTTACTCAGCAAGTTTGTCAAGGCAAAGCTCGATGAGCTTGCGAACCTGCGGCTTGTAATCCGGGTTGCTTGCCTTATGATGACGGTGAGCGATGATGCAGCACACTGTACCGGCATTATGTCCAAGGTGAGCGGCGATACCTGCAATTGCAGAACCTTCCATTTCAAAGTTAGTCACCTTGAGGTCATCGTAGCGGAAGCTCTCGAATGTGTCGAGCATGTCAGGCATTGCAAGCTGCATGCGGAGGACGCGGCCCTGAGGGCCATAGAAGCCAGATGCTGCGATAGTCATTCCCGGATATGTGCAGTCACGGAAAAGCTCTGACATCTTTTCACCGGCCTTCACAAAATACGGATGCGGAAGATGCTCGTTCCAGTTTGTATGCTTCATGAAAGCTTCTTCGATGCCCGGCATTGCAATCTTTTCTCTGTCGGCATACCAGTTCAAAAGGCCGTCACAACCCACTGAAACATGAGAGAAGACAAATCCGCCGAGAGGAATCTCAGGCTGGATCGCTCCTGATGTACCGATTCGGAGAATGTTGAGAGTTCTGTGCTCAGACTTGATCTCACGGGTTTCAAAATCGATATTCGCCAATGCATCAAGCTCGTTCATTACAATATCTATATTGTCCGTACCGATACCTGTAGAAAGAACTGTCATACGCACACCCTTGTATTTTCCGGTCACAGATACAAACTCACGAGATTCATGTCTGAATTCCTTCTCATCGAAGTATTCTGCGATCATATCAACTCTACCTGGATCTCCGACAAGGATCACATTGTCTGCAAGTTCTTCCGGACGAAGGTGAAGATGGAAAACTGATCCATCACCATTGATTATAAGTTCTGATTCTGCTATTCTCATATTGCGCATTATTTATTCAAACCTCAAATGTAGTTTTTTTGTTCTAAATTTCCTACTTTTGTGCCTATCAAAAAGTATACATTATGTGGAAAAGCATTCAGACATTATATCTGGGAATTGCAACAGTCCTTATGGCTGCCCTGTTCTTCTGTAATTTTGCTACCATCATAGGACCTGACGGCACTGAAGTGACAATCAGATACTATGAAAAAACACCTTACCTCGTGCTGATGATCATGGCGCTGACCGCACATATCTGCGCAATCTTCAGCTACAAGCTGAGATTCCTTCAGGCAAGAGTATGCATCATCACTGCTCTCCTTGCACTCGGAATGCAGGTATGGTTCTTCATGGACTTCATGAAGTTCAGACATGACATGGTATTCTCCATCACAATGGTCTTCCCTATCGTAATGACTATACTCGATGTGATGGCGGCAAGAAATTCACTTGTGGATGAGATGACGGTCTCTGCAGTCAAAAGCGTACGAAAGACACTCAAGAGAAGATAAAGAAAGGCTCCTTGCGGAGCCTTTTATCTTTTTGTCATATTTTCCTGAAAGCAACACAACCGTTGTGTCCTCCGAATCCGAGGGAATCAGAAATTGCCACAGTCAAAGGAGCTTTGACAGGAACATTAGGAGTATAATCAAGGTCGCACTCCGGCGCTATCTCGTCCAGACCGATTGTAGGAGGGACAACACCGTTCTTAAGAGCCAGGACTGTAGCTACAGCTTCAGCAGCACCAGCAGCACCAAGCATATGACCGATCGATCCCTTGATTGAACTCACATGGGCCTTGTATGCATCATCACCAAGCGCGAGTTTGAAGGCGGCTGTCTCCGCAGGGTCATTCAAAGCTGTGCCTGTGCCATGAGCATTGATATACAGCACATCATCGGATGTATATCCCGCTTCATCCAGCGCCTGTTTCATTGCAGCTGCCTGAGTCATGCCATCCGGACGCGGCGCAGTGACATGATATGCATCACATGTATTGCCGTATCCGCATACCTCAGCAATGATTTCAGCCCCTCTGGCAACCGCATGTTCATATTCTTCCAGGATAAGGACAGCTGCTCCCTCCGCCATTACAAATCCGCTGCGGTTTGTATTGAAAGGAAGTGAGGCTCGTTTAGGATCCTCCACGCGAGACAGGGCTTTTGCATTCGCGAAGCCTGCTATTGACAACGGGAGCAATGCCGCTTCTGTTCCTCCTGCAATAATCGCATCTGCATACCCATGCCTGATAGCTCTATAGGCCTCACCTATGGCATGAGTGGATGTGGCACACGCCGTCACGACAGGAAGACAAGGACCACAGGCATTATAGCGCATAGCCACGTTTCCAGCCGCTATATTTGCGATCATTGTCGGAATCATCAGAGGGGAAACCCATTTGGCTCCTTCGTTAAGGATCTTTTCCGTCTCGCGGACCTGGGTGGTGAAACCTCCGATTCCCGAACCGATATACACGCCGAGTCTCATGGAATCGATATTTCCGTCATCTGAAGTATCCAGTCCGGCTTCATCCATAGCCTGCTTTGCAGCAGCTACTGCAAAGACTGTAAATCTGTCCTGCTTTCTTACAAATGAAGCTTCTATAGAATAATCTGCAGGATTGAAATCCTTTACTTCTCCTGCAACCTTCACTGGAAGACCATCAGTGGGAATCGATCTTATATAGTCTATGCCACAGACACCGTCAAGAAGGTTCTTCCAGAAATCAGGGACATTGTTTCCAACAGGGGAAACTATGCCCGTACCAGTCACTACTACTCTTCTGTTCATATACAAGTTAACTCAGGTTTTAGTCAGACAAATATAATTTAATAATTTGGATTGACAAAAGAATAATTTATGTCCTTCAAATACCATGCTCATAGTTTGGATTTGGAACAAATTTCATTACATTTGTAACTGCTAAAACCTGAAAATTCATGAATCTAAATACAAAACTCCCGGCGTATCTGCTTGGAAAATACCAGCTTATCGGTACAGTAACCTTTGCTGTGCTGTTTGCTATAGTCTTCCTCAACATATATATACCATTTTCAGAGACCGCATGGTTCCGCCTGGGAGATTCCACAATGTTTCTGCGTACTCTTCTCTTCATCGGAGTCTCGATATGCATCCTGATCGCCAGCAGAATGCTGATGTATAAATCAAAAAAGGTCTATGAAATGACCTTCATCAGTTACATCGTATGGTGCATCATGGAAATCATGGTCATTTCAGCCTACTATACCTGGACAACTCTTGACATCACCCCCATGCTCGACGAGACAAGCATGGACATTTTCAGCAGAGCTCTCCTTTACAGTACAATCGCTCTTGGAATACCATATCTGATCGCAGGAATGTATTTCGCAATCATAGACAAGAACAATACAATCCGTCTGATGAGCTATGAGAATGTTGTGACTGATGAGCCGTTGAAATCGGAAGAAAAGCAGAAGATAACTCTGTATGACAACAGCGGAGCACTCAAGCTGTCACTCAATCTGGACAACCTGTTCTATATCGAGTCTGATGACAACTACATAAAGGTATGGTACACAGACAATAAGGGAGAATTGAAGCAATATATGCTCAGATGTCGCCTCAAGACAGTAGAAGAGAGTTTCAAGAACAGCGGCCTGGTACGTTGCCACAGAAAATATATCGTGAACATAAAGAAAGTGTCGATGCTTCACAAGGAAAGCGAGGGCTATGTTCTTGACCTTGGATTGGAAGAGATTCCACCTATCTCTGTAACAAAGACATACACTGATATTGTGCTCAGCCACTTCACAGGAGAATCTCCTCTCCTCGAGCCTATCGACTATTGATTATTCCTCATATCTTGATCTCCATCTGTTGAACACGACAGAGAACTTGAATATTGTCAGATAAAGAAGCACAAGGACACCGAAATCCTGCAACAGACCGTTCAGAAGCGTATCGCTTACGATGGAATCCATGATTGAGTTTTCAGGAGCGACATATGCAGCTACCTGAAGAATGAACATCAGAAAGACTATGGCTACTATGGATCTTATGCGTAAGGCCATCACGAGCTCATCTTCAACCCTGTCACGCGAAAATGCAGCAAGAACAAGCATACAGCAATTCACAATTCCTACGATCTTCCAATTCTCAACTACAGGAGAAAGTATTCCTTCCATGCTTTCAGCGAATCCGCTGTCCGGAAACACATTGAATACAAGCATTAAAAACAGACATATCGTGAAATATAACAGCCAATAGGAATATCCTGCAACCTGGCACCAATGTGGCAATAGACGCACTTTCAATTTCATAAAGAAATACAATTTTATTTATACGGCAAATGTAAATAAAGGTTTACAACCATACAACTCTATACAATAAAAAGATGGCTGTCTGTGACAGCCATCTTTCATATATCCGGGAGATTTCTATCTGATCAAAGTAAGTGTATGGAAGAGGGTTCTCTGATCTGCAGGGATGTTGTAGATCCAAGTCATGATTGACTGATAATCGTTGTCTCCCTTGTAGAGATATTCCTGCTTCGTAGCGACCACGATTATATTGATTCTTTCCACATCCTGCTTAGGATCTGACTTTTCCATTGACAGGTCATATGCTCCTGATACAGGGAACTTATATGTCTCACCCACCTTGAAGACTATGCTCGGATCATAATCGTTCGGATAAATCAAATCCGCTCCAGCATCTCCGAACCAGAAAATCTTCAAATAAGAGTCAGAGCCATAGACCTTGATAGAACACTCAAGCACCTCCATCTGCTTGTAGATAGGCTCGATTCCTTTTACGTCAATGGCATACGCCTTATCTTCCTGTGTCTCGTCCTTGGTCACAAGCGCATCGATGGTCACGACCTTGAAGTTTCGCTTAAGGCCCTCATCCCAGAAGTCCTCGACAGTCTTCTCTGTAACATTGACCATACCGCTGATGGCCAGCATGCTGACTGAAGAATATGCCTCAGTGAACTCGGTTCCGTTATCTGCTGTGACCTGACCGAAGACAGACCATACATTTTCCATGACACCAGCCATTCTGAGAGCTTCCTTCTTCGCTTCGTTAAGAGCCTTCTCTTCCGCCTGCTTTGGTGTGATATCGTCACTGACTTCCCATCTACCTACAGCTTTCCTTACTCTTACAACTTCATTTGCGTACGAGGCAGAAAAGCTGAAGATACACAGAGCGATCAGTATAAATCTCTTCATTGACATTATCATTACTGGAGAAGAGCATCAAGTTCCTTCATAAGTTCCTCAGCATCTGCATCAAGAGTTCGCTGCATTGCGAGGATAGCCTCTCTTGTAGCGATCTCTGTGTTGTAGCCGAGAGTCACCTGAGCCTGGATGTTTCCGTTCTCGAGTGTCTTATAGATCTCGATGAACTTGAGTACGCGACCGAGAGTATTGTTGATCACACTCTTGCTTGCACTTACGAATGAATTGACAGCAACTGCGTTGTCAGCGCTGATCTCGTTGTTGGCGATCTTCTGCTCGACGATTGAAGATACCTGAGTCTGGATCTGACCTGCGATGTCAAGCTTCGCAGTGTTGGTAGCTGACATTGAAGCCGCAGTGAAGTTAGAACCTACTGAAGTTGCAGTAGCCATGAAATAATATGGAACACCGTCAGCGTCAGTAGTCACCTGAGCCTGCCATGAATCCTCGAGCTGCTTTGCAAGAGGGAGCTTTCCTACAGGCACCTTGTAACCTTCCTTCTCAAGTCTCTTTGCCTCTTTACGAGCCTCCTTGAGAGCCTTCTCCTGAATCTCCTTATTGAGGAACTTTTCCTGCTTCTCAAGAGCTCTGTGCTCTTTCTTTGTTGCTACCTGAGCATTTGCTTCAACTGAGAAAAGTACTGCTGCTGCAGCAAGTACAGAAATAATGATTCTTGCTTTCATATCATTAATTTTAAAGTTAATTCACATATTTCACAAAGTTAGTAAAAAAATGATATCCTCCGTCAAAAAGAGCATATAATCCTGAGCGGAGGACATTTTTCCTAAAGGTCGAAATTGTGATAATGCGGACCGAATCTTTCAAATGCAGCCCTGTCAAGAGCCTCTCTATGATCAGGATGCGCTATGCTGATGAGCAGCTTTGCACGCTCCTGCATCGACTTTCCGTAGAGATCAACAGCACCGAACTCTGTCACCACATAATGCACATGAGGCCTTGTAGTCACAATTCCACCTCCCTCAATGATGGTCGGTGCAATCTTGCTGCCTCCCTTATTTGTGCACGACGGCATTGCGATTATGGCCTTGCCCTGCGGAGCAAGCGATGCTCCATATATGAAATCCACCTGTCCACCTACTCCTGAATGGAATCTTGTTCCGATAGAGTCCGCACAGACCTGACCTGTAAGATCAACCTGGACTGCTGAATTGATTGCTGTCATCCTTGGGTTGCGCGCTATCACATAAGGGTCGTTGGTGTAGCCGACATCCATCATAGCGACCATCGGGTTGTCATCGATGAAATCATAAACCTTCTGAGATCCCATGAGGAAAGTGGACACGAGCTTGCCCTTATCCGTAACCTTCTTAGATCCGTTGATGATGCCTTTGTCAACAAGATCAAGCACACCGTCTGCAAACATCTCAGTATGGATTCCGAGGTCCTTGTGGTTGCCAAGCTGAGCAAGTACTGCGTTAGGGATGGCACCGATACCCATCTGAAGACATGCTCCATCATCAATAAGGGCAGCGCAATGCTTTCCGATCGCAACTTCCACTTCATTCGGCTCACTGAAATGCGCCGGCTCAAGAGGCTCGTTTCCTTCTACAAAGATGTCGATCATATCTACCGGTATCATGGCGTCTCCCCATGCTCTAGGCACATTAGGATTCACTACTGCGATGACAGTCTCTGCACATTCGATTGCAGCAAGAGTGGCATCGACTGACGTTCCTAGTGACACGTAGCCATGCTTGTCCGGAGGACATACCTGGATCATCGCGACATTGCAAGGAAGCGCTCCGCATCTGTAAAGCTTCTGAGTCTCGCTAAGGAATACAGGAATATAGTCTGAATATCCGGCCTGAACACTTTTGCGGACATTGCCTCCTACGAAAAACGCCTGATGGAAAAATACACCCTCGAATTTAGGATCAGTATATGGTGCAGGTCCCTCTGTGTGAAGGTGATGGATCCTTACATCACGGAGTTCACCTGTCTCTCCCCTTCTGCAAAGTGCCTCGATCAGGATTCGTGGGGCGCTTGCGACACTGCTGAAATGAATATGGTCGCCTGATTTAACGACCTTGACGGCTTCGTCTGCCGAAACGTATCTGATTTCTTTGTGCATAACTATGTGTTTGAGACCTCAAAGATAGGATTTTTTCTTAATTTTGCCTCTCAAAATAATGATACTATGCACACAAGGGAAGAAAAGCTGCAGGCCTTCGGCCGGATCCTCGATATTCTCGACGAGCTTCGCGAGAAATGTCCTTGGGACAGAAAACAGACAAACGAATCATTGAGACCTCAGACACTCGAAGAAGTGTATGAGCTTAGCGATGCCATTCTTAAAGGAGAGGACCGCGAGCTGTCGAAGGAGCTTGGCGACGTGCTTCTTCATGTGATCTTCTATGCGAAGATAGGTGAAGAAAAGCAGCAGTTCGATATTGTTGACGTAATCAACTTCCTGTGCGACAAGCTGATCTATCGTCATCCACATGTATTCTCATCTGCGGAGGTAGGCGATGCAGAGGATGTGATCAAGCAGTGGGAGATGCTGAAGACCACGGAAAAGGATGGAAACAAGAGAGTGCTTTCGGGTGTTCCAGACGGTCTTCCACCGCTTCTCAAGGCATACCGAATGCAGGACAAGGCACGCGGCGTAGGCTTCGACTGGGAAAAGAAGGAGGATGTTTGGGAGAAAGTGAAGGAAGAGCTAGGAGAATACCAGGCAGAGCTTGATGCCATGGCAGCAGCGCAGACAGATGAAGAAAAGGCTGCAGCATATGACAGGGCAGAAGACGAACTCGGAGATTTTCTCTTTGCAACAGTGAACGCGGCTAGGCTTTATGGCCTGAATCCAGACACCGCTCTAGAGCGCACATGTGCCAAGTTCAGACGACGTTTCACATATCTTGAAGAGCATACCATCCGTCAGGGACGAAACCTTACAGACATGACCCTTGCAGAGATGGACGAAATCTGGGATGAAGGAAAAAGAAAGGGACTATGATATACGACTGGCAGGAAAGAACGGGAATGCTAGTAGGCGAGGAGATGCTTGATCATTTCCGCGCATCTACTGTTGCAGTCATAGGAGTCGGAGGAGTCGGAGGATATGCTGCTGAAATGATTGTACGTGCAGGTATAGGACATCTGATCATTCTGGACAGCGATGACGTTTCTCTTACAAACAAGAACAGACAGCTGCTGGCACTTGATTCTACCGTCGGAAAGCCCAAGTGTGATGTCCTTGCAGAACGACTTCTGGACATCAATCCGGAGCTTGATCTTATTGTAATCAAGGAGTATCTGGAGGCAGAAAAAGCAGGAGATGTATTGGGCAGCTATAAGATTGACTTTCTTGTTGATGCGATAGACACACTCTCACCTAAGCTCCACCTTATCAAATACTGTATGGACAACAATATTCCTCTTGTGTCGTCTATGGGAGCCGGGGCAAAATACGATGCGACAAAAGTACGTCTTACCGACGTTTCAAAATCATTCAACTGTCCCCTCGCCTACATAGTCCGTAAGAGACTCAGATACATGGGAATCAAAAAGGGATTTCAGGTGGTATTTTCAGAGGAACTCCCTGATCGTGAATCTATTGTACCATGTGAGGACCGCAACAAAAAGTCACAGGTAGGCACTATCTCATACATCCCCGCTGTCTTTGGTTGCGTCTGTGCTCAGGCAGCCGTCCGACACATTATAGAAATGAATATAAATAATGACTAAAACTATAATAATATGAAAAAGACCGTAAAGTACCTCTGCTTTTGCCTAGCAGCTGTTTTAATGGTTTCATGTTATGATGATTCGGGGATCTGGGACTCTTTGAGAGACTTCCAGAACCGTCTTTTAAAGCTTGAAACTCTATGTACAGAAATGAATGACAACATCGCTTCTCTTCAACAGATTCTGGAAGCGTCAAAAAATGGGGACACTATCCTTTCAGTGACTCCAATGACTCAAGATGGTAAAGAGATCGGATATGTCATCGAGTTTAAAAAAGCTGGCAAAGTTTACATTTATCACGGAAAGGATGGTAAAGATGGTAAAGACGGTAAAGATGGCAATAATGGCTACACACCGATTATTGGTGTCATGCAGGATACAGATGGTGTTTATTACTGGACTCTTGACAATGATTGGTTGCTTGATGATGAGGGAAATAAGATCAAGGCACAGGGAACTGATGGAAAGGATGGAATAGATGGAGTGGACGGAGTAGATGGAGTAGATGGTATCGACGGAACAGATGCTATTGCACCCAAACTTGAAATACGCGATGGATATTGGTATATCTCGTATGATGATGGTACAACCTGGACAAGGTTGGATAAGGCCATCGGAGATGATGGAGAAAAAGGAGATGATGGAGACTCATTTTTTAAAAGCGTGACATTTGATGATGATTATGCGTATTTTGAGTTATCTAACGGAACAGTTCTGAGGATTCCTATGTCTTCTGATTCCAATACGGATGAACAGCAGAATAACAAGATTTACTATACTACAACAGATGGCAAGAAAATGTTCCCTTATAATGCAGACGCATTCAGCTTCGGAGCTATCATGCTATCGAACACTTATGAAAATGGCCGAGGAGTCATGACCTTTGATGATGAAGTCACCACAATAGGAAGGCAGGCATTCTACAAATTCTGCCCGACGTTGGAAAGCATAACGCTGCCTTCAACAGTCAAAGAAGTCGGATATCAGGCATTTTACGAATGCACATCCTTGAAATCAATATATTTTACTTCTAGCGATGTGCCTGAAGCATCTGCATTCAACAGCAGTTGGGTACCGTTCGACCTTAATGCTGTAGGCCGCAAGATTTATGTGCCGGAAGATGCAGTAGAAAAATATAGAAATGCCAGTTTGTGGGACAGGTATGCATCTTCTATCACTTCTACTGGTAGCACCTCAGGTAGTGATAGGGTATATGAGTTCCATTATACCACTTCAGACAACAATGCGCTTTCTGTTTCAAAATTCAACAATGTTTTGCTCAAGAATGAATATGATTCTTCAATAGGAGCTTTTGTTCTTATCTTTGAAGGAGAAGTGACAGAAATCCCAAGTTCAGCATTCTCAAATAACTCAAAACTTACCAGCATCACCATCCCTGAGGGTGTAACTTCGATTGGCGAAAACGCCTTCAGAGAATGTAGTAATCTGAATACTGTCATTCTTCCGTCAAGCTTGACTACAATAGGAGATGATGCCTTCTATTATTGCAGGTCATTGGTGCAGATCACACTTCCGGAAAGTCTTGAAACCATTGGCGACTATTCATTTTACAAATGCGATCGTCTGACCGAGATAAATATGCCAGGAAACCTGGTTTCAGTTGGCTATAACGCGTTTGCATATGGTATCTTCAATAAAGTATATATTGACGATCTTGCTAATTGGGTTAATGTTGAGTTTGAAGATGCTCGAGCCAACCCAGTCTACAAAGATGGCAGCAGCACAAAGGATTGCGTCATATATGTGAATGGAGAAGCTGTATCTGATCTTGTTATTCCTGATGGCGTGACTGAAATTAACGATTTCGCCTTTGCAGGTGCTGTTTTATCAAGTGTCACTATTCCTGATAGTGTCGTTTCAATTGGTGAAAGTTCATTCTGGGGTTGTAGCTCAATAGAGAATATCACACTCAGTGCGAATCTTATATCTATCGGCGATTATGCTTTTAGCGGATGTGCACTAATACAAAGTATCACTCTTCCTTCTACACTTACTACAATAGGAAATGGAGCATTTGCGAGATGTTCTTCAATTACTGAGATAACAATTCCTGACAGTGTCAAGACCATTGGAGAAAGTGCTTTTAATAGGTGTACCGGCTTGAGGTCTCTCAATCTTGGAACTGGTGTTGAATCTGTTGGCAGTTCAGCGTTCAGCAGTGTCAAGGAAATCCACATCACGGATCTCTCCGCTTGGTTTAAAATTGATTTTGGAGGCAGCCCTATGAGTGATAACACAAATCTTTTCCTGAACGGAGAATTGATTACAGAACTTGTAATTCCATCTGACATTACCGTGATCAAGCCATACGCTTTCGCTTGGTCGCAGACGCTGATAAGTCTTGTAATACCTGATAATGTAACAAAGATCTCAAATAATGCCTTCTCGCGCTGTGATAATCTTGAAAGCGTTACCTTTGGCAGGGGATTGACAGCTATTGAGGATGGGGTTTTCAATAATCTTGAGAATATTACAAGGGTAAATATCACTGACCTGACTGCATGGTGTAATATTGATTTTGAAACATCGGCTACTAATCCACTTTCAAACCGTTATGCAAAACTATATCTGAATGGAGATGAGGTCACCGAACTGGTAATTCCTTCAGGTGTCACCGAGGTCAAAAGTTATTCATTCATAAATGTAAACCTTACCAGCCTGGTTATCCCAGAGGGAGTTGTAACTATTGGAGACCACGCATTCAATGGTATTTGGGGCAAAAAGTCAATGCAGAGTATCACTTTACCAAGTACCCTTACTTCCATCGGAACCGGTGCATTTGAGGATCCGGCAGATGACTGTAAAGTTTACATCTCTGATATTTCACAATGGCTGAATATGTCATTCGGTGATGAGAAGTCAGTACCTGAAGGATATTATTATCTGAATGGTGATGAGCTTACCGAACTTGCTGTTCCTTCAGGCACTACTGAGATCAAGCCGTATGTGTTCTCTAAATGTCACACGTTGGAAAAAGTCACTTTGCCGTCTAGTCTGGTGTCTATTGGCAATGGAGCTTTCTCAAGTTGTGGCTCATTGGATGATATCACATTGAATGAAGGACTTGAGACTGTAGGTGAATGTGTATTCTCAAGCTGTGCAATGACAGAACTTACACTTCCGTCAACCGTCACATTCTTGGGTTATAGTGCATTTGCATCATTTTCGCTGGAAACTGTCAATGTACTTTCTTCTGTACCTTGCACTATGGGATATCACGTTGCCGGTGGTGGAGCATATGAACAGAAATTCCTCTATGGACAGTTTACAAATAATGCAAATATCTATGTTCCTGCTGAATCTGTTACTCTATATAAGGTAGCCGCAGGATGGGATGAGTTGGCATCTAAAATATTTGCGAGGGAATAGGTATTTTTTTATCTTTGCGCGCTTGACAAGAAAATAAAAGATTATAATCAATGGCAGATAATTCACTTTTGGAGAAGGTATTAGGCCTTCAGGAGAAATATGAAGCACTTCAGGCACAGCTTTCTGACCCTGAGGTAATCAGTGATATGAAGAAGTTCGTTCAGCTCAATAAGGAGTATAAGGAACTTACTCCTATCATC
>JAFZGK010000071.1 GCA_017555445.1 Bacteroidales bacterium
GCAAATCTGAACGCCCATGATGCGATGCTGTTCTGCGGACCACGCTCCTTGAGCCTGTCCGCGATGTGTACAGGTACGTTTGCGAGGCGTCCGCCGAGAAGCGGTTCCATGATCACTGACTGGATTCCTCTCTTGTCGAGTTCGCCCTGAAGATACTGAGCATCCGTATTCCATCCTCCGGCATGAGTCCAGTCTACATAGTTGAGCTGGATCTGTACGAAATCCCAATGATATTTGTCATGAAGGGCAATGAGGTCATCAAATCCCTGCTGACCACCGTGGAATGAGAATCCAAGATTACGTATTCTACCTGCCTTACGCTCTTCAAGCAGGTAGTCTATCACTCCATTATCCTCGAATCTGCGCTTGAATGCATTATAGTCGCTGATATTGTGGAGAAGATAATAATCTATATAGTCGGTCTGAAGTTCCTGGAAAGATTTGTAGTACATGGCCAGAACAGTCTTCTGACTCATGTCGCCGTTCATGTTGGAGAGTTTTGTCGCAATGTAATAGCTGTCACGCGGATACCTCTTGAGCGCATTGCCTGTAGCTCTTTCGCTCTGGCCCTGAAGATAAACAGGAGCAGTATCAAAGTAGTTCACTCCATTCGCTATGGCATGATCGACAAGAGCATTGACCATTTCCTGATCAACGATGTCCTTGCCGTTTTCATCCTTTGTCATAGGCCAGCGCATGCAGCCGTAGCCGAGAAGGCTCACTTTGTCACCGCGTACGGCATTTGTCCTGTAGGTCATTTCGCCACCACCGAGTTCTTCATTCGTTGTCTGGCCTTTCTTGCTGCCGCATCCGGTCACTGCACCAAGTCCGCCCATTACAAGGGCAGCGCTACCTGCAGTCTTCAAAAAATCACGTCTGTCAATATTCTGTTTCATGATGGTGAATCTTTAGATGGTTTTATGTACCTGGTGTCCTTCCACATGGATGGCTGTGAACGGTCTTGCAGGGCATAGATTCTCACATGCTCCGCATCCGATGCATCTTTCCTCAAGGACTGTAGGAATCATAGGAGACTTAGGGTCGTCAGGATTCTTTCGTACCATACGGATTGCACCATTAGGACAATGGCGTGCACAATTTCCACAGCTTACTCCGTCAGTGTTGACTACGCAGTTGTCGAGATTCACCACAGCATGTCCTATCTGTATAGATGACTTTTCTTCAATGCTTATAGGCCTGATTGCTCCTGCTGGACAGATCTGAGAACATCTGTTGCACTCAGGGCGGCAATAACCTCTTTCAAAGGACATTTCAGGCTGCATGAGTGTGAGCAATGAAGTCGAAGGTCTGAGAACACCGTTAGGACATTCGCTTACACAGAGCTGACATGCTGTACAATGATTTGAGAAATTCTTGAGACTTAACGAACCTGCTGGCTTGAGTGGAGTCTCGCGTTCAGGCTTTTGTGCGCGCTCGATTGCTGCAAGACCTCCGTCTGTCTTTGCTTCTTGTGCCTTGAGGGCTGCAGATGTCACCGCTATGGCTGTAGCTGTCATGAACGCTCTCTTGCTGCCATCTACCTCCTGCTTTGCCTGAGCAGTCTTCTTGCTGCTGCATGTTGAAAGACACTTGCAGCGGAGTGCGTAATGAATCGCACCGTCCTTGCATGTGTCAATGCAATCCATACATGCGACGCAACGGCTGTAATCGATATCATGGTTGGCTGTATCTATGCAAGATGCCTTGCACTGCTTTCCACACAGACCGCAGTTGCGGCATTTCTCAGTGTCGATGACAGGTGCGAAGATACTGAATCTTGAGAAGAAGCCGAGCACAGTACCTACAGGGCAGATGGTGTTGCACCATGTTCTTCCGTTCTTCCATGCGAGTACAGCAATCACAACGAATGTAACAGCTGCCACTACAAAGGTCGATACCGACTTGATCCATACATCCACGCTGTAGAATGCGTAGCTGTCTTTCTTTTCAGCGATCCATGCAAAGAAATTGTTTCCCCACTGGTAGATCGGAGCAAGGAGGTTCGCTGCGATACGGCCATAAGCACTATAAGGAGCGACCAATGCTACAAGTGCATGTACTCCGAGTACCAAAGCCACGATGAATACCGCCAGTACTGAGTATCTGATCCAGTTCTTGGCAGGAGAATATGAGAAGCGGAATCTGTTCTTTTTCTTTGTCTTTCCATGAATCCATGAAATGATGTCCTGCATGATGCCTAGCGGGCAGATGACCGAACAATACACTCTTCCGAACAGGAGAGTGAGCAAAAGAAGGACAGCCACAACTGCAAAGTTCATTGCCAGCACTGCAGGCAGGAACTGAACCTTGGCCATCCAGCCTAGCCAGGTGTGGAGTGCCCCTGTGAAATCAAGGAAAAGGAGTGTCACACCTGCAAAGAAAAGTGCTGCCAGGATGATTCTGATCTTTCTTAGCATAATGGTTATGATTTAGTTGTTATGATTCGTGATTGCTACATGAAGTCATGTTCTACAAAAGTAATAAAAAAAGAGCCTTTCGAGGCTCTTTTTTTTGGTTAATTCAGTATCACATTGTCGAAATATTCGCTGAAAAGTAGTTTTGCGCGCTCCAGCTGTTCAGGAGTGTTATGTGGTGTGCCCTTCAACATATACTCCTGTCCGAGTGATTCATATTTGTGGATTCCCAAAGTGTGGTATGGAAGGATCTCCACTCTATGAAGCATCTTGAAGTTTCTGAAATGCTCACCGAGAGTCCTGATATCCTCTTCAAAGTCGCTGATTCCCGGCACAAGTACATATCTGAGCCAGAAAGGTCGGTTGTGATCTTCAAGCCACTGTGCAGTCTTCAATGTCTGCTCGTTACTCCTTCCTGTAAGGCTCTCATGCCTTGCCGGATTGATCTGCTTCACATCCAGAAGGACAAGGTCTGTCTTGGCAAGGAGTTCCTCCACATCGCTGTTCCAGATACCTCCGTTTGTGTCAAGGCAAATGTTTATACCCTCCTCGTGAAGCATGTCAAACAGGGGAGACAGGGCCTTTGCCTGGACTGTCGGTTCGCCGCCGGAGAATGTCACACCACCGCGTCTGCCGAAGAATGGCTTCTGGCTTACTGCCATCTTCACGATGTCTTCCTCCTCTGTAGGCTTTCCGCCTTCACCGGAAATAGTGTCAGGGTTGGCGCAGTAAAGGCAGCGGAATTGGCAGCCCTGAAGAAATACGACGAGCCTGAGTCCAGGCCCGTCATATGTTCCCATTGATTCGTATGAATGAACCTTTATCATTAAAGGCTTTCGTGGAATGTTCTTGAAATCACCTCAAGCTGCTGCTCACGGCTGAGTCTGATGAAGTTCACTGCATATCCTGAAACGCGGATAGTGAGCTGTGGATACTTCTCAGGGTGCTCCATTGCATCCTCGAGCATCTCCTTGTTAAGAACGTTCACATTGAGGTGGTGTGCACCCTTTGTGAAGTAACCGTCCATCATGGTGATGAGGTTGTCGATCTTATCCTCCTCAGTAGGACCGAGAGACTTAGGAACGATAGAGAATGTGTTGCTGATACCGTCCTTTGCATCGTGGTAGTCAAGCTTTGCAACAGATGAAAGGGAAGCGATGGCTCCGTGAGTGTCACGGCCGTGCATTGGGTTTGCACCCGGTGCGAATGCCACACCCTTCGCTCTTCCGTCAGGAGTTGCACCTGTCTTCTTTCCGTACATCACATTTGAAGTGATTGTAAGGAGTGAGAGGGTAGGCTGAGCTCCCTTGTATACCTTGCGGGCGCAAAGCTCTGTATCGAAGAACTGAACGATGTCACGAGCAAGTACGTCAACCTTGTCATCATCGTTACCGAAGCATGGGAATTCGCCCTCGATGTCAAATCCGTCAGTGAGACCGTCAGCATTGCGTCTTGCGGTAACCTTTGCGTACTTGATTGCAGAGAGTGAGTCAGCTACGATCGAGAGTCCTGCAACACCATATGCGAGGTTGATTGTAGGGTCAGTGTCGATGAACGCCATCTGTGACTTCTCATAATCATACTTATCATGCATGAAGTGGATGATGTTCATGGTCTCGTTGTATACGCGGGCAACTTCGTGAAGAACCTTCTTGTAGTTGTCCATTACCTCGTCGAAATCGAGCACATCGCTCTTGAGAGGCTTGATTCCCTCTACGATGAGTGTACCGGTGTTCTCACAGCGTCCAGCATTGAGTGCAAGGAGGAGAGCCTTTGCAAGGTTGGCACGTGCTCCGAAGAACTGTATTGCCTTACCGATCGCCTGATATGAAACGCAGCATGCGATGCCGTAGTCATCGTTGCCTCTAACCTTTCTCATGAGCGAGTCGTTTTCATACTGTACCGAGCTGGTCTCGATAGAAACCTTTGCACAGAACTCCTTGAATCCCTCAGGAAGCTGCGGATGCCAGAGGACTGTCATGTTAGGCTCCGGTGCAGGTCCGAGGTTGTAGAGAGTCTGGAGGAAACGGAACGAAGTCTTGGTAACCTTGCTCTTTCCACCTGTGAAACGTCCTCCGATAGATTCTGTGATCCATGTAGGATCACCGGCGAAGAGGTCGTTGTATGAATTCATTCTCAGGTGACGTACCATTCTGAGCTTCATCACGAACTGGTCGATGAGCTCCTGTGCGAATGTCTCGTCGATGAGATTGTTGTCGAGGTCATACTGGATGTAGATGTCGAGGAATGATGACACATTACCGAGTGACATTGCTGCACCGTCCTGCTCCTTTACAGAAGCGAGATATGCCATATAAACCCACTGGACAGCCTCCTGTGCGTTTGTAGCAGGTCTGCTGAGGTCGAGGCCATAGTATTCACCCATGATCTTGATCTCCTGAAGAGCCTTGATCTGCTCAGCCACCTCCTCGCGGAGAGTGATGCGTGAGCGGGTCATTGTACCTGTGAGGTTTCTGAGATCCTCTCTCTTTGCTTCGATAAGTCTGTCTGTACCGTAAAGTGCAAGACGTCTGTAGTCTCCGATGATACGTCCTCTTGAATAGTTGTCAGGAAGACCTGTAAGGAAACCGAGTGACCTGTACTTGCGGATCTCATCAGTATATACATCGAACACACCGTCATTATGTGTCTTTCTGTAATGAGTGAAGATCTTCTTCACTTCAGGATCAAGCTCCACACCGTTTTCGATACATGCCTTCTCCACTACCTTCCAGCCACCGAAAGGCTTGATTGCTCTCTTGAGAAGCTCGTCAGTCTGGAGACCTACGATCAGCTCATCATCCTTGTCGATGTATCCTGCTGCATGTGATGTTATTGTCGAGATGGTCTTAGCGTCGATTGAACGTACACCACCGTTTGCTCTTTCTTCTGCCAATGCCTCGAGACACTTGTTCCAAAGTCTCTTAGTCCTGTCTGTCGCTCCTGCGAGGAATGAGGCATCTCCCTCGTATGGAGTGATGTTGCTGTAAACGAAATCTGCAACATCAATTCTGCGGCTCCAACGGCCGTCATTGAATTTCTGATTCATACTTCTTTAACTTTTGTCTTTTCGGGGCGCGAAGATACCTCATTTTTCAACCATATGCAATTAATTCCGACAGATGGACTATATTTTATAGCATCGTGTCGTTTTCCTCGTTCAATACTCTCATTTTTGTCGCAAGGACCTCGTAGAACTGCTTCTCTACGCCTTCTGAATTGGTGTATTTTGTTGTCCTCATCCTACCGCTCAGATGTACTGAGGCGCCTTTTTCCACTTTATGGAGGTCAAATACTTCCTTGCCTTCCCATGCTACGACGTTGAACCATGTCGCCTCCGAGATAGGCTCGCCGTTACGGTTCTTGTAAAGAAAATCAGTCACCAGGCTGAAGTTGACCACTCTGTTCTCATTGAATGTGTTGCTGCGGACGGTGCCGACGCGGCCCCTGAGTTCGATTCTGTTGATGTGTTCCATAAGATAATCTCTCTTTTTGTCGTTAAACTTTTCGTCCCCACATCTTATGCGCGCTTTGTAGGTTGAAGGCAAAGTAAGGTAAAAATATCCTGAAAAAATATCTGTGTAGGTGTCATTGCATGCTGCTTTTTCCCTTTTTGAAGATGTTTTCATTTTTTTGACGAAGCCCAAATAAATCATGAGTACTTCAAGATTTTATCATATGGTTCAAGATTTTTTCAAGATCGATCCAGATTTCAATAAACAGAAACCATTTATAGGAAAAAAAGAAATACCTGTTCAAGGTCCTTGTGGTTATGCCCTCTCGCGCACATATTTGTACTTTCTTTAATTATACCGGTGATATGGAATACAAGAAGCGTGAGAGATGTCTTCCGTTGTGCCTTGAATGCGGAGACAAGATAAGGTATGGACGTACTGACAAGAAGTTCTGCAGCGATGACTGTCGTAACCGTCATTACAACAGCAAGCTGAAGCAGGGCCGTACATACAGGAGAAGAATCCTGGCAATGCTCGACAGGAATTATGAACTGCTGGAAGAAATACTCAGGTCCGGTCTGGAGTCAGCCGACTTCACATATCTGATGACAATGGGGTTCAATCCGGATACGGTCACTTTCTGTCATCATTCCAGAAGGCATGATATATATGCATGTTTCGACATTACCTACAAGATGTCAGAAACGAGGATATATTCAATATCGAAAATACAAAATGTTTCGTTACCTTTGCAGCCCGATGATACGAAACATCAGTAAACTAATAAAATATGACTAAAAAATTACTTGTTGCAGGCGCTGCGCTTGCACTTATTACCAGTTGTAACATGAAGAATCCTCTTCTTACAGAGTCGTCAGCTCCATTCGGTGCTCCGGAGTTCGACAAGATCAAGAACGAGCATTATCTTCCTGCTTTCGAAGCCGGCATCGCAGAGGCAAAGGCTGAAATCGACGCTATCGTGGCAAATGAGGAAGAGCCTACTTTCGAGAATACTATTGAGGCAATGGAGTATGCCGGAGGTACACTTAATTCGGCTGCCAGTGTGTTCTATGCACTTATGGAGGCACATACAAATGACCAGATGCAGCAGATTGCAGAGGAGATATCTCCGATGCTTACTGAGTACTCTATGTATGTATCTCTTAATGCAGCTCTTTTTGAAAGAGTGAAGGCTGTTTATGAGAAGAGAAACGAGCTTGGTCTCGAGCCTGATCAGATGAAGCTTCTGGAGGATAACTACAAGGGCTTTGTACGTGGAGGTGCAAATCTCTCAGATGCGGATAAGGAACTCTACAGCAAGTGGTCAGAGGAACTTTCGCTTGCAACTCTCCAGTTCAGCAAGAATGTCCTTGCAGCTACCAACGCTTATACTCTCAACATTACAGACGAAGCCGACCTTGCAGGTCTTCCTGAGTTCGTGAGAACAATGGCAGCAGAGACTGCAGCAGAGAAAGGTCTTGAAGGCTGGGCATTCACACTCGATGCTCCAAGCTACAGCCCGTTCCTTCAGTACAGCGAGAACCGTGAGCTCCGCAGACAGATCTGGACTGCATACAATACAAGAGCTCTCAGCGGTGAGTTCGACAATACTGAGGTTGTAAAGAAGATCGTTGATCTCAGAATCAAGATCGCGAACATCCTTGGTTATGAGACTTATGCTGACTATGCTCTTGAGGAGAGAATGGCCAAGGATAGAAACACAGTGAATGACTTCATCATGAGCCTTCTTGAGCCATCGCTCGAGTTTGCAAAGAAGGATATCGCAGATGTGTTTGCATATGCTAAGAAGAACGGTTTTGAGGGCAACAGACTTGAGTCTTGGGACTTCAGCTACTGGTCTGAGCGTTACAAGGAGGCTGAGTATTCACTCAGTGCAGAGGAGCTTAAGCCTTATTTCCAGCTCGAGAGCTGCATCGACGCAGTGTTCGGACTCGCTAGCCGTCTTTATGGTGTGAAGTTCAATGAACTCACTAATGTTCCTGTATATCATGAAGATGTAAAGGTTTATGAGGTTACTGAGGCAGATGGAACTCATCTCGCTCTCTTCTATGCTGACTTCTTCCCACGCGCAAGCAAGAGAGGTGGTGCATGGATGACATCTTTCCGCGATCAGAGCATCAAAGACGGTGTGGAGAAGAGACCTTTCATCACAATCGTATGTAACTTCACAAAGCCTACGGCAGATGCTCTTGCACTCATCACACATGATGAGCTCACAACTTTCCTTCATGAGTTCGGTCACGCTCTTCACGGAATCTTCGCTGAGGGCCGTTACCCATCACTCACAGGTACAAGCGTAAGCCGTGACTTTGTAGAGCTTCCTTCGCAGATCATGGAGAACTGGGCATTCGAGCCTGAGTATCTCAATTCATTTGCAAAGCACTACCAGACAGGCGAGCCTATCCCAGCTGAACTCATAGAGAAGATCGTTGCTGCAAAGAACTATCTTGCTGGCTACGCTCAGGTACGTCAGCTCCACTACGGATGGCTTGACATGTCATGGCATACTCTCACAGAGCTTCCTGCAATGAGCACAATCGAGTTCGAGACAAAGGCTCTCGCTCCATATGCTATCATGCCTGCTGTCGAGGGTGCTGCATTCTCAGGCTCATTCTCACATATCTTCTCTGGCGGATACTCTGCAGGTTACTACTCATACAAGTGGGCAGAGGTTCTTGAAGCAGATGCATTCTCTCTCTTCAAGGAGCAGGGTATCTTCAATACAGATGTAGCAGCATCATTCCGCAAGAACATCCTTTCAAAAGGTGGTACAGAGGATGAGGCAGTGATCTACCGCAACTTCCGTGGACACGATCCGCAGCCTGAAGCTCTCATGGAGAAGCTCGGTCTCGTGAAGTAATCAAGCTATACAATTGTAAAATAAAAGCAGCGGTCACCAGTGTGACCGCTGCTTTTGTTTTTATATGAAATGTAATTACGCTACTTTTTCAGCATCGTTCTTAGGTTCCTTGAAGAGGATCATGAAGAGGAGTGCAACTACGAGTGCATATGCTGCAAATACATACCATGCTGCGCTCCAGTTAGGATCTGCGCCACGCTCTGCTGCATTGTTCACGAAGTAGTTCACGATGGCCTGTGCGCTGAGTGTGCCGACTGTAGCTCCGATACCGTTTGTCATGAGCATGAAGAGTCCCTGTGCGCTGTTCTGAATCTTCTCGGTGGTTCTCATGTTTACATAGAGTGAACCTGAGATGTTGAAAAAGTCGAATGCGACACCGTATACGATCATTGAGAGGATGAGCATCCATACGCCTGATCCAGGGTTACCTGCGCCGAAGAGACCGAAACGGAGTACCCATGCGAACATGGCGATGAGCATCACTCTCTTGATGCCGAAGAGTCTCATTGCGATAGGGATGAGAAGAATACCGAGTGTCTCAGATACCTGTGAGATGGAGATAAGTGCGTTTGCATTACGTGCACCCCATGTCTGAGCGAACTCTGGAACTTCCTTGAAATGTGAGATGAATGGATTTGCAAATCCGTTAGTGATCTGGAGAGCGACTCCAAGAAGCATTGAGAAGATGAAGAAGATAGCCATCTGCTTGTTCTTGAAGAGCTTGAATGCATCTAGTCCGAAACGCTGGGCAAGGGTCTGACCTTCGCCTGATTCCTTGTGGCAAGGACAGTTTGGTAATGTGAAGCAATATACGAGCATTACAAGTCCGAGAATGCCGGATACGAAGAACTGGTTATATGAATGCTGGTACTGTACACCGTCACTGTTTGTCATGAAGTTGACGAAAAGCATTGCGCAGATGAATCCTACTGTTCCGAATACGCGGATAGGTGGGAAGTCCTTCACAGTGTCATAGCCGTTCTTTTCAAGGATGTTGTATGCGACCGAGTTTGAAAGTGCAATTGTAGGCATGTAGAATGCAACACTTACTGCATAAAGACCGAAGAGGATGCCGAATGAAAGGTCTGTTCCGCCGGTCATTCCATAGAATCCTGCTCCTAACATTGCTGCACCAGCGATTCCATGGCACAGACCAAGAAGCTTCTGTGCAGGAATATACTTGTCAGCGACGATACCCATGAGAGTCGGCATGAAGATAGATACGATACCCTGCATTGCATAGAAGATACCGATTCTTGCAGCAAGACCTACATTTGCGAGGTAACTTCCCATAGATGTGAGATATGCACCCCATACTGCCCACTGGATGATATTCATCACTATGAGCCTTGACTTGATTGATTTGTTCATATTGGTTCTAATGTTATTATTACTTGTCAATACATCAGACAAAGATAAGTTATTTTTGACTAAAAGTTACTATCTTTGAGGGTTAAAATATTCAGAATGAAATTTGTCAAGACACATACAGATCCCAATTCTTCTGCCCGCTGCGGTATCATTACGACTGACCACGGACAGATCGAGACTCCTATCTTCATGCCGGTAGGAACAGTAGGCTCGGTAAAAGGAATCTATCACAGGGACCTGAAAGAAGATATAAAGGCCGAGATAATTCTCGGAAATACTTACCATCTGTACCTACGCCCGGGACTTGATGTCCTCAAGGCGGCCGGAGGACTTCATAAATTCGAATCTTGGGACCGACCTATCCTTACGGACAGCGGCGGATTCCAGGTTTTCTCACTCAGTCCGATCAGAAAGCTTACTGAGGACGGATGCATCTTCCGTTCTCACATCGACGGATCGAAGCATATCTTCACTCCTGAGAACAATATGGACACTCAGCGAATCATCGGAGCAGACATCGTGATGGCTTTTGATGAATGCTGTCCAGGAGATGCAACTTACCAGTATGCGAAGAAATCTCTCACCCTCACGCAAAGATGGCTCGAGAGATGTCATAAGCACTTCAACGAGACAGAACCTCTTTACGGATATTCGCAGGCACTTTTCCCGATCATTCAGGGTTGTGTGTATCCGGATCTCCGCCGTGCGGCTGTAGAACATGCTGCCGCTCTTGACAGAGAGGGATATGCTATCGGAGGACTTGCAGTAGGTGAGCCTACCGAGCAGATGTATGAAATGCTTGAAGTTGTATGTCCGATGCTTCCTGAAGAAAAGCCTCGATACCTTATGGGAGTGGGCACGCCTGCCAATCTTCTTGAGGGAATAGAAAGAGGTGTTGATATGTTCGACTGCGTGATGCCTACCAGAAACGGCCGTAACGGAATGCTTTTCACATGGGACGGTATCATGAACATGAAGAACAAGAAATGGGCTGACGACTTCTCTCCGCTTGATCCGAAGGGAGCCTCGTTCGTCGATCATGCATATTCAAAGGCATATGTGCGCCATCTCTTCGTTGCGGGAGAGATCTTTGCGGGCCAGATAGCCAGCGAACACAACCTTGCCTTCTACCTTGATCTGGTACGTGAAGCCAGAAAGCATATCAAGGCCGGAGATTTCAAGGCATGGAAGGATGAGACAGTAAAGAGAATAATGACCAGACTTTAACGGATATGGATCTGACACCGAGAAAGATAGACGTTTATATTACGAAGAAGTTCATCAGCACCTTCTTTGTGGCGCTGCTTCTTATCATCGGCATCGTCATCATCTTCGATATCAGCGAGAAGATTGATGATTTCGTGTCGAAGGAAGCTCCGCTCAAGGCCGTCATCTTTGACTACTATGTCAATTTCGTACCCTACTTCATGAACATGTTCAGTCCTCTGTTCGTGTTCATCACGGTGATCTTCTTCACCTCCAAGATGGCAGCAGATTCCGAGATAGTCGCAATTCTTGCAGGTGGAGTAAGCTACCACAGGATGATGTTGCCGTACATATTCTCAGCGACGTTGATCGCTATCCTTTCGCTCTGCCTGAACCTGTTCATAATCCCGGACGCCAACAAGACGCGACTGGATTTTGAGAATCAATATATAAAGACGCGTTACAAGAGCGTCGGGCGAAATGTACATTACCAGATCGCTCCGGGAGAATTCGTGTTTGCCGAATCATTCAGTTCATGGAACAATACTGCATATCGTTTCACTCTTGAGAAGATCGAGGATAACAAGCTTGTCTCAAAGATATCTGCCGAGACTGCCGCATATGACACGACAAGCGGAAGCTGGATACTCAAGAAGTATTTCATCAGAGAATATAATGAGGACCTGACCGACAAGATCAGGACGGGAAAGCAGATGGATACTACCATTGCCTTGACAAACAGAGATTTCTATCTTACGGAAAAGACAGTCGAGACTCTTACTTATTCTGAGTTGAACAATCTGATCGAGACACAGAAGATGAGAGGAGATGCCAATGTCAAGTTCGCGCTCATGGAGAAGAACAAGCGATTCGCTCTTCCATTCTCGGCCTTCATCCTGACGATCATGGGAGTTGCTCTTTCCTCAAAGAAACGAAGAGGAGGAATCGGATGGAATATCGGTCTGGGAATAGCGTTGGCGTTCACCTATATCCTCTTCCTTAAATTCAGTGAAATGTTCGTCCATGCGGGAGTCCTTCCGCCTTTCGTAGCGCTGTGGCTGCCTAACATAGTGTTCATGTTCATAGCGGCCTTCCTCTATAAAGTAGCGCCTAAGTAAGAAGCCATCAGCAACGGATATATAGAAAAAGCGTGGCAGATACCATCTTTGAAATGTGTGTCTGCCACGCTTCAGGTTTATTTCTGTGCCGGATAGCTACGTTAGTCTACGAATACATTCCATCCGAATACATCTTCGATCTCACCTCTCTGGAGACCCTTGATGTAGTTGTAGAGCACGAGAGACTTAGGACCGCACTGTCCGTCACCGTAGAGGTATACAGTCTCCTCTTCTGACTCAAGGAACGGCTTGTCCACGAGCTTGTGTACAGGAGTGATCACTACTGCAGTACCGCATTCTCCGACCTCGTCGAATGTAGAAAGCTCGTCTACATGTACAGGTCTTCTCTCGACATCCATGCCCAGGTGAGCTGCAACAGTCTCAAGGGACATGTTAGTGATTGACGGAAGGATTGAAGGTGACTTAGGTGTGATGTATGTGTTGCCCTTGATAGCAAAGAAGTTCGAAGAGTTGAACTCGTCGATATATGTCTTTGTTGCAGGATCGAGATAGAGGACTGCCTTGTATCCCTGCTCATGAGCGACGTTCAATGAGTAGAGTGAGCAGGCGTAGTTTCCACCTACCTTGAATGAACCAGATCCGTTAGGAGCAGCTCTGTCATAGTTTCTTGCGATAACAACATCTACAGCATCGAGAGCGCCACCTACATATGCACCTACAGGCGAACAGAGCATCACGAATGTGCTCTCCTTTGATGACTGTACTCCGAGCTGAGGGTTTGTACCGATAAGGGTAGGGCGGAGGTAAAGTGACGCACCAGACACCTCATATGGTGGAAGGTAGTCAATGTTCTCGAGAACGCATCTCTTACACATCTCTACGAACATTTCAGTTGAAGGAGCCTCGATGCCAAGATACTTGGCAGATCTCTGAAGTCTTTTTGCATTCTCTTCCGGTCTGAAGAGACGGATTCTGCCGTCTTTGCCACGGAAAGCCTTGAGGCCTTCGAAGCACTCGATAGCATAGTGAAGTGAACCCGAAAAGGCGCTGAGTTTAAGGTAGTCGTCAGTGTGGCTCTCTACAGGAGTCCAAGCACCGTTCTTGAATGTTGTTGTAAGGATAGTGTTTGTCTTTGTGTAGGAGAATGTTAATGCATTCCAGTTGATTTCTGCCATGTCGTTATCAGATTAATATTTCAAATAATTGGTTATTCTCGTTAATGTATTCGTATGCGATGCCGTGTGCATTGAGCCTGTTCATGAAAGGCTCGAAGTCTTCTTTTGCCGCAAGCTCGATACCGATGAGTGCGGGACCGAAGTTCTTGTTGGTCTTGCGGATGTACTGGATGTGTACAAGGTCATCTGTAGGACCGATCACGTCGCGGATGAATGAGAGGATCGCTCCTGACTTCTGCGGGAAGTTCACTATGAAATAATGCTTGAGACCTTCGTAAAGAAGTGACTTCTCGCGGATCTCTTCCATGCGTGTGATGTCGTTGTTGCTTCCGCTGACTACGCACGCAACCCTCTTTCCCTTGATCTCGTCCTTGTAGAACTTCAGTGCTGCGACTGCAAGTGCACCGGCAGGCTCCACTACAATAGCACTCTTGTTATACATATGGATGATGGTAGTGCAGACAGCTCCCTCAGGAACGATAACGATGTCGTCAAGTACCTGACGGCAGATCTCGAATGTATGCTTTCCTGCAAGCTGGACAGCTGCACCGTCCACGAACTTGTCAATGTTTTCAAGTTTGACAGGAGCTCCGTTCTCGATGGCTGCCTTCATGCATGGAGCACCGCCCGGTTCTACGCCGATGATCTTTGTCGATGGAGACATCTGGCTGATATATGCTCCAAGTCCTGATGCAAGTCCGCCTCCTCCGATAGGAACGAAGATGTAGTCAAGCGGTTCCTTGCTCTGGCTGAGGATCTCTCGTCCGATGGTACCCTGACCTTCCATTACCTTAGGATCGTCGAAAGGTGGGATGAATGTCTTGCTGTTAGCTGAAGCGTATTCTATGGCAGCTGAATTCGCTGCATCAAAAGTATCACCTGTAAGTATGATCTCAATGAATTCCTTGCCGAACATCCTTACCTGCTCTATCTTCTGCTTAGGTGTAGTCACAGGCATGAAGATGGAGCCCATGATCTTCAGTTTGCTGCATGAGAAAGCGACTCCCTGTGCGTGGTTGCCTGCACTTGCGCAGACGATACCGTTCTTTACAAGTTCCGGGTCGATTGTCCTGATCTTGTTGTATGCTCCTCTGATCTTATATGACCTCACCATCTGAAGATCTTCTCTCTTAAGAAAGACCTCAGCATCAAAGATGTCTGAAAGATTGGAGTTTCTCTGGAATGGGGTAGGTTCGAGAATCTCCGAAAGCACCTGTGCGGCCTGTTCAATGGCCTCTACAGTAGGGAAGTACTTTGTTTCGCTCATGTTTTAAAATTTAAAATCAGATATTGATTTCGTCGCCAAAATTATAACTAATATTGCGTTTTTCCTAATAAATCCTTTTATTCAGCCAAAAATTTCCTCTAAAGGAAAACCGGTCTCAATCAAGTATGATGAGAGCCATCGACTTGTGACTGAACTCCAGACGCACCCTGTCATCGCATGCTCTGTTAAGCGTTGCTTTCCACCAGTTGTCGAACACCACATTGTCAAGAGGCCACTCCAATCCTTCCGAATGGATCTTCAGACTGTTGTCGGGACTGAAGATGGATACCCTTCTTCCGATACCGCAATCCATCTCGAATGTGTCTGTAGCTGCAAATGCAGTCGCGTGGTCAGTGACCATCTCAACCTCGATACCGGAAAGGTCGTAGCTTCTTGCATATTCCATCAGAAGCGACATGTTGCCTATCGTATGGTCTTCACGCTCGCCGGTAGCACCTATTATATATATATTGCCTATGTCAGTCAGGTTTTCAATAGCCCATTTGAATGCCTTTGTCTGGTCATTGTTCTCCTGTTCATCCACCTGGACTATCAGATTTCCATACTTCTTCTTCAGTGATCCGGAAAGAGAATCCATATCACCGATCACCAGATCCGGCAGCTTCTTTTCTCCGAATATGCTGATGCTGTTCCTAAGGAACTTTCTCAAGGCTCCGTCACAACATATGATGAAATCTGCCGTGCGGATCAGGTAGCGGGGGAATTCGGTTTTTGGAAATACCCCGTCACAGATTATGACTACACTCTTATGCATGTCCTGTAATCTGTGATGATGTTCCCTTGCTGGTTCCGTATGTGCAAGGCTCGCGGAATCCGATGAGGAAGTCCTTCACTGCCATTCTCTTCTTTCCTGCCAGCTGAAGCTCGGTCACAGAAATGGCTCCGTCTCTTGTCGCCACCGCGAGATAAGTCTTGCCGTCTGAAAGCACCGTGCCTGGCATCGCAGCCTCGAGACCGTTCTGAGCAACCATTGCCTCATACGCCTCACCTGTTACCTTGACAGCCTTGTATATCTTCATCTGGAGAACCTTGTCATCCTTTGTAAGCTCGGTGAATGCTGCAGGATAAGGGCTGAGACCTCGTATGAGATTGTATACATGCTTGGTCTTTCCATCCCAGTCTATATGGCAGAGCTCACGTGTAAGCTTAGGAGCAGGTCTTAGAATTTCAGAGCCCTGGATGAATGTACTCTGGATGCGCATGTCAACATTGTTTTCGATGATAGCATCCACAGTCTGTACGACGAGATCCTTTCCGATCTCCATGAGCTTGTCATGAACTTCGCCGACAGTCTCATCCGGACCTATCAGGCACTGTTCGCGGAACATTATCTTTCCGGTATCCATGCCTTCATCAATCATGAAGGTGGTGACTCCTGTGGCCTTGTCACCATTGATCACAGCCCAGTTGATCGGAGCCGCACCTCTATACTGAGGAAGAAGCGCTGCGTGGAGATTGAATGTTCCGAGCTTAGGAATCTCCCATACGACCTTAGGAAGCATTCTGAATGCAACCACTACAAACATATCCGGCTTCCATGCCTTGAGTGCCTCAAGGAACTCAGGATCTTTCAACGATATCGGCTGAAGTACCGGAATGCCATGCTCCACGGCATATTTCTTCACGGCGCTTTCGTTGATCTTGAGTCCGCGTCCGCTGGCCTTGTCTGCAACTGTGACAACACCGACTATCTCATGACCGGTGCGGATGAGTTCATCAAGCGGTGCAACCGCGAACTCAGGTGTACCCATGTATACTATGCGGGTCTTCTTGAATGTTCCCATTATCTTAGCCTTGATTTTTCTTAGATTGTTCTTGATGAAATCCATATTCAGGATAGAGGAATCGTTGATGGCACTCCATGTAAGTGCGAGTCCCATCGCGAATATCGCGTATGACGAAATGAATACTCCGTTGAAAGGATTGATCGCTCCGTCCTTCGCCAGTTTGCTTCCTGTGATGTCTATGACGTAATATGCCACAAAGAAGAGGATGGATATGATGGCCGGAGTTCCGAGACCTCCCTTCCTGATCAGTGCGCCGAGTGGAGCACCGATGAAGAAGAACAGAAGGCACGCTATCGACAGCGCAAACTTCTTGAATATCTCGATATCGATCAATCTGAGCGTATATGTATGGTGATAACGCTCTCTTGAGAAGTTCTCAAGAGAGTGCTGGATGTCTTCTGCACTCTTCTTTGCCTTTCCCAAAGCTTCGATTTCATCCTGGATATCATTCCATGTGCCGATGCCTTTCAGTGCGAAAGGACTTGTCCTCTTTACTCTTGAAGCTGTATCCAGCTCTCCATTGTATCTCAAGGTGCGAGAATTCCTCATCTGGTTGAGGTTTCTGGTCTTGCCTTCAAGACTGAGCTTTCCGATGGAATCCTGACTGTATTCAAGCTGTGCGAGATTCATGGATTTGACCTGATCGTTGAATCGGCTTGAATCTGATTTCTGGAATGAGTAGTTCTCCAGAGGTATGACCATTTCCTGACGATGGAAGTCAATCTTCTGGAGCTGTCTTGTCGTGTCGCGATACTTGTACTCGTTGGTCTCCTCGTAATTTGATCCGTCGAAAAGCACGAATGTCAGATAGTTCTTCTGCTTTGACATCTTCATCACTGCGGAATCCGCCAGAGTGAGACTTGTGTTTCCCTTCTTTGAAGAATGGTTGTATACCATCAC
>JAFZGK010000072.1 GCA_017555445.1 Bacteroidales bacterium
CGAGGAAGCTTGGTCATCAATGGGTCGCGCAGCTCAGATCCTTGACAACCTTATCGCAAAGGGTCTTGCTGAGCCTATGATCGTTGTAATGCCTAACGGTAACCCTAACCAGCAGGCTGCTCAGACAATGGGTCTTCCTACTTCACAGGCAAACTTCAGAGATCCTTCAATGGCTAACGCATATGTGAAGAGCCTTGTTGAGGAGATCGTTCCTTTCATCGAGAAGAACTTCCGCACAGTTGCCAAGAAGTCACACCGTGCAATCGCAGGTCTCTCAATGGGTGGTGGCCACACTATCTCAGCTGCAAACCTCTATCCTAACACATTTGACTACATCTGCCCACTTTCAATGGGTGCACAGAGAACTCCTGAGCTTGACGCTTCTCTCCAGGGTCTTAAGAAGGCAGGTTACAAGCTTTACTGGCTTGCTTGCGGTAACACAGACTTCCTCTTCGAGAACGCTAACTCACTCGATGCAGCTCTTACTGCAAACGGTCTCGAGCACACTTACTTCGTATCAGAAGGTGGTCACACTTGGGCAAACTGGAGATACTATCTCAACACATTTGCACCACTCCTTTTCAAGTAAGATTTAACGGACTTGATATAAATGAGGACGACCTTTCGGGGTCGTCCTCTATTTTTATATCATGACCGCATTTATTTCAGGAGGTTGTCGAGACGTTCGAAGATGCTCTTGCGCAGCTTGCGCAATTCTGCAATCTTTCTGCGGTTCTTTCTCAATCTGAAGTTGCATGTGCCGACGAACTTCATCCAGAGTCTCATATAGTTCCATGCAAGGAGGAACATGAATGGGAAGGCCAGGAAATAACCTAACGCCCACCAGAAGTTCAAAGATACCCAGAGGCATATTGTCGGAATCAGCATACATACAGGTATTGTAATCAGTGCGCTGACTGCCAGTCTGAATGTGCTTACGAACATCTGGTCCTTGATCATCTTCTTGAGGAAGATTTCAGGGGTTATGAAAAGGAGAGCAGTCGGAACTATAGATACTGCAAAAAGAGGCAGAAGGACAAGAAGTCCAAGACCTCTCAGAATGACAGCTTCAGACCTCGGATTATGACGGAAGAGCCAGTCTCGGATATTGAGCTCCTTGATGCCGTTCATGACGGTCGCTACATCCTTATATATATCTTCCATTTCATCAGGATGTTCCTTGTAGGCCTCCTGCAGAGCATTTACAAGTTTCTGGTCAGAAAGCAGACGGGAAGGAAGGTAGTTCTTCTTGAATCCGTTCTCGATTGCGTATTTCTTGCCATACTCATTCTCACGAAGCCAGTCGATCTGGTCATAATGCTCTATATCATCCACATGAAGCATCATTTCTTTGATCTCGCTGTGCACGATGCTGTTTATTTCCATCATAGTAGCCCTTGGTTCCTCCTTGTAACGATTGTAATATGGCTTCAAGGAGATAGGCTTGCCGAACTTGATAAGCATCTCAGTTCTGGCGTGGAAATAATTCGAATAGTGGTTGCATGATGGAAGAATCATCACGTCGCCTTCAAAATTCATCTTTTCGGCAGCGGCGAATGCGATTCTCAAGTATCCGAGCTTGAATGCACCTAGCCATCTCTTGTCCTGATGTCCACCTTCCGGATAGAGCATCACTGTCTCGCCATCAATGAGTGCCTTTCCTGCATCCTCAAATGTTTCGGAATTTCTTCGTACATGTGAGAGTCCCTCATATCCCATTCTATATGCAGGGAGAAGGCCCATTGCTCGCAAAGCCTTGTTGAACACAGGATTATTGAAGACATTGGCCCTTGCAAGGAAGTTCATTCTGCGGTCAGTCAACTGCAGACACACACATAGAGGGTCGTTCAGACAATTCTGGTGATTTGAAACAATTACTGTAGGCGTACCGTTGACAGGTACATTCTCAAGTCCGATAACATGCTCCTTCTTGAAATACAATCCGGAGTTCACGAACTGAAGATAGGCACGGAATGCCTTGATCAGGAGGGAATGCTCCCTCGGATTATTTCTTTTCATGTCAAGGTTATTGGTTATAGTACAATCACAAATATACTAACTTTTTCTTAATAACCTATTAAATAAACAAAAGGCAGCCCGATCGGACCGCCTTTTATAATCGTATCAATCTGAAAATCAGACCATTATCTACTAATACTCCTCCTCGTTCCAAAAGAAGTCGTCCTTTGAAGGATAGTCTGGCCAGATGTCTTCGATGCTCTCGTAGATTTCACCGTCATCCTCGAGTTCCTCAAGGTTCTCAACAACCTCAGCCCATGCTCCTGAACGTACAGCATAGTCAATGAGCTCTTCCTTTGTTGCTGGCCATGGAGCGTCCTCAAGCTTTGAGGCAAGTTCAAGTGTCCAATACATAGTTTATTCGTTTAAAATGTTAATAATCAGTATTTAAGCTATTCCTTTTCACTTAGGGGGCGCAAATATAGACAAAAAAAATTAATGGTGATATTCTTTTTGCTATTTTTGCATAAAATTATACTCAAATGGCATATATCAAGGAAGAAAGATACAACGATCAGACCACAGCTGCCATAGCTGACCATTATAGAGAAATTCTTCGACTTTTAGGCGAAGATCCTGACCGTGAAGGACTTGTAAAGACTCCGGAACGCGTGGCAAAGGCACTTCAGTTCCTTACTCATGGCTCTCTTCAGGATGGTGCAGAGATACTCCGCAGTGCTATGTTCAAGGAAGAATACCAGCAGATGGTGCTTGTGAAGGACATCGAACTGTATTCTACATGTGAACATCATGTGATGCCGTTCATCGGAAAGGCTCATGTTGCTTATATCCCTAACGGAACGATTACAGGTCTGAGCAAGATAGCAAGAGTTGTCGAGACTTTTGCAAGACGTCTTCAGGTGCAGGAAAGACTGACTACCCAGATCAGAGACTGTATCCAGGATACCCTCAATCCGCTTGGTGTAGCTGTTGTAATCGAGGCATCTCACACCTGCATGACACTCAGAGGTGTGCAAAAGGCCAATGCAGTCACAACTACATCAGCCTTCAGCGGTATCTTCCTTCGTGACGAGCGTACCCGCAACGAATTCCTTAATCTGATTAAATAGATCCCCAGTCGAGCTGGGGAGCTCAGCTTTATTTGAGATAAGCATCTTCTACGACCTTGGCACTTCTTGCAATGAAGTCGCTGAGGTCTTTTCCTTTAAGCATGCCGTTAGCCAGAAGAGCGAGGTCAGTGATCTGTCTGAGCACATCGTTCTCGCTTGCAAATGCTTCAAGGTCCTCCTTATGAGAAGCAGAAGCCTCCACGATCTTCGATACGAGAGGGTTCTCCATATTGACAGTGATGTTGTACATCTCTGGCAATTCTCCGTAGAAGTTCATGCCGCCACCCATAGCTGACATCTCGCGGTAGCGACGCATGAACTCGCTCTGAGTGATGAGGATAGGTGCTGCATCTGCGCCGAGATTATCTGCCTGTACATGGTATTCGTTGCCCTTTGGAAGCACGGTCTGGAAGATTGTAGAAAGATTCTTCTGCTCCTCTTCTGAAAGCTCCGGCTTGATCTTGTCCTCCTTAGGGATGAGATTGTCGATGCTGTCAGAGTCGACGCGTGCGAAACGTGTGTTCTCAACCTTGCTTTCAAGCAGGTTCACGAAATGACTGTCGAGCTGGCAGTCGAGAAGAAGTACGTCGTAGCCTCTGTTCTTTGCAGCCTCGATGAAAGCATACTGGCTCTCTACATCTGTTGCATAAAGGAATACGGTCTTCTTGTCCTTGTCTGTCTGACCAGCCTCGATACCCTTCTTGTAGTCATCAATGCTGAAATACTTGCCCTCAGTGTTCTTGAGGAGGCAGAACTTCATTGCCTTGTCGCAGAACTTCTCGTCTGAAAGCATACCGTACTCGATGAAGAGCTTGAGATTGTCCCACTTCTCCTCGAGCTGTGCGCGCTCGTTCTTGTAGATCTCCTCAAGACGGTCTGCAACCTTCTTTGTGATGTAGGTAGAGATCTTCTTGACATTCGAGTCGCTCTGGAGATAGCTACGTGACACGTTCAGAGGAATATCCGGCGAGTCGATCACACCATGGAGCAATGTAAGGAAGTCAGGAACGATATTGTCTACAGAATCTGTCACGAACATCTGATTGCAGTAAAGCTGGATCTTGTTGCGTGAGATCTCGACATTGTTCTTGATCTTAGGGAAATAGAGGATACCTGTAAGATTGAAAGGATAATCCACATTGAGGTGGATATGGAAAAGCGGATCCTCGCCCATAGGATAGAGAGCCTTGTAGAACTCCTGATAATCCTCATCCTTGAGGTCTGCCGGCTTGCGTGTCCAGAGAGGCTCGACCTTATTGATCACGTTATCCTTGTCAGTATCAACGTATTTGCCATCTTTCCATTCCTGCTCCTTGCCGAAGATTACAGGTACAGGCATGAACTTGCAATACTTGCTGAGAAGACCGCTGATGCGCTGCTTCTGTGCAAACTCCTTCTCCTCGTCATCGATGAAGAGGGTGATCACAGTACCTCTGTCCTCCTTCTTGCACGCCTTCATTTCATACTCAGGCGAACCGTCGCATGACCACATCACAGCCTCAGCTCCATCTTTCCATGAAAGAGTCTCGATGGTCACCTTCTCAGCTACCATGAATGCAGAATAGAATCCAAGACCGAAGTGGCCGATGATGCTGCTGAGCTGGTCCTTGTACTTCTCAAGGAACTCACCTGCACTGGAGAAAGCAATCTGATTGATATACTTGTCCACTTCCTCAGCAGTCATACCGATACCGTTATCGATAATCTTGAGTGTCTTGTTCTTTTCATCAAGCTCGATGCGCACGGCAAGCTCTCCGAGCTCGCCCTTGAAATCGCCTGATGAAGCAAGCGCCTTCATCTTCTGGGTCGCATCCACAGCATTAGCCACAAGCTCTCTGAGGAAGATCTCATGGTCTGAATAGAGGAATTTCTTGATTACCGGGAATATGTTCTCGGTAGTTACTCCGATTGTACCTTTTGTTGCCATATCTTAATTTTTATTTATTATTTCCACATTGTCATGCCGGGACAAAAAAAGCCGCCCCGGTGGGACGGCTGCATATAGTCAAAATATGTTCCAATGCCTAAATGCTGACAAAAAGTCAGAAAACGTCGTATGTGGTTGTCAGACCTGGTTTGAATGTCATGCGGCAGCTCTTGATATATGTGCTTCCTTCGTAATATTCCACAAGTACGGCACCATCGCATGTAATAGCATCAAGTTCACCGATAGTCTTGTATTCAAAAGTAGCCTCAAGTCCTTCGTCAGAAACTTCAGCCCAGAAATCAGATGATTCTGTCTTTTTGCCGGTCACTCCGACAGCCATTTTCATCGCTTCATCCTTTACCTCAATCAGACTTACGGTATATGCTATGCCGTTGTTGTCATTTATCTGCCAGGTGCCCTCTCCTATATTCCTTATAGTCAGTTTATTATGGTAATTTATATTTACCTGGCATGAACCGCCCTTCTCTGACAGCCATTCCTTTGAAAATACATATTCATCATAGTCATATACATAAGTTTCATTGGCTTTAGTCAGGCCGATACGGATGTGATCATACTTGGCCGACACCTTTTCCTCTGCATCAGCCTGAAGGAATCTGTCTATGTGGTATGCTTTGTAGAAAGTAGAGAGGCATAAGTCTGTACTTTCCTGGAATATGTTATAGCTCAGACGGCTGATATTGGCATCAGTCATCGGATTGGGTTCGTAATATTCGACAACCTTGCATGAAGCAGCAAGAATCAATGTGAGGGCTGCGTAATATAATCTTTTCATGGCTGAGTCATTTAAAATCTGTAACCTATTCCGAACATGCCGCCGATGTAAACTGTACCTATGCCAAGTTCAGCAAATCCGAAGACCTTTTTTCCTACATTGATTCCGATTGGAACAAGTTGTCCTGCGATCAGAATATCTGCTCTTTCATCGAAGCTGCCGGCCCTGACACCTGCTCCGACCGAAGAATAGACTTTCACGACCTCTTTCTTGATCCAGTTGAATCTGGCCTGAGGCAGCACAGTTGCAGTCCATCCGTTTTCACGCCTGAGCTTTATGTCTGTCTGTGATGAATACACGTCCTTCCATATGCCGTTTGCCGCGAAACCTACAGAAAGAGTGAACCATTTCTTGAAATGTACATTGAATTCGCCTACAATGTTTCCGGTCATGTATGTGGTGCCGTCATATTCCGAGAATATGTCGCTGATCGAAGTGTCATAGGAATAGAATCCGTGGTTATTCACTCCGACAAACTGGTTGTCGTCACCTACGGGATATCCGCTCCAACCGAGTCTCACTTCATAACGATAGGGAACATCCTTCCCGTCCTTATCCTGAGCACCAGCAACGAGCACACAAAAGAGCATGGCTGCCATCAATATCATTCTTTTCATGTTCACCCTCCTTTAAAATGCGTAGAATCTGTTATAATCAATGCCTGACATATCATAGGTGATTTCATCCAGCTCTTTTCCGTCATTGTCAAAAATGGTGATTATCAGACTTCCTGCAGTTGTTACTATCGACTCCGCCACAGCATCTGACGAGCTTGACACTTTTCTTGTCACAGGACCGGCAGACTTGTACTGCACAGTTCTTCCCTGATCGGATTCAAACCAGCCTTCCACCTCGAATTTCCAGCTGAAATATGCGGAATCGTCAGCAGCATTGTCAATCAGTATCTTGGTCTGAGGAGAGTTCTTGACATCTGTCTCGAATATGAAATCGTGACCTGCTTCATCAGGATTGTTATAAAGTCTATAACTTCTAGGAGTGTAGTTGTACACTCCATATTCAGTCTGGAACAGCCACTCCGCACCATCCTCATAAATCGACTTTCCGTCTGTGCTGACCTTAAGATCATGAAATCTTTCCATCGTGTAGACACTCTCAGATACCTTTACCATGGAATTGAAGATATGTGTCAGTTCAACCTTCTCCTCAGCGCTCATGTCTTCGTAATCCTGAATAAGCAGAACCGTCTCAAACACTGACATAGGGAACAGGATCTTGTCTTCTACAACTTCAGATGCAAAGTGTTGCAAAGCTTTTTCTGAATATGACGGACTATCAGCCGACTCTACTATGCAAGAACATAAAGCAAAGAGGCTCAATGCATAAACTATATATTTTTTCATGGTCATCTTTGTTTTAGAATCTGAAACCTGCGCCGATATTGGCTCCTATATATAAAGTTCCAAGACCGAATTCGGCGAAGCCGTATACCTTGCGACCGAAGGTGAAACCGACAGGTACAAGCTGAAAGGTCGGGTAGATATAGGCCTCATCATCAAAGAAACCTGCCATTATGCCCAGTCCTGCAGAACCATACATGCTGAATGCCTCTCTGCTTACATACTTGAATCTTGCTGTTGGCATTATAGTAAGACCGAAGCCGACATCTGCACCTTTTCTTGTCCCGTCATATTGATAGACGTTGTTCCATGCTGTCGAAAGATAGGCTCCTACAGCAAATGTGAAATGCTTTCTGTAATTGATGCTGTATTCAGCTGACAGGAGACCGATCATGCGACGTGTGCCTTCATAGTCTTTATATAGTCTGTCCGGGTTGATATAGCTGAAAGCAGGATCGATCATGTAATCGTTCATGCCGTCGCTATAAAGCAGCATGTCCATCAGAGGTAACCCGGCCGCTCCGAACCTCCATTCGTGCCTGTAAGGAATCTCATCCTGATTCTGCGCAGCCAGTCCGAGCGGACAAAGCATGAGGGCGCAAAGGATGATTGTCAGTCTTTTAGTCATAGTGTCATTTTGAAGTCCAGCATATAGATGCACAAAGGGCCATGCATGTTGCACGGCCCTTTGTGAAATATTTCAGGATTCATTAATTGTACATGAATCTCTTGATGCTCATCTTTGGAGTCTTTACGAAAGGCTCGGTCATTACCTCAACCTTGTTGATCTTGCTGTAAGCAGGCATTGACTTGTTCACCTCAGCCTTGAGTGTCTCCATCTGTACCATCACGTCAACGCCGTCAGCCTTCATCTTCTCGCTGTCAGCATATACGAGAGCTACAAGAGTTGCACCCCTGTTGACAACAACTGACTCGATTGCGTATGGCTGGTTGTTGATCACTGCCTCGATCTCCTCCGGGTAGATGTTCTGTCCGTTTGCAGAAAGGATCATGTTCTTGCTGCGTCCCTTGATGAAGATGTTGCCCTTCTTGTCAAGAAGTCCCAGGTCGCCCGTACGCATCCAGCCGTCTTCTGTGAATGCAGCATTTGTAGCTTCCTCGTTCTTGTAGTAGCCGCTCATGATGTTGAGACCTCTTGCCTGGATCTCGCCGACCTTGTTGTATGGGTCCTCAGAGTCGATACGAACCTCTACAGTGTCGATTGCCTTGCCGCAAGACTTAGGAGCGAATTCCCACCAATCTTCATATGCCATAAGAGGAGCAGCCTCTGTCATACCGTAACCTACTGTGAAAGGAAGCTTGAATCTCTTGAACCACTTCTCTACATCAGGGTTGAGAGCTGCACCACCCATCACAATCTCACGTACGTTGCCACCGAATGCAGTAAGAAGCTTGGCGCGTACCTTGTTGAAGATCACCTTGTTGAGTCCTGGAATTGCGCAGATCACCTTCATGACAGGCTTGTTGACTGTAGGAGCAACCTTGCCCTTGAAGATCTTCTCCATCACGAGTGGAACTGTGATCACGAGATAAGGCTTGATCTCAGCCATAGCTCCAAGAAGAAGAGCAGGGGTAGGAGTCTTGCCAAGATAATATACGCATGCGTTTCCGCAGAGCGGATAGATGAGCTCGAACATCATACCGTACATATGCGCCATAGGGAGCATTGAAACGATCTTGTCGCCAGGATATGAAGGAAGTCTCTTCTGACCGAACTCCACATTCGCGCTGATGCACTCGTAGCGGAGCATTACACCCTTAGGTGCGCTGGTTGTACCTGAAGTATAGTTGATGATTGCAAGCTCCTTGTCGTTGTCTGTAGGATATGAAACGAACTCAGGCTTGTATCCCTCTGGGTACTTCTCTGCAAAAAGAGCGTCGAGGTTGTCGTTTGCAGCCTGGATTGTCTCGTCAGCAGCATAGAGAAGCTTGAAGTCAGCTGTTGAAACCACAGCCTTGATCTTTGGCATTGCGTTGATGTCAAGCTTTGCCCAGATGTCTGAATCTGTAAAGAGAACAAGGCTCTCAGAGTGGTCCACGAGCGAGTTCACGCTGTCCGGATGGAAGTCCGCAAGAATTGGAACTACTACTGCCTCATATGTGTTTGCCGAGAAGAATCCGATACCCCATCTTGCTGAGTTCTTTGCGCAGAGGGCAACCTTGTCTCCCTTCTTGAGTCCGATTGTTTCATAGAGGAGGTGGAGCTTTGCGATGTTGGTTGCAACTTCTCCGAATGTGAAGATCTCACCTCTGTAATTACCAAGAGCTGGACTGTTCCAGTTCGCTTTCATTGACTCTTCGAGTCTGGTGAAATAGTGTTTCATCAATATGTTTAGATTTTAGTTTGTTTGTTCTTCAGAGTGACATCTTGCAAAAAATGTCCGGTGCAAAAGTAACTAAAAATGCACGCGTGCATACATTAATTATTATATTTGTGGTGAAAGTTGAATTGATGTGGTGATATTACCGCAATAAATGACATGCATTTATGAGAAAGCAACCAATTGTAGCTCTTATTTATGATTTTGACGGCACATTGTCGCCGGGCAACATGCAGGAGTTCGGATTCATCCAGGCCATCGGAAAGAAGCCGCAGGAGTTCTGGCAGGAGAGTGACGACATAGCCTCAGGTCAGGATGCAAGCAATATCCTCAGCTATATGAAGCTCATGTTCGATGAGGCACGCAAGGCAGGAATAAAGCTCCGTCGCGACGACTTCAAGAGTTTCGGAACCTCAGTTGAGCTTTTTCCGGGAGTGCTGGAGTGGTTTAAGAATGTAAATGCATATGGAAAGGAAAGGGGAGTGAAGGTTGAACATTACATCAACTCTTCTGGACTGGCAGAGATGATCGAAGGAACTGCCATAGCTAAGGAGTTCAAGCGTATATTCGCGTGTTCGTTCATATACAATGATGAGGGAGAGGCAGTGTGGCCTGGCGTAGCAGTTGACTATACCGCAAAGACGCAGTTCCTCTTCAAGATCAACAAGGGTATCCTAAGTGTCAGAGACAACAAGAAGGTGAACGCAAGTCAGGCCGAGGACATCAAGAGAATACCGTTCCCGCACATGATATATCTCGGTGACGGTGAGACAGACGTTCCATGCATGAAGATCGTCAAGATGTTCGGAGGCCATTCGATCGCCGTCTATAATCCTGAAAACAAGAAGAAGGTAAATGTGGCGCGCAAGCTCCTGCGCCAGCAGAGAGTCAATTTCATGACTCCTGCGGATTATACAAAAGAGAGCAGAACCTTTGAAGTGGTCTGCTCTATAATAAATAAGATCCGTGCTGATTTCGATCTTGCCCGTCTGGCGAAATACCACGCCGACAAGAAGCGATAATCAGATCTAATAAACCTTCACCTGAAGCTTTGCATAAGCCCTTTCCACCTTGGCGAGGGCTTTTTCTACGCTTTCATCGATGGCGAGAAGTACTCCAACGCGGCGGTGACCCGCAATTTCAGGCTTTCCGAAGATTCTGATCTGCACTCCCGGCTCAGAAAGCACTTCGTCA
>JAFZGK010000073.1 GCA_017555445.1 Bacteroidales bacterium
ACGCTTCTCGATAAATTGTATTTCTCGGTACTTGCTTCTTGTACAGTTTTCAGTCTTTTCAATGAACTTGTCGTTGCCCGTTTTTCGAACGGGGCTGCAAAGGTACGCATTATTTTCAAACTTCCAAATCTTTTTGCAAAATTTTTTCATTTTTTCGTTTCTGCGTCAGTCTTTATAAGAACTCTCAGCCTTCTAGCTGCCCGTTTTTCAAATGGGAGTGCAAAGGTACGACTTATTTCCAAACTTCCAAATTTTTTGTGACAAATTTTAAGCTTTTTGAGACGATTTTAGAACCTTTAGCAACTATCATATTAATAGTCAAATAATTACACTTATAACAAACTCTAATAAAATTTTATACACTTATATCTATCGTACAAATAAAGGAGGATACTGATATTTTTCAGTGATCCTCCTTTATATATATAAGTATATCCTTATCCGAATTGATCAGTCGTTAGAAGTTGAATCTCACAACAGACTGGATACGGTTGTTTCCTACCCAATGGAGATTTTCAGTTGCGAGTGCCTTATTGTTGAAGGTGTCGCCATACTGTGCTGCTGTATACTGATACTCGAGACCAAGGGTAAGCTTGCCGAAGTTGTATATGATCTCAGGGTTGATTCTGTAGATCTGATTGAGGTTTGCAAAACCGTTCTTGTTGAAATAGATCTTATCAGCAGTTACCGGGCCGGTGGCTACATCATCTGAAAGACCAAGATTCTTTGCATAGCCAAGAAGGAGAACACCCTGCCACTTCTTTCCGTATGAAGCACAAACCCATGATGATGAGTTGTGAAGTGGTGCATAGCCCCAGCTTCCATCCTCATACTCATCTACCTTTGCATAACCGCTCATGATTCCGATATGCTCACCTGCAGATGCAAAGATTGTCTTTGCCTTCAAAGAGAAGAGATTCTTGGTATACTGGAGGTACATGAAAGGTGATGCAGTAGTGATACGGTCTGATACCTTTACAGTAACGCCGTCTGCGTTCTTACCCTGTACGCGTGGCTTGATGCTGAGGATATCGATACCGAATCTTCCGAGGAAACCACCCTTCTTATATGTTACTCCTGCATAGAATTCAGGAATACCTGAATACTTCATATAATCAGCTACACTTCCGCTTGGGCCATTTGAAGTATACTGCTGCTGCCAGAGTGCTGCTGCTGTAACGATCCAGTTGCTGCCAAGGTTAGCATCCATCTGAACGAGCGGTGTTCTTGAGAATGGAGCGAAAGGTGCTGCAACTTCAAGGCTGAAGCTCTGAGGGAAGTCTGCTCCCATAGGGTGCCAAGCCTGTCCGATCTTAAGACCTACCGAAGCAGCCTTGTCTCCCATAGGAAGATCCTTCCATGTAACTGTAGCATATGCCTGACGGAGTCTGAGGGTCGCTGTTCCGGTACCCGACGTTGTAGAAGGAAGTCCTACATTTGAAGAAGCCTTTGACAAACCGCTATAGAAGTCAGCCTCAACTTTTGCTCCAAGGTGTACATTACCGATATAGTAGCCGCTGACATCAACACCAACGCGTGAAGTAAGGGCAAGGAAACGGAATGACGACTGTGCATTAAGGTCTTCGCCAAGCTCATTAAGTTTTACATCCTTAGGGATATAGTTGAAGAGGTCACCAGTACCTGCAACGCTCTCACGAGAGTCGTATGTGAAATAGTTTCTGATGAATCCGTAGAATTTGAAATGATTTTCAAGATTCTGTTTCACCTCAGAAGTATTCTCTGCAGCCTTGTCTGCTGCGTCAGCCGCAAATGCAGAAAGAAGTGCAACTGAAAGAATAATAAAAAGACGTTTCATGATATTAAATCTTAGGTTATATACTATATAAATACGGACCGCTCTGAAGCGGCCCGCAAATATAGGGATTTTTTCAGAATACGATGCAAACAAGCATCATAGCTGATATCATAAGCAGATTATGCCGCGAATGGGAAGATCTTAGTAAGCCAGAAGAAGGCAAATACAAGACCGATAACACCAATCACAAGACCTACCTTGAGCATATCCTTAGTCTTGATAAGACCAGTAGAGAATGCGATAGCATTAGGAGGTGTAGAGATAGGCATCAACATCGCAAGTGAAGCACATACTGCAACAAAGCAGATCATAGCCTTCTCGCCACCGAAGCCTGCGAATGCAGGGTTTGCAGAAAGTCCTGATGATACAGCGCAAAGGATAGGAATGAGGAGGGCTGCTGTAGCTGAGTTGCTGATGAAGTTAGAGAGCAAGTAGCATACAAGACCTGCAACAACAAACACAACAACGATAGACATCTCGCCGAATGGAATAGCATTTACGAGAGTTGCACCAAGGCCTGTACCTCCCTTAGAGATGTCGAGCATTGCATAACCGAGGGCGAAACCTCCGGCAACGAGCCAAAGCACGCTCCAGTCGATCTGCTTGATATCCTCCTTGTCGAATGTACCTGTACATACAAATACTGCAAGAGGAATAAGAGCAACAACGTTTGAGCTGATACCTGTAAGGCTCTCAGTAGCCCAGAGAAGGATAGTTACAGCGAAAGTGATCCATACGAGATATGTTCTCCATGTAGTAGGCTTGTCATTAGCTGGAATGTTCACAACAAGCTTCTTTGTTGAGAATGGGAACATTACCTGAAGAACAACCCAAGCGATGAGGATCATGATGAACACGAACGGAATCATGTGGATAGCCCACTCACCGAATGCGATGCTTGAACCGAAATAAGTCTCAAGGTTTGATACTGCAGTACCGTTAGGAGGTGTACCGATTGTTGTTCCGATACCACCGATGTTTGCTGAAACCGGAATTGAGAGTGCAAGAGCGATCTTACCCTTGTCTCCCTCTGGGAATGTAGCAAGGATAGGTGCAAGGAACGCAAGCATCATGGCAGCTGTAGCTGTGTTGCTCATGAACATTGAGAATACTGCGATTACCACGAGGAAACCGAGAAGCACCATCTTAGGGTTTGTACCGAAAGGCTTCAAAAGTACTCTTGCCAAAGTAACATCAAGACCATATTTCTGAGCCATGATAGCGAGTGTAAATCCACCAAGGAAGAGCATTACAACAGGATCGGCAAAAGCAGACATGATCTTGGTGTAATTCATGATACCCTCAAGCTTCGCACCTGACGCGTCTACCATAAGGAAGCCAAGTCCCTTGTTTGAGAGCATGAGGAGAGCCAGAACAATTACCATCACTGATGTTGTCCAGCTTGGAATGATCTCGAAGATCCACATGAGAGCAGCGAATACGAAGAGCGCGATTGTACGCTGCTGGAGAACTGTAAGTCCCTCAATACCAAAGAAAGAGGTAGGGACTGCAAGAAGGAAAATTGTGATCAGCAACACCAATGGAAGCAGAACACAAAATTTTGTAGAAAATTTCTTAGTACCCATTATTTTGTTAGTTAAAAAATATCCTTTTTGAAAAGCGGGCGCAAAGTTAACCTTATTTTATAATATAGCAATCAAAAAAAGAAAAAAGTGGGACAAGCACTCCTGTCCCACTTTTATTCATTATTAGGATATTAGATGATACCCTGCTCGAGCATTGCCTGTGCAACCTTCATGAAGCCGGCGATGTTCGCACCCTTCACATAGTTGATGTAGCCGTCTGGCTGAGTTCCGTACTTAACGCAAGCCTCATGGATGTTAGACATGATAGCATGGAGCTTCTCGTCAACCTCAGCTGGACTCCAGCTGATATGCATTGCGTTCTGAGTCATTTCAAGACCTGAAGTAGCAACACCACCTGCGTTTACTGCCTTACCTGGAGCGAACATGATGCCTGCCTTCTGGAATGCTGCAATTGCTTCAGGAGTACATCCCATGTTTGAAACCTCGGCAGCAAGCCATGTTCCGTTTGCAAGGAGTTCCTCAGCATCAGCACCTGTGAGCTCGTTCTGGAATGCACATGGCATTGCGATGTCACACTTGATGCTCCAAGCCTTCTTGCCTGGGTAGAATGTTGCTGAAGGGAACTTCTCTGCGAATGGAGCAACAACGTCATTGTTAGATGCGCGGAGCTCAAGCATGTATGCGATCTTCTCATCGTTCATTCCTTCCGGATCATAGATAGCTCCGTCCGGACCTGAAATAGCGATGACCTTAGCACCGAGTTCGGTAGCCTTTGTTGCAGCACCCCATGCTACGTTACCGAAACCTGAGAGGGCGATAGTCTTGCCTGCGATGTCCTTTCCAGCCACCTGAAGCATATGCTGAACGAAATATACTGCACCGAAACCAGTAGCCTCTGGACGAAGGATAGAACCTCCCCAAGTGAGACCCTTACCTGTGAGCACGCCAGTGTTGTACTGCTGAGCAAGCTTGCGATACATACCATCAAGGTATCCGATCTCGCGGCCACCTACTCCGATATCACCTGCAGGTACGTCCTGATCAGGACCGATCACCTTCCAGAGCTCAAGCATGAAAGCCTGGCAGAAACGCATGATCTCTGCATCTGACTTACCCTTAGGGTTGAAGTCTGAACCTCCCTTACCACCACCCATAGGGAGTGTTGTGAGGGCATTCTTGAATGTCTGCTCGAAACCGAGGAACTTAAGGATTGAAGGGTTTACAGACGGGTGGAAACGGAGACCTCCCTTATATGGTCCGATAGCTGAGTTGAACTGAACTCTGTAACCGGTGTTTGTCTGAACTTCACCATTGTCATCGACCCATGTAACCTTGAATGTAAGGATACGCTCAGGCTCGACGATACGCTCTACGATCTTTGCAGCCTCGAACTCAGGATGCTGGTTATATACTTCCTCAATAGACTCCAATACTTCGTGTACTGCCTGGAGATATTCTTTCTCGTAAGGATACTTGGCCTGGAGTTTGGCCATCAATTCATTAGTGTTCATTGTGTTATTTTTATTGGTTATTATTTCACTTCCCAAGTCGATCCGCTGCGGAGGAGGTCGTCAACGCACTGGATCTTTGATTTTGCCTTTACTTCTGCCACCTGATCACGTACACCGTCATCATATGTAGTTTCCTTCACATCGCGGATGACACCAAGTGCCACAGGGAAATCAGGATACTTCATATCTGCAAGCATCATATGGATACCTACATTCTCTGAATGTGCGTCATGTACGAGGATATCGTCTTCAGTAACACCGTTCTCACCGATCGTAACGACTCTGAGACCCATTCCGTCAAGAACAATACCTTTATCATTATTCTTTCCGAAGATCATCTTCTCACCATGACGGAGGATGATGGTCCTGTCTGCACGACACTCTCTGTCAGCAATGAGCTTATGCGCTCCATCATTGAAGATGACACAGTTGGTAAGCATTTCCATCACCGAACATCCGTCATGCTTTGCTGCTGCAAGCATAATCTCCGAACTGAGCTTGAGCTCAGAATCCAAGCTGCGGGCGAAGAATGTACCCTTAGCGCCGAGCACAAGGCTGCCTGGATTGAAAGGATGCTCTACTGTTCCATAAGGAGATGTCTTTGTGACTGCTCCAAAACGTGATGTAGGAGAGTACTGACCCTTGGTAAGACCGTATATCTGGTTATTGAAGAGTACGATGTTGATGTCGACATTTCTTCTGATAGCGTGGATGAAGTGGTTACCGCCGATGGCAAGAGCATCACCGTCACCACATGCCTGCCATACTGCAAGATCAGGGTTCGCTACCTTGATACCTGTAGAGATAGCAGTCGCACGACCGTGAATACTATGGAATCCATATGTATTCATATAATAAGGAAGGCGTGAAGAGCAACCGATACCGGAAACGACAACATACCTCTCCTTGCTGTAGCCCAAAGCTTCTGTCACATCAGGAAGGGCTCTCTGAAGAGCTGCAAGAACACCATGGTCACCACATCCCGGGCACCATCTTACTTCCTGATCGCTTTTGAATTCCTTGAATGTATATCTTGGCATAACTGTTTCTTTTAAAGCTGTCCCTTGATGGCAGCTGTGATTTCCTGAACAAGGAACGGCTGACCCTGTACCTTATTATACTGCTCGTACTTGAACTGTGGAAGTCGTCCTCTGAGATAGTTGACGAACTGTCCGCTGTTGAGCTCGCATACGAGGATCTTGTCGAACTTCGAGAATACTTCCTCAGTATTCTTAGGAAGAGGAAGGATATAGTCGAAGTGTGCGAAGCTTATATCGATACCCTCTGCACGTACTTCCTGTACTGCCGAAAGGAGATGTCCATATGTTCCACCCCAACCCACGAGGAGAAGCTTTCCGCTTTCTGCTCCGTTAACTTCAAGTTCAGGGATATAGTTCGCAACTCGCTCAACCTTTTCAGCTCTCTCCGCAACCATCTTTGCATGGTTAACAGGATCTGATGAAAGGACGCCCTCATGAGTCTTTTCAAGACCGCCGACACGGTGCTCGCAGCCTGCCATTCCAGGAACAGCCCACTTGCGTGCAAGCGTTTCAGGATCTCTCATGAACGGCTTGTATTCAGTATTAGGCTGAGCAAACGGAGGTACGATCTTCGGATAGTCCTTCATTGAAGGAATGAGCCAAGGCTCTGAACCGTTACCAAGAAAACCTTCTGTAAGGAGAAGCACAGGAGTCATATGCTCGAGAGCGATCTTTGCAGCATTGAAGGCTGCATCGAAACATCCCGCAGGAGAATGTGCTGCCATAACTACCATAGGGCATTCACCGTTACGTCCGTAAAGAGCCTGATTGAGGTCAGTCTGCTCAGTCTTGGTAGGAATACCTGTAGAAGGGCCTGCACGCTGGACATCCACAACCACAAGCGGAAGCTCTGTCATCACTGCAAGACCGAGAGCCTCAGACTTGAGAGAAAGTCCCGGACCTGAAGTAGTAGTCACAGCAAGGTTGCCGGCAAATGCGGCACCGATAGCTGTACATACGCCTGCAATCTCATCCTCAGCCTGAAGCGTCTTCGCACCAAGGCTCTTGTGGACTGCAAGTTCCTCAAGGATACCTGTTGCAGGAGTGATAGGATAAGAACCGCAGAAGAGCGGAAGGTTAGCCTTCTCAGCCGCCGCAAGAAGTCCCCATGCGGTTGCCTGGTTACCTGTAATGTTCCTGTAAAGTCCCTTAGGCTGGTTTGCCGGTTCGATATTGTACGTATTAGGAATAGCCTGGATATTTGCAGCATAGTTATAACCATCCTGAAGCACCTTCTTGTTAGGTGCGATCATCTCCGGTTTCTTCTTTCCGAACTTGCGCTCAAGATACTGGAAGATATATTCCATCGGACGGTTGTAGATGTAGCATGCCATACCGAGAGTGAACATATTCTTGCACTTCTCTATGCTCTTTCTGTCGAGGCCGCTGTCCTTGAGACTCTCATGTGTGAGAGTGGTGATCGGAGCGATGATGATTGTCCTGTCCTCGATATAGAGCTCGGCTATCGGATCGTTCTTCAGACCTGCCCTCTTGAGGCCGTCCTCATCAAATGTATCAGAATCGATAAGGACCATTGCGGTTCTCTTGAGCCACTTGGCATTAGCCTTAAGTGCTGCAGGGTTCATTGCGACCAGGAGGTCACAGAAATCACCAGGGGTGGTGATATGTTCACTTCCAATATGTACCTGGAAGCCGGATACACCGGAAACAGTGCCATGCGGCGCTCTGATTTCAGCAGGATAGTCCGGGAATGTGGAAAGTTCGTTACCAAAGATTGCCGACATATCAGCAAAAAGAGACCCGGTGAGCTGCATACCGTCACCCGAATCTCCTGCAAATCGAATTACAACATCTTTAGTATCAATAACCTTATGTTGCATACCGTGTTATTAATAGTTTTAAACTAAAAGTTAAGATTTTCATACAAATGTATGCAATTTTCCCGAATGTGATGTATTAATTCATAGTTTTTTATGAACAAAAAAATGGCAGACCACATAGTGACCTGCCATCTTGCTGTATCTCAATGTTTTTACTGTGCCATTGCAGCCTGCTGCTTAGCCATAAGTTCAGCCTGAAGAGTCTCGAGTGTACGTCCCTCAGGGATGTTGAGAGCTACACGTGCCTCAGGAGTAAGGTCGATGCACTGAGCAGGATCGATGTAAAGGAGCTGAGCCTTCTCGAATACTGCTGCCACACCCTTAGCCTTTGCAAGGTCAGTAATCACCTTCTGAGCCTTCTCATAGATAGGAGCCTGAAGTTCCTGCTGAAGCTGGTTGATCTCAGCTGTGAAGCTCTGCTGAGTCTGCTCGAGTCTTGTCTGGATCTCCATGATCTCGTTCTCCTTGCTCTGACGGATTGCTGGTGTCCATGTCTCAGCCTTCTGCTGATACTGCTGAACCTTTGTCTGATACTCCTCGTACATAGCCTGGAATATCTCACTCTGAGTCTTCTCATTCTCCTCGAGTGTAGCTCTTGCCTCATCCATTTCTGGCATGAGCATCATTACCTCGTTGAAGTCAACGTATGCAAGTTTTGTTTCCTGTGCTGTTGCAGCAATCGACACGAGGGCCATCGCTGCGATGATGATCATTTTTTTCATTTTATCTGTTTTTTATCATTTAATATCTTAGAACTGCTGTCCGATCACGAAGTGGAACTGGCTTCCACCATAGCCGTCATGGTTGTCAAATCCATATCCCCAGTCAACTCCGAGAAGTCCGATCATTGGGAGGAAGACTCTCACACCGACACCGGCAGACCTTCTGATCTGGAACGGATTGAACTTCCTGATGTCCGCCCATGCATTACCACCTTCAAGGAAGAGGAGTGCGTAAATGGTAGACTGCGGCTGAAGGATCACAGGGTAACGGAGCTCTACTGTGAACTTGTCATATACGTTACCTGCATAGTAGTTTCCTGACGAGTAATCAGAGTCTGCAAGCGGAGTAAGAGAGTAGTTCTCATAACCACGGAGCGAAACGATCTCTGATCCGTAAGTATCATAACCTGACATACCGTCACCACCCACACGGAAGCCTTCAAATGGCGAATAACCCCACTTTCTGTTGTAGTAGCCGAGATATCCGAACTGAGCACGTGCCATCAGGACGAGATCACCTACGAGCTTGGTATAAATCGCACCCTTGAATGTCCACTTATGATACTCGATCCATCTGTATCTGTCCTGCGAAGTCTGGAAGTTATAGTCGATCGACTTAGGGTCTGAAACCTTGGTAGGATTGCCGTCAGCATCAAGGAGTCCGTAATCCTTCTTTCTGAGAAGCGAGTAAGGAGGGGTGAGCTGAAGAGCAAAGCTGAAGTCTGATCCCGTACGCGGGTAGATCTGCTGGTCAGTCGAATTTCTCGAGAGATTCAGAGTGTAGCTGAGGTTATGCGACAATCCTGTATCGAACAGGAAGTTGTACGGCCAATCCTGAAGCTTGTATGTCTGCCAGCTGAGCTGGTTGTACAATACGAAGTAGTTGTCAGGCCACTTGAGTCTGTTTCCAAGTCCTGCTGCAAATCCGTAAACCTCCATGTACTGCTCATTGTTCAAGATATTGAAGTAGAGGTTTGACATGGTCTGACGGGTGTAGTAAAGCGACATGCTGAGAGATGTCGGCTTCTTTCCAAAGAGCCATGGCTCTGAGAAACTTGCAGAAAGACTGGTATAATAAGTACCGTTTGTCTGGAACCTTACCGAAAGATTCTGAGCGTCTCCAAGCGGCACAGGACGCCATGCAGTCTTGTCGAAGAATCTTCTTGTAGAGAAGTTGTTGAAGCTGACACCGACAGTAGCCACAAACGTGTTGCCGCCCCATCCTCCTGAAAGCTCAAGCTGGCTGGATGGTTTTTCAGTCACATTGTAGACAAGGTCTACGGTACTGTTCATCGGATCCTGGATGATTGAATATCCTGTATTCGGGTCTGTGATAGCCTCAGGGTCGAACTGTCCCATCGAAGCGATCTCACGTATCGAGCGCTCGAAAGCTGTCTGAGTGAAGAGGTCACCAGGTCTTGTGAAGAGCTGACGACGGATCACTCGCTCATTTGTAAGGTCATTGCCGTTAATGATGATATTGTTCAGCGTCGCCGGCTTGCCTTCAACCACACGGATCTCGACATCAACCGAGTCACCTTCTATATTAAGCTCAACCGGCTGGAGGTTAAAGAAGAGGTAACCATTGTCTCGATAGAGTGTGGAAACGTTTCCTTCTGTCTCCTTTCCGCCACCGAAGAGTCGTTTTTCCATGGTGACCACATCATAGACATCTCCCTTGTTGATCATGAGGAGGCTGTTAAGCGACTCTGTAGCGAATACCGAGTTTCCGGTCCAGGTGATATCTCTGAAATAATACTGCTTTCCTTCGTCGATTTCAAAGTCAATCTGAAGACGCCCCGGCTCAACGTAGTACATAGTATCCTTGACGATTCTTGCATCTCGGTATCCCGCTTCGTTGAATACACTGATGAGAGCCTTCTTGTCGTTTATATACTCTGTCTCATTGAATTTCTTGGAACTGAAGAAGTTCATGAATCTCTTGTCACGCGTCTTCTTCATAGAACGGACCATCTTGGATTCCTTGATATGATCTGCTCCCTTGAACGTAATGGTCTGAATCTTCACCTTCTCTCCCCTGTCAACGGCAAACTGAACCCTGATGGCACTGCGTACCATGGTGTCACGTTTTGTATTTACATCTACCGCAACATTGAGGAATCCTTTCTCCTTGTAATATCTCTTGATGATATCTGTCGCAGTCTTCGCAACATACTCTGAAAATTCGCCACCTCTTCTAAGATTCAGACGATCGAGGAGTTCCTTCTCTTCGCCACTCTTGACTCCACTGAATGTCCAGCGCGAAACTCGCGGTCTCTCGATGACACTGATCTTGAAATATGCTGTATCACGGGTAGGTGTTATCGAATCGATTGCCAGCGAAACATCCTCGAAGACCCTCTGAAGCCAGAGTCTCTTCACGATTGACGACATTTCATCACTAGGTACAGTCACCTCCAGACCTTCCTGAAGACCGGCGATCTGAAGAATCTGCTGTTCTGATATATTATTCCTTCCCTCAACAGTTACACCACCTACTATATATTTCTTAGGGCTGTTGTAGTCAACAGTCACATTCTTGCCTGACTGCTGTGCCCACAACGGCGCAGCCATCACCAACAGAAATGCGATATAGACTATGCGACTGATTCTCATCATTATGCTCTTAAATTCAAAACCGCAAATATAATGCTTTTATTTGACTTTACCATAGCGTCGGTCGCGTTTTGCATACGATTCCAACGCTGCACGATATTCCTCCTTTCTGAAATCAGGCCACAATGTATCGACGAACAGGAACTCAGAATAAGCTCCCTGCCAGAGCAGATAGTTGCTCAATCTGTTTTCACCGGAAGTGCGTACGATAAGGTCAGGATCAGGAATCCCTGCAGTAACAAGATATTTATCAAAGCAGTCCACACCGGCATTCATCAGCTCCTCACGTTTTTCAGGGCATTCAATCATCTCAAGTGCCATCTTTCTGGCTGCCTGAAGTATATCCCACTTTCCACTGTAGCTGAGGAAAACAATCAGAGTAAGCTTATCGTTACCGGCTGTCCTTGCCATGCATGAATCTATAACCTCATTAAGCTCCTTATCGAGGCGTTCTCGGTTGCCGAGAACCATGAAACGGACTCCGTTATTGTGAAGAGAATCCATTTCCGCCGCCATAGCCTTGACCATCAGTCCCATAAGAGCGACAACCTCATCCTGAGGGCGGTTCCAGTTCTCTTCCGAGAAAGCATAAATTGACATATATTTCACGCCGAACTCGACAGAAGCCTCAACACAAGCCCTCACACTTTCAACTCCTTCGAAGTGGCCGTAAACTCTTTCCTTGCCCCTTTCCTTTGCCCAACGTCCGTTACCATCCATGATGAACGAAACGTGGACAGGCACATTTGACATTTCTTCCATTGCCATGATTATCTGATATTTCTGATATCTTCACCCCAGAAAAGCTTCTCTGTAAGGGCATTGATAAAATTTGAACGATTAAGACGGACACGCTTAAGCGAAAACTGTGCCACAGCCACCTTCACTATAGTATCCTCAGCCACTTCAGCCGTCCTGTTGTCTGCAGTAAGTACGAATCTTCCGTCACGGGAATGCATCTTCATGACGATCTGCGATGTATCCGGAATCACAAGAGGACGGATATTGAGGTTATGAGGTGCGATCGGAGATATGATCAGAACTTTTGACTCAGGCAGGACAATCGGTCCTCCGACACTGAGTGAATAAGCGGTAGAACCTGAACTTGTAGAGATCACCAGTCCATCTGCCCAATAAGTAGGAAGGTGGATTCCGTCAATCACAACATCAACACCGAGCATGGCAGCGCCGCTTCTGTGTACGGCCACCTCGTTCAAAGCATATGGCCAGGCATCGATCATAGGATTACCTGAAGCTACATCTGCCTTCAGCATAGTTCGGTTCTCAATCGTATAATCTCCTGACAATATGGCTTTTGCAATATCTTCCGGGCGATTTTCAGAAAGGAACCCCAACCTGCCGGCATTGACCCCGAGCACCGGAACATCTGTTCCCGCGACCAGCGAAGATGCTGAAAGGAAGGTTCCGTCACCACCAATGCTCAGAAGCATATCTGTACCCTGGCCCGGCTTCTCTCCTTCAGAAAGAAAATGGAGTTCGCAGCCACCTTCCTCAAGTTCAGAAAAGATTCTCTCCATCCTTTCTTCTGACTCAATACCCTTCTTACCTATATATATAGCAGCCTTCATAAAAGCGTTGTTATAAAACGGCTCAAAATTAGCACTTTCTTTACAATAATTGAACTTAATTATATATTTTTGCCGTGAAATTCAAGTGAACAGAAGAAAATGACAAGACTCAGTATCAACATCAACAAGATAGCTACAATTCGCAATGCCAGAGGAGGTAACATGCCGGATGTAGTCAAGGCAGCTGCAGATTGCGAGAGATTCGGAGCAGAAGGAATCACAGTTCATCCGAGACCTGACGAAAGGCATATCAGATATGCTGATGTGAGAGCCCTCAAACCGATCGTTACCACTGAATTCAATATAGAAGGAAATCCTATCCCGTCATTTATGGATCTCGTCCTGGAGACTGTTCCGGCACAGGTGACCCTTGTCCCTGACGCAGAAGACGCAATCACTTCGAATGCCGGATGGGACACTGTCAGAAACCGCGATTTTCTAAAGGAAGTATGTGCAGAATTCAAAGCCAAGGGCATCCGCACCTCCATCTTCATAGACCCGAAGCCGGAAATGGCTGAAGCTGCCGCTCTCTGCGGATGCGACAGAGTAGAGCTCTACACCGAATCATATGCAAGTATGTATGCCATCGACAGGGAGGCCGCCATCGCACCATTCAT
>JAFZGK010000009.1 GCA_017555445.1 Bacteroidales bacterium
AGCAGGTTTCTGACTGCATCTCCGGCAACTCCGTCCACGGCAGTCTTGGTCTGAGCTCCATCTGCCATAGTAGCAGAGAAGGTCATTTCCACCTTCGTTGCCGGCGCTGTGAAGTTCTCCTCCTCGATTCTTACGCAGGAGAATGCAAGTGTCAGTGCCGACAATGCAAATATATATATGTTCAATTTCTTCATAATCAGTCAGTCTTTCGGTTACCACTCAAAATCATCACCTGTGAATCCTTCTCCACTTCCTGGAGATGATGTGTTCACCTTTATAGTTTCTCCATATGCTGTTTCTCCGTCTGCCTTAGCATATGCTCTGATATAATATGTAGAGTTTGGTTCAAGACCTGTAATCACGCAAGAGAATTTACCCTTTGATGTGTCAGATGCCTTGATGACTCCGTCGTAGTAACTTAAAGTAGGATCGTAATCTGATGTACCCCATACAAAACCCTTCTCTTCTACAGTTACGTCCATATTGAGGATAAGCACTCCGTTTGCACTGATGCTTGTCTCACCGCTGACAGGTGCCATTGTCTGGACAGAAATCTTTTCATTCATTCTCATGCAACGTACAGGGAAACCGTCTCCAGCGCTATAGCTATTGAACCATCCACCATTGCCATCATAGTAGAATAATTCTTTATTAGGGCCATAGCTGTTGCTTGCACCAGTTGTGCGTATCTGTCCACAGCCATCCCACCAACAATTACCTCCTCCACAATCAATATATGGCGTAGCAGGGAACCATGCTTCTGACGATCCTCCAGTAAAGCTGTCATAAACGAAAGATCGACCGTAGTCCCATTCCCATCCGTTATTTGCGAGGTATGAGTACGCATAGTAGCTGGCTACCATATATCCAGGAGGACATGGATCCCATTTTGTCTTAGTGTCAGGACTCCAGAGGTTTTCGATAGAATCAGTACTCCAATAGTCTCCGTTCTTTGAGAAGGCTGTAGGTTGCTTAACTGTCTCCTCAATGCTTGGTACATATGAGAACAGATCAAACGATGACTCATAGATGAATGGATCCTTTCTACCCAACTGGTAGAGAGTACCTGTAGCCTCTCTCCATCTGTTGCTGCCACCTCCGCTTGATCGTGTTGCGCCGAGGTTGCGGTCCATCATATAGTATGTTCCAAATTCATTGGTCCATGTTTGAACTGAAGGCTCATCTGTTGCCCAGATATGCCAGCTCCAAAGGATAGTGCCGCTGTCATCCTTCACTGCGATGAGGGCATTTCCTTCCTGACCTGTAGTCTCGAACTCAACTTCTCCGCCTACAAGCTTGATGGACTTGATGATGGCACCAGTCTCAAATGGTGCATATGTGTGTAGGGTTTCCCAAAGTACCGATACAGATGTAGGATGAATCTGCTCTGAGCTGTAGCCCTTAACAGTAGCGTTGAATCTGTACTTGCCCTCCTTAGGCACGATGTAGCTGTTTGCAGTACCGAATGTGCATAGGTCTTCATATGCAAGTGAGAACTCAGTAGGTGCTGTCCTGGTTTCACCAAGGTCGTTCACTGCATAAGGGTAGAAGTAATATACATCCTCGTCATAAATGTTCATTTCAAGCGAGAATGTCTTGTTTACGCTGATTTCGTCGCCGACCTTGACTTTCTCGAGATTCTCCTTATCCTTACCGACATAGAAACCATGCTCGATGATGTCTGACTTACCTTTGTTTGTGACAGATCCCTTGAGGGTGACCTTCTCGTTACCCTTTTCGAAGCTGCCTGCGCTTACTGTAGGGAGATGAGGGTTGCGTCCGCCGCTCTTGAATACGATCTCAGTCTCCGGCATGAGCTTCTTGAGGTCATCCACCTGGAACTGATGAAGCGGAAGGCCGCTGAGTTCGAGGTGCTTGATGTTTGTATATTTCTCAAGACCTGTGAGGATACCGATGTCATTTGTCTCCTTTGATGGAGAATCGTTGTCTCCGAGATAAAGCGTTTCAAGTTCAGGGAGCTTTTCAAGGAATGAGAATGATGTCAGTGCATTGCGTGACACATCAAGAGATTTCAATGTGCCTGCGCACTCCAGCTCAGGAATCTGTTTGATCTTGTTGCCCTTCAGATAGAGTGTGTGCATTCCCTCGACGTGGGTGATGTGGTCGATGTTTGTAATATCTGTATTGCCGATGTAAATACCCTCGCTCACATACACGAGACCGCTCAGTTTGCTGAGATTTGTAAATTCCATGCTGCTGTAGTCGGACATGCGGCTGAAATAGAATTCCTCAGTGTCGTTCTTGAAATGGATACCATCCTTGTCGTAGACGGTCATGTATCCAACATAAAGTGATCCGTAGATATGTGAGTAGCAATCGTAATAGAAGTTTTCGAAGTCGCTCTCATACATCAGCTTGATATCAGTATCCGAGATACGTGTACCATAGCTGCTTGCATTACTGTAGCCTTCTCCGCTGCCATTAGTCGCAGTCGCTCTTGCATGATATACTTTACCTACCAGTGTGGATACGCTGTGGACATAAGTAATCGTACCGTCTGATGAAAGGTCGCCTTCATGGAAGCTCATCTCGTTGATGTTGCGGCTGGTACCGATGTAGAATCCGTACTTTGTGAGATTGCTTCTGTTTCTCTCGACTTTAGCTGTAAGCTTTACAGTGTTCTCGTCGAGTTCCTCGACCACTATATTGCTGATTACAGGTACTGGTGCCTCGCTGTCGGTGATATTCTCGGCCTCAACCTCATTCGAGAACTTTTCCTTGAACACATCAAGCTGCGGTTTTGTAAGAGGAAGCCCTGTGAGTACGACTTTGCCCAGACTGTTCATTTCAAGAAGCGGTGACAGATCGTGGATGTCGTTGCCTGCAAGATTGAGATATGTAATAGTGTTGCAGTTCTCAAGATTGCTTATATCCTTGATGTTGTTGCCTTCAAGAGAAAGTCTGTAGAGGGAAAGTCCCTTAAGAGTTTTATTGTCAGGAAGCTCCTGTATCTCATTGTAAGGAAGATACAACTGGTTGATGTTGACGTTTCTGATGAACTCTATAGGGAATTCTGTGAGTTCCGCATTGATTACTGAGAGTTTCTGGTCCTGTACGAAATGGATGGTGTCTGCAAGATAAAGCATATCCTCATCATCCACGTCTGTAGCTGCCACTCCTGTATATGTCCTTTCTCCGCATTCTACGCTGACTGACGATGATACGGAGCGGGTTCCCAATGATCCGACATTTGCGATTACAAGCTCACCGTTGATTATGGTATATGAGTTCTGTCTTATCTCCTCCTTGTTTCGGAGCTTGAGATCACCATTGAAGGTGAGTTCTCCAGATGCGTCCTGAGTGACTGTGATCGACTTTGTGATAAGGGAGTTCGGAGTTGTGATTGTCACGGTTGCGGTACGCTCGCTTTCAAGTCCGTTTTCCTGGAATGTAAGCGCGATCTGTCCATCCTGTGCACTTGCCTGAAGCCAGTTTCCGAACTGACTCTCCACTTTGGTTATAAGGCTTCTGTTGGATTTGTATGTTATATAGTCCACAGAACCTGTCTTTGGAAGATTGATAGATGTCTGGTCGATTTCAAGATAAGGGAAACTTCCGAAGATTCCCTCCTCGTTCACCGAGCAGCCTGCCAACATAGCGGTGAACAGGCATGCGATAAGAATAAATCTGTTTCTTTTCATGTTCATACTATGTTAGAATGCTGACTTCCTTGTTGAAATGATATTGAATCCGAGACCCGCAGTAATGAGGCCCTGAGGATAACCTGCGCCATTGATGACATATACCTTGCTGAGAGCATAGTGGTAGCGAAGGTTCAGGAACATTACTCTTCCGAAATTGAACTGAAGGCCGCCGAGGACTCCGAAATTATATTTGAGCGCTCCTGTGTCAGGGCTTATAGTAACAGATGTGCTGCCCATTTCTTCGAATGACGAGTTGAGCAAGATGTTCTGATAGAGACCGCCCTCGATGGTGAAGGCACTTTTAGGACTCAATTGCAGCGTTACAGGTATCTGCAGATACTGCTGGTTCGCCTTCATGGTCACACCAGACATTTCGTATGCACTTCCTGACATCAGGAAATTCAATCCGGTATGGAGTCCGATAGTATTCTTGAATTCTACAGTTGTAAATGCACCGCCATAGCCGCTGAAGCTCATCGGAGCAACTGGTGCGGGATCTGTCATCATTTGAGTAGCAATGCCACCTCCGGTAACTCCGAAAGTGGCTTTGATCTGCTGAGCTGAGGCCGAAGCGCAGAACAGCATCAGTATTGCTAGCACTGATAGCGCTTTTTTATTCATAATATATTTTCTCTTTCCTTATTGTTTATCAGTTCGTTGCAGTCTTCCCGACTGCCGGTAGGTTCATCTATCTCTTAGAATGTCCAGTTTCTCCAGTCTGTATCGATGTCCGGTCCGTTGAGGAGCTCAGGAGTCTGCTCCATGTTGTTGACAAGAATCGACTTTGTGTGTACTGTTTCGGATACTTCGTTGAAGAGGTCACCGATTGTCACTCCTGTACCGGCATCCTTCAATGTCTTGAGGAGGTAGTAAGTGAAGAGACCGTGGCTCTTTTCCTGGTATGGCATCGAACGCTGTGTCGATGAGGTCGCCGTCATTACGATGAGGTTGCCCTTTACAGGAACTTCCTTAGGTCTGATGATGATACCACGACCTACACCGCTGTAACATGCATCCATGAATACCATTGTTCTCTTGGCGTTGCATCCGCTGAGGGTTGTGTAGAAATCCTCAAGCTTGATACCTGCTGTAGGAGATGTGATGCTTACATCGACAGGGATGAGATAGCTGTCCTTGCTCTCACCGTCCACCTGGCCGTGACCGGCATAATATACGATGAGCTCGATCTCACCTGTGCTGCTCTTTGCGAGCTTGGTGATCTTGTCGATGTTGGTCTTCATCTGAGCGAGAGTGGCGTTCTTTGCAAGGATGATGTTCTCCTTCTTCACACCCATCATCGCCTCTGCGAACTTCGCGAAAGTCTCTGCGTCACGCTCCGCGAACTCCACGTCAGGCTGATAAGTAGCATCCTGCTTGTATGTGTTATAATCCTCATTACCGAAGATGAGGGCAAATCGGTTGTTCTTGAGCTCGGACATCTGCTCGAGTCCGATTACGAGTTCAGACTCCTTTCTTCTTGCCGGCTTCTGTGTCTCCGCAGCGTAATTCTGCATTGCTGCAACTCCCGACATCACGTTGGTGAGCATGTTGCGGCGGCCTGTCTGGAATGTGATGTACTTCACATCCTTTCTTCTATGAGTGAACTCGTCGATATCTGCCACGATAGAGAACTCGCGGTCATAATTTTCGTAGTCGTTTTCGTCTACGGTGAATGTAGTGGTGATCTCTGCAAACTCGTTTGGTGCGATGCTTGGGATTGTAATCACCTTGTCCTTAGGCTCTACGCCATCAGGCCATGCGAGGTTCACAGTAACGTCCTTCGCCATATCGGAACCATCATTTCTGACAGTCATCTTGAGAGTCGCCTCCTGTCCTGGGGTAAGAGGGGAGTGGTCAAGATTGTAGACCCAATATGTTTCGAGTACAGGTTTGCTGGCACTGATGCCGGCAGCTGAGAATTCGAACGGGAATGAAGGCTGTATGAAAAGGTTGTCACCCTCGCCCTTGAGAAGGATGTTGATCTTCTCTGTAACGAGTTCAGTATTTGCCTTTCCGCTGAATGAAAGTGTCTTGGTTTCACCCGGCTTGATCGAGCCTGCGTCAAGAGCTCTTTCGTCATAGCTGAACCAGGTTGACTGGGTCTCGTCACCTATGATTGAAACAGAAGCCTTGTTGAGGACCTCGTTACCGGTATTCTTGATCTTGAATGAGATCTGGAAATCCTCTTCAACGTCCACGATGCCGTTGCCGCTGTTGTCAATGAGGCGGATGTCAGAAATCTCGACTTTAGGATTGATTTTGTTGTCGTTTGCATTTCTGATCACACCCTGGCGCTGGCCGATAGCCACGTACGCGAGATCGTTGTTGAAGTCGGATGCGTATGTGAAGAGTGTATCGATGACCAGGCGGCCTTCAGTGTTGATATAGCCGTACTTGTCGTTCTTTTTTACCCATGCCTTGCCCTCTGAGAAATGACCTGCATCGTCGAATGCACTTGCTCTGAGAACTGTCTCACCCTTTTCGTTGATATAGCTTACATTGCCTTTCTTGTCCTTTACCCTGGCCATTCCTTCACGGAATTCGCCCACTTCGGCATACTCTCTCACTCTGTGGAGAGACTTGTCCATGAAGATGTTTGTCTCGCCGTCGTTCTTCTTCACGTAAGCTGAGCCGTTGTTGAGAAGGACTGCCGAGTTGTCTGCCACGAACTCAGTACCCTTCTTGTCACCGTTCTTGGTGATCTGCCAGCTCTTCTCTCCCTTGGCAACCAATGCATGGCCACCCTTGAAGTCTGAAGCGAAATCATACTCTGCGTTGATTCTGAATACACCCTTGGTGTCAACATATCCCCACTTGTTGTTCTTGTTGCTCTTGATGCGGGCATATCCCTCGCTGTACGGGTAGAATGTGTACTCCTTAGGGAGGAGCTTCTTCTTGCCGTTGAGGTAGAGATAATAGCTGTCGACGCCTGCCTTGGCGAGCGCTATTTCGCTGTCGATATCCGAAATGCTGTCATAGGTGCACTGATGAACAAATTTTCCTGTCTTGTCCATGATTCCCCATCTTCCGTCCTGCTTCACGATGCTGTATCCGCCCTTGAAATCCTTCACTTCGTCGTACGCAGGCTGGATCACTACGATGCCGGCAGTGTTGATGAATCCCCACTTTCCGTTCTCGTAATAAGCCGAGAGTCCTTCGTGATAATCACGTACGGTCTGCTGAGTGACATTTCTCAACCATTTGAAGTTCTGAGGTTTAGTTTCCTGACTGAAGCCTGAAGCTGCAAAGATGAACAGCGCGATTGCGCCAATGACGAAACGTTTCATGATATTTAGGGTAAAAAGTTTATACAGTTAGACGTGCAAAATGCAGCGCAAAGTTAGTGAATTTCTGTAAAAAATAAAAGCCTCGCGTACCTATTTAATGCTGATTTTCAGATATTTAGCTTTTATTGTGATGAATTTATGATTTCATTCACAAGGTCCATTATGTGATTTTTAAAATTTCTCAAATTTTATTACATTTGCAGATTATTATAAAACGAGACCTGATATGAGCAACCAAAGGTACATGCAGCGTGGTGTTTCCGCATCGAAAGAGGATGTCCACAACGCTATCAAGAACATCGATAAAGGTGTATTCCCCAAAGCTTTCTGTAAGATAATTCCTGACATTCTCGGCGGAGATCCGGACTACTGCAACATCATGCATGCGGATGGCGCCGGAACCAAATCTTCACTCGCATATCTCTATTGGAAAGAGACTGGTGACCTTTCTGTATGGAAGGGTATCGCACAGGATGCTCTTATCATGAACATCGATGATCTCCTCTGCGTCGGAGCAGTTGACAACATCCTCGTTTCATCTACCATCGGACGTAATAAGCTCCTCGTTCCTGGAGAGGTGATCAGCGCCATCATCAACGGTACTGACGAGCTTCTCGCAGAGCTTCGCGAGATGGGTGTCGGAGTCTATGCGACGGGCGGAGAAACAGCAGATGTCGGTGACCTTGTAAGAACCATAATTGTCGATTCTACAGTGACTTGCAGAATGAAGCGCAGTGATGTCATCGACAATGCGAACATCCGTCCGGGAGACGTGATCGTAGGTCTTTCATCATCTGGTCAGGCTACCTACGAGAAGGAATATAACGGCGGAATGGGAAGCAACGGACTTACCAGTGCACGCCATGACGTATTTGCAAAATATCTTGCGGAAAAGTATCCTGAAAGCTACGATAAGGGAGTTCCGGAGGACCTCGTTTACAGCGGCGGACTCAAGTTGACAGACGCTGTTGAAGGCTCTCCGCTTGATGCAGGAAAACTCGTGCTTTCACCGACCCGTACATACGCTCCGGTAGTGAAGAAGCTTCTTGATGTGCTTCGTCCGGAAATCCACGGAATGGTCCACTGTTCAGGTGGTGCGCAGACCAAGATCCTTCATTTTGTCGGCGACAATATCCGTGTCATCAAAGATAATCTCTTCCCTGTACCACCTCTCTTCAGAACCATTCATGAGCAGAGCGGAACTGATTGGGCTGAGATGTACAAGGTGTTCAATATGGGTCACAGACTTGAGGTTTACCTCTCGCCAGAGCATGCAGAGCAGGTTATCGAGATCTCGAAGAGCTTTGGAATTGATGCTCAGGTGGTTGGACGCGTCGAGGAGTGCGATCACAAGGAGCTTATCATCCGATCGGAATTCGGTGAATTCGTTTATTAATTTACATAAAACATGAGAGCATTATTCAGTGTATCTGATAAGACTGGCGTAGTAGAATTCGCCAGTCAGTTGGTGGAGCTCGGTTGGGAAATCATTGCAACCGGCGGAACTATGAAACTCCTGCAGGATGCGGGACTTAACGTAATCAACATCAGCGAGATCACAGGCTTCCCTGAAATCTGTGATGGCCGTGTGAAGACCCTTCATCCAAAGGTTCATGGCGGTCTCCTCGGACGTCGTGACCTCGACAGCCACATCGCTCAGCTTAAGGAGAATGGCATCGAATTCATCGACATGGTCTGCGTTAATCTTTATCCTTTCAAGCAGACAATTGCAAAGCCTGACGTGACTATGGAAGATGCTATCGAGAACATCGATATCGGAGGTCCTTCAATGCTTCGTTCTGCTGCTAAGAACTGGAGCGCAGTAACTGTTGTCTGCAACCCTGAGAATTACGCTAAGATCATCGCTGAAATCCGCGAGACTGGTAACACTACAAAAGAGACTCGTCTCCAGCTTTCAGCAGAGGCTTACACTCACACTGCAGAGTACGACATGATGATCGCTACTTATATGCGTAAGGCGGCAGGTCTTAACGAGAAGCTCTTCCTTGAGTACGACCTCAAGCAGACTCTTCGCTATGGTGAGAATCCACACCAGAACGCTAAGTTCTATGCAACTCTCGATACAGTACCATTTTCGCTTGCAACAGCTGAGCAGCTTAATGGTAAAGAGTTGTCATACAATAATATACAGGATGCAAATGCTGCTCTCAATATCGCTCGCGAGTTCGATGCTCCATTCTGTGTAGGTCTCAAGCATATGAACCCATGTGGTGCTGCAATCGGAACTGATGTGGTTGATGCATGGAAGAAGGCATATGAGGCAGACAAGGTGAGCATCTTCGGAGGTATCGTAGCTGTAAACCGCGAGGTGAACAAGGAAGTGGCAGAACTCATGAAGCCTATTTTCCTTGAAATCATTATGGCTCCAAGCTTCACTGACGAGGCACTCGAGGTACTTTGCACAAAGAAGAATCTCCGTCTCCTCAAGGTTGATATGAGCAAGGAAGAAGGTGGTCACAACATGTATGTAAGCATGAATGGTGGCATCCTTGTTCAGGAGCAGGATATTGATACTAAGACAGTTGTGGCTGATATGTGCGTAACTGAGACTAAGCCATGCGAGCAGCAGCTTACAGACCTTGACTTCGCTTGGAGAATTGTAAAGCACGTCAAGTCAAACGCAATCGTTGTGGTTAAGGACGGTGCAACTCTCGGAGTTGGTGCAGGTCAGATGAACCGCGTAGGTTCTGCGAAGATCGCCCTTGAGCAGGCAACTGCAGCTCTTGCCGAGGCTGGTAAGGATATCAAGAATGAAGGTCTCGTACTCGGATCAGACGGATTCTTCCCATTCGATGACACTGTAACTCTTGCTGCAGAATATGGCATCAAGGCAATCGTTCAGCCAGGAGGAAGTGTTCGTGATGAGGATTCTGTGAAGAAAGCAAACGAGTGCGGTATCACAATGCTATGCACCGGTATGCGTCACTTCAAGCATTAATATGGAAGTAATTCTCTCTCTGCATGGTATAAACCAGCACATGAAGGATTGTACAAGTACTGTAAATATAACAAGTCTATATATGAAGAAAGTTCTGGTAATCGGAGGTGGCGGACGTGAGCATGCAATCGTTGACGCCCTCAGCCGCAGCCCGCAGGTCGGAAAGATATATTGTGCTCCAGGCAATGCCGGAATCTCAGCTCAGGCTGAATGTGTTGCCATCAAGGATACTGATGTGGAAGGACTCAAGGCCTTTGCACTTCAGAATTCCATCGACCTTGCTGTAGTAGGCCCGGAGGTGGCTCTCGCAGCAGGAGTTGTGGATGCATTCAAGGAAGCAGGTCTCCGTATCTTCGGACCGAACAAGGCGGCTGCAACAATCGAAGCCAGCAAGGATTTCGCGAAGCAGCTCATGGCAAAGTACAATATTCCTACAGCGGCTTTCGAGACATTCGAGGACTATGATGCAGCCCTTGAATATGTGAAGAAGGGTTCATTTCCTGTAGTTCTCAAATATGACGGTCTTGCTGCCGGAAAGGGTGTTGTGATTCCTGAAACTCTCGAGGAGGCTGATGAGACTCTCAAGGATATGCTTCTTGACGACAAGTTCGGAAAGGGTAAGGTGGTAGTTGAGGAATTCCTCACCGGTCCTGAGTTCTCTTTCATGTGCTTCGTTGATGGTCTCGACGTCTATCCTATGACACTCTCACAGGATCACAAACGTGCGTACGAAGGTGACAAGGGCCCTAATACAGGCGGTATGGGAGCATATTCTCCGGTTCCTCTCATCACTGACGAGGATCTCGAGTTCTCTCTTGAGCATGTGATGAAGCCTACTGCAGCTGCAATGGTTGCTGAAGGCTGTCCTTTCACAGGAGTCCTCTACGGCGGTCTCATGAAGACTCCTCAGGGACCTAAGGTGATCGAGTTCAACTGCCGTTTCGGTGATCCTGAGACAGAGGTTGTTCTTCCTCGCCTTGCAACAGATATCTATGACATCTTCTCAGCAGTTGCTGACCATACTCCTATGCCTCAGATCGAGTGGAAGAAGGAGGTTACAATGGGCTTCGTAATGGCATCCAAGGGTTATCCTGGAGACTATGAAAAGGGTTATGAGATCAAGGGTCTTGATACTCTTCCTGAGAATATCCGTGTGTTCCATATGGGAACTTCTCTCAAGGATGGCAAGTACTATACATCAGGCGGCCGCGTACTCATGGTGGTAGGTTTCGGTGCTGACCTTCAGGAGGCTCATGACAAGGCTCTTGCAGCTGTCGAGTCTATCGAGTGCGACAATCTTTTCTATCGTCGCGACATCGGTTGGAGAGTACTATAATGCCAGGGGCGCTGCCCCTTAATACCCCGCGCCCTATATGCCTTTCCGACTTTCTTGCGAAAGTCCCGGCCCGGGCGGGCGTCTGCAGACGCCTTATTAATAAGTAAATTTGTAAGTTATGGCTATTGTGATATCAGGTAAGGATCTTTCGGTGCAGCTGAAGGATGAGATGAAGGCTCAGGTAGCTGAGTTCCCTTCGAAGTATGGTCGGGTGCCTCATCTGGTGGTGATCCTAGTAGGAGAAGATCCAGGCAGTGTTTCATACGTTACCGGTAAGGCAAAGGCTTCGGAATATGTAGGTATAAAGAATACGACTATCCGCAAGCCGGATACAATCTCAGAAGCTGAACTTCTCGGACTTATCGAGGAGCTCAACGCTGATGACAGCGTAGACGGAATCCTTGTCCAGCTTCCGCTCCCGAAGCATATCAGTGAGGATAAGGTAATCGCTACAATCGCCAAGGAGAAGGATGTAGACGGCTTCCATCCGCTCAATGTGGCTGCTCTCTGGCAGAAGCAGGACTGTGTTCTTCCATGCACTCCGAAGGGAATCATCAAAATGCTCAAGGTTGCAGGTGTGGATATCAAGGGAAAACGTGCTGTAGTTGTCGGCAGAAGCAATATCGTAGGACTTCCTGTTTCAAAGCTTCTCCTGGACGAGAATGCTACAGTGACAATCGCTCACAGCCGTACTGTCAATCTTCCGGAAGTTACCCGTAATGCAGAAATTCTTGTAGTTGCAATCGGTCGCCCTAAGTTCGTGACAGCCGATATGGTCAGTGAAGGAGCAGTCGTGATAGACGTCGGTGTCAACCGCGATCCTCAGACAGGCAAGCTTTGTGGAGATGTGGATTATGCAGCCATCGAGCCGAAAGCCTCTGTAATCACTCCAGTTCCGGGCGGAGTCGGTCCTATGACCATCACCTGCCTTATGGAGAACACCATCGAGTGTTTCCTCAGAAAGATGAATAAATAAAAAAATCCGATCATCATGATCGGATTTTTTGTTTATTCTGCTGACTCGGTCTCTAACTCGTAGCCTCCGCCAAGAGCGTGGTAGAGGTTGATGATGCTGCGGATCTCATCAAAGCGGTCGGAGATTTCAGAGAGTTCGGCGTTGAGAAGATTCTTCTGTGCAGAGAGCACCTCAAGATAGTTTGAGCTTCCGTGCTTCATGAGAAGCTGGGTGTTCCATACTGCAGCCTGAAGATTGAGAACCTGCTTCTGGTCAAGTTCCACTCTCTTCTTTGCTGTCTGCCACATTGAAATGGCATTATTCACTTCTACGCCTGCATCAAGAAGACTCTGTCTGAAATTGTATCCAGCAGCTTCAAGCTGAGCCTGAGCTGCCTGCAGTCTTGCCTTGTTGGCACCCTTGCCGAAGATAGGCTGAGTAAGCGAAGCTATTGCGTTTGCAATGATTCCGCCCGGATCCAGAACGATGTCACCTTTGCCGGTAGTCCATCCTAACGCGCCGCTGAGAACAAGCCTTGGATAGAAGGCAGCCTTGGCAGTGTTGGTGTTATAGAATGCCTGCTCGAGAGCAAGTTCTGCCTGACGCACATCCGGACGTCTGCTCATGAGCTGGACAGGTACTCCTGCAGAAAGCTCTTCAGGGAACTCCTGGTCCTTCAGGACGCCGCGGTTGATGCTCATTGGTACGATACCTATCAGGGCGCAGAACGAATTCTCCATCGCAAGTCTCTCCTTCTCGAGAGTGAGCACGGAAGCTTCCACATTCAGCTTGCTTGCCTTTGCCTGAAGCACTGCAGCCTCATTTGTCTTTCCGGCGCGCTTCAAGGCCTCGAGAGTCCTGATGTTTTCCTCCCATGTCTTGAGAGTCCTCTGACTGACAGCAAGCTGCTCATCGAACATGATGAGTGAATAATAGCTGTTTGCAATGCTTGCTATGAGCTGTGTCTGCACAGCCTGCTCATATGCCTTGCTCTGCTCCATTGCGGCAGCAGCCTTCCTTTTGGCATTACGAAGGCCGCCGAAGATGTCTGCATCCCAGCTGATGTCTGCTTTGGCACTGAAGCTTCCAGGTACGCCGCCTGAAGCTGTGAAATTGGAACCCGGAAGGAGTGCCCATCGTGCAGAAAGAAGAGCAGTTTCTGCTTCCTGAACCTTTGTCTGTGCCACCTTGAGGTCACTGTTGTATTTGATACCCAATGTTATCCATTCCTGGAGAATAGGATCCGTAAACATCCTTTCCCAAGACACAGCAGCAGTAGAGAATTTGTCAGTCGGGATTTCCATCCTCCTGTAGAGACTGTCCACAAACCAGAGCTGTTCGCGTTCGTATTTTCTATACACACCGCAGCTGCTCAATGACAGGACTGCGATCAATAAAAGTATATGACGTTTCATTTGTTCCTTTTTTATAAGCCTTACTCCCTGTTTCGTTTTGGCATCACCTTCTCTTCAATATGCTGGAATATGATGAACAGAGGAGGTACGACGATAATGAGTGCAAGCGTACCGATGAGCATACCTCCGACTGTACCTACGCCGATAGAGATGTTTCCGTTCGCACCTACTCCGCTTGCAAACATGAGAGGAAGCATACCGAAGATCATTGTGAGGGATGTCATGAGGATAGGACGCAGACGGGCCTTTGCTGCAGCCATCGCAGCCATCGCAATGGTCATTCCCTCAGCCCTCTTCTGAGATGAGAACTCGGTGAGGAGAATGGCTGTCTTGGCAAGGAGTCCGATGAGCATCAGGAGACCGATCTGAAGGTAGATATTGTTCTCAAGACCGAACAACCTTGCGAAAAGGAAGCTTCCTGCAACACCGAACGGAATCGAGAGGATGATTACTATAGGGATGAAGAGGCTCTCGTACAATGCACAGAGGATCAGATAGATGAATACCACGCAGATTGCAAAGATAATGACAACCGAATTGCCGGAATTCGCTTCCTCACGCGACATTCCTCCGAACTCATATCCGTAACCTGCAGGAATAACCTTCGCCGCGGTCTCACGCACGGCCTGGATGGCCTGTCCGGAGCTGTAGCCCTTGGCAGCCTGTCCGTTCACAGAAATAGCTGTAAAGAGATTGAAACGTGAAATTGACTGCGGACCATAAATTCTCTTGAGAGTGAGATACTGGTTGATAGGTGACATCTCGCCGTTTGCATTGCGCACGAACATGTTCTGAAGTGATTCTGTGTCAAGACGATGTTCCGGAGCGGCCTGCATCATGACGCGGTAAAGCTTGGAGAACCTGTTCATGTTCGATGCATAGCTTCCTCCCACATATCCTGCGAGAACGCTCAGTACATTCGAAGGAGAAATTCCGTTCCTCTTGCACTGCACTGCATCAACTTCGAGGAGATACATCGGATAAGACGAATCAAATGCTGTCTTCGCCCTTTCAATCTCCGGCCTCTTGTTCAGCTCTATGATGAAGTCGTCAGTAATTTTCTCAAGGTCTTCCAATGTTCCTCCCTTCTGGTCCTGGATATAAAGCTCGAAGCCGTTGCTTGAACCGTAGCCAGGAATCATACCTCTGGTATATACCATGATATCAGCAGAGTTGATATCGGAAGTGCGGGCGTAGATCTCATCCATCACCGAGTCGATGTCATCTCCCTCGCCGGTTCTGAACTTCCAGTCAAGAAGTCTGATGGTGAAGTTACCGGTAGATGAACCCTGACCGAACTGGCCTGCGAATCCGGTAGTCCTTGAATATGCTTCGATCTGCGGTATGGTGCTTATGCGCTGGTCGATTTCGCCGAGAACCTTGTCAGTCTCCGCTATATTCGTTCCTGGAGGAGTGCGTACATCGATATTGATAGAACCCATATCCTCCTTAGGCACGAGACCTGTCTTTGTAGTGTTCATCAGATATACGAGTCCGCCGCATGTAATCAGAATCAGGACTCCTGTGAGCCACCTGTTCTTGAACATGAAGAGCACTATCCTCTTGTACTTGCCGACCACTGCGCCGAATCCCGCATCGAAGGCCTTGTGGAAGCGGGCGGAGAAACTAGGCTTGCCTCCTTCCGCAACATCCTCATGAGGAGTCATGATAAGGGCGCAGAGGGCAGGGGAGAGTGTAAGCGAGTTGATGAGAGATATACCCACGGCAACTGCCATAGTAAGACCGAACTGTGTGTAGAATACACCTGTTGTTCCTCCCATGAAGCTCACAGGAATGAACACGGCCATAAATACGAATGTAGTTGCGACAAGAGCTGTCGAAATGCCACCCATGGCGTCTATTGTGGCCTTATAAGCGGATTTGTAGCCGGCGTCGAACTTGGCCTGCACGGCTTCCACGACCACGATGGAGTTGTCCACTACCGTACCGATCACGAGCACGAGGGCAAAGAGCGTGATCATGTTGAGACTGAATCCCGCTACCATGAGGAACGCGAAGGTTCCCACCAGCGAAACCACGATGGATATGGTAGGGATGACAGTCGAGCGGAGGCTCTGAAGGAAGACGAATACCACGAGTATCACAAGGAGAATCGCCTCGAAGAGGGTCTTGATCACATTGTTGATCGATGCGTCAAGGAAGTCCTTCGTACTCATCAGGTCCACGATTTCCAGACCCTTAGGAAGGTCTTTCCTGATGTTTTCGATCTCCTTGTCAATTGCTACGATGATGTCGTTCGCATTGGATCCGGAGGTCTGGGAAATATTGATTGTAGTACCCGGATGGCCGTTCACCATTCCGATGTAATCATAACTTCTCTCTCCGAGCTCAAGATTTGCTACATCCTTGAGTCTGAGCACTGTACCGTCCTTTTCTGCACGGATGACCATGTTTTCATAATCAGTCACCTCCTCATATCTTCCGCGATATTTCAGCACATAGCGGAATGTGTTGTCTGAGTCAGCGCCCAAGGTTCCGGTAGCTGCTTCGATATTCTGCTCCGAAAGGACAGTCGAGATGTCAGACGGCATGAGACCGTATTTTGCCATCTTGCCCGGATCCAGCCAGATTCGGAGTGAGTAGTCACCTCCTCGTACATCCACCTCACCGACTCCGGCAATACGCGAAAGTCGTGGCTCGATGTTGATCTTGAGATAGTTGACGATGAATTTTCTGTCGAAACGTCCGTCCGGACTATATACTGCCAATGTCTTGATACGGCTGGTCTGCCTCTTTCGTACGGTCACACCGCTCCTGGTCACCTCTGCAGGCAGAAGACTCTGGGCTGAAGCGATTCTGTTCTGTACGTTGACCATCGCCATATCGCCGTCAGTGCCCTGACGGAAGTAGATCTGGATGCTGGCCGATCCGCTGTTGGTAGCGGATGACACCATATACATCATATCCTCCACACCGTTGATGGCCTCTTCCAAAGGTACAAGCACACTCTTCTGTACGGTCTCGGCATTCGCACCGGCATATGCTGCGGATACGCTGACCGTAGGAGGTGCGATCTCAGGGAACTGCTCGATAGGAAGCTGCGAGAGTCCCAGGAGTCCGACCAGAAGGATTATGACGGAAATCACTCCCGAGAAGATCGGACGGTCGATGAAAGTCTTTACATTCATTATTCCTGTTCCTCCATGTTCTTGCTCTTGATGACTGTTCCTTCCTTGATGAGGCCGGCGCCCTCAGCTACTATCACGTCGCCTACCGCAAGTCCGTCTGTAACGATATATTCCACTCCATTGTTCTGCGGAGCTACATGAATCTCTGTCGATGAAGCCTTTCCATCCACCACCTTGTACACGAAGATGCGGTCCTGAAGCTCGTATGTTGCTGTCTGAGGGATGACGATGGCATCCTTCACTGTAGTAGGGATGACGATGCTGCCGCTACCTCCGTTTCGGAGAAGGTGGTTGCGGTTGTTGAAGACCGCTCTGATGCTGACGGCACCGGTAGTCTCGCTGATGGTTCCGCTGACAGCGTTGATTTTACCTTTGTGCTCATATTTCTGTCCGTTGCTCATGAGGAGCTCCACTTCCGGCATCTGTCTGATGGCGTTGTCGAGAGAACCATACTGCTGCACCATGTCGAGCATCTGGTTCTCCGCCATAGAGAAATAAGCATAGACCCTGCTGTCATCCGACACAGTCACAAGAGGCTGCGAGATGTTGCTGCTTACAAGGGCACCCACGCGATAAGGAATCATCGAAGCGACTCCATTTACCGGCGAGCGGACTTCTGTATACGAAAGGTCATTGCTTGCATTGACTTCCTGTGCCTGAGCAAGGGCGAGACGTGCCTGCGCTTCAGTAAGGTCATTCTGCGCAGTCATGAGCTCGAACTCGGATACGACACCCTGATTGTAGAGGTCTCTGTTGCTCTTGAGGACGAGTTCTGCAGTGGAAAGTGCTGCTTCTGCACTCTTTACATTAGCTGCAGCAATTTCATGAGCTGCCTTATAAGGGGTCTGGTCGATGATGAAGAGGACCTGTCCCTTTGTCACACTTTCGCCTTCTTCTATGAGGATGTCAGTGATCATTCCGCTTACCTGAGGACGGATCTCCACTGTCTGTACTCCGCTGATGGAAGCAGAGAAGTTTGTAGTGAGCGTCCTGTCGCTCAGCGACACCGTGTGTGTTTCATAAAGATTTTCTTGTGCAGGAGCGTCCTTAGCCCCTTCTTTGCATGAGACTGCGAAGAGTCCGCAGACGGCAAGGAAGATGATTGAAGTCTGTTTCATATAATTAATGGTGCTGAAATTTGCTTTTTGGTAGACATTTGCAAATATACCCTAAATCAAGCAGAAAAAATATTAACTTTGTATGAATTATAGGATAAAAATATGTCAAGAAGGAAAAATTCCCGAAGCAGGGGAGGAAACGGCCGCCACGGCGGCAGAGGCGGAAAAAAGGTGTTTCCGCAGGTGACCGGAAAGGTACAGATGACACGCGAGGGTTTCGCATTCGTGATAGCGGAAGGTGAGGAGGATGATGTGTTCGTGAAAGCATCCAAGACAAGGGGTGCGCTTAATGGAGATATCGTCCGTGTGACAGTTACCCGTGAGAAGACTGACCGTACCCGCAGAGAAGGCGAGGTGGTCGAGATCATCGAGCGTTCGCGCAGACCGTTCATCGGCATTCTCCATGTTGTAGGAGATCAGGCCTGGGTGCTGATGCAGAGCCGTTTCATGCCTTATGACATATCGATTCCTTTCGCAGAATCTGATAAGCAGCGCTACCGTCGTCACAATGTGAAGGGACATTCATTTGCAGAACCGAAGGACGAGACAGGATGGCTCAAGCCGATAGGAGACAACCTTTATGCAATCCACGGAGTACACGAGATGACTGAAGACGGTCAGGGCAGACAGGAACTGAGAGCCATGTCCGGAATGAAGGTGGCTGCTGTGGTTGACGGATGGGAAAGACACGAATCAAACCCGACAGGACATATTGTGGATGTTCTCGGAGAACCTGGTGAAAATGACACCGAGATGCATGCGATACTTGCAGAATATGCGCTTCCATATCGTTTCGAGCCGGAAGTGGCCAATGCTGCAGACATGATTTCAGAAGAGATTACCGCGCAGGATATCGCAGAACGTCAGGATTTCAGAAATATTCTCACATTTACCATAGACCCAGCAGATGCCAAGGACTTCGACGATGCCATTTCGTTCAGAGTTCTTGAAAACGGCAATTACGAGGTTGGAGTCCATATCGCTGACGTCACTCATTATGTGAAACCGGGCAGTGTCGTGGACGAAGAAGCGCGCAGCCGCGGCACATCTGTCTATCTTGTCGACAGAACCGTTCCTATGCTTCCTGAAAAGCTGGCGAACAAGCTCTGTTCATTGAGACCACATGAAGAGAAACTGACTTTCTCTGCAGTTTTTGAAATGACTCCTCTCGGCCGTGTTGCAGGTCAGTGGTTCGGCAGGACTGTCATAGAATCAGACCACAGATTCGCGTATGAAGAAGCCCAGAAGGTGATAGAATCCGGTCCGAAAGCAGAGCATGAAGATGTTCCGAATGAAGTGAGAGATGCTGTGCTCATACTTCACGGACTTGCTTCGAAGCTCCGCAAGAAGAGATTTGCAAGCGGAGCCATCAGCTTCGAGCGTCCTGAGATGAAGGTTATTGTGGATGAGAAGGGTCATCCGGTTGATGTATATCAGAAGGTAACAAAGGAGGCCAACTGGCTTATCGAGGAATTCATGCTTCTTGCTAACAGAAGCGTGGCAGAGTTTGTCGCTACCGGTTGTAAGGGTGTAGGAGAGGAAACTCCGAAAGG
>JAFZGK010000074.1 GCA_017555445.1 Bacteroidales bacterium
AAGAACATGGTTACTGGTGCTGCTCAGATGGACGGTGCGATCCTCGTTTGTGCTGCAACTGACGGTCCTATGCCTCAGACTCGTGAGCACATCCTTCTCGCTCGTCAGGTAAACGTACCTAAGATTGTTGTATTCATGAACAAGGTTGACCTCGTTGACGATGAGGAAATGCTTGATCTCGTTGAGATGGAGCTCCGTGACCTTCTTTCATTCTACAACTTCGACGGTGACAACGCTCCTGTAATCCGCGGTTCAGCTCTCGGTGCACTTAACGGTGACCCACAGTGGGAGGCTAAGGTTATGGAGCTCATGGCTTCAGTTGATGAGTACGTTCCACTCCCTCCACGTGATATCGATAAGCCATTCCTCATGCCAATCGAGGATATCTTCTCTATCACAGGTCGTGGTACAGTAGCTACAGGTCGTATCGAGACTGGTATCATCCACGTTTCTGACGAGGTTGAGATCGTAGGTCTTGGTGAGGAGCCTAAGAAGACTGTTGTAACAGGTGTTGAGATGTTCCGTAAGCTCCTCGATCAGGGTGAGGCTGGTGACAACGTAGGTCTTCTCCTCCGTGGTATCGACAAGAAGGAGATCAAGAGAGGTCAGGTACTTGCTAAGCCAGGTATGATCAAGCCTTACCAGAAGTTTGAAGCTTCTATCTACGTACTTAAGAAGGATGAGGGTGGTCGTCATACTCCATTCCACAACCACTACCGTCCACAGTTCTTCATCCGTACTCTCGACATCACTGGTGAGATTTCACTCCCAGAGGGCGTAGAGATGGTAATGCCAGGAGATAACGTTCACATCACTGTAGAGCTTATCTACCCAGTTGCTATCAACGAGGGTCTCCAGTTCGCAATCCGCGAGGGTGGTAGAACAGTAGGTGCTGGTCAGGTAACTAAGCTTATTGACTAATTACCAATAATATCAGGTGGGTGTCCTGAATAAGTTCACCCACTTTTTTAGGGGAATAGTATAAGGGTAGTACAGCGGTCTCCAAAACCGTTAGTCTGGGTTCGAATCCTGGTTCCCCTGCCAATTAGAAAGAAAATATCAAAGGTTACGATTTGGTAATGTTTAACAGACTTTGCGGACAGCTTCCAAACCGCATCGTCCATTAAATGTAAAGATGAGAAGATTTATCAACTACGTGAAAGAGTCTTATGCTGAGATGACCAAGAAAGTGTCTTGGCCGACATGGGATAAGTTGCAGAATTCAGCCCTCGTTGTGATGGTTGCGTCTGTGATCTTTGCCCTTGTTATCTTCGCAATGGACTTCTGTTTCCAGAACCTCATGTCTGCAATTTACACACTCTAATATACCTTGACTATGAGCGAAAGCAATAAGAAATGGTATGTGCTGAGAGCAGCAGGCGGAAAGGAAAGAAAAGCCAAAGAGTATCTCGAAAAGGAGATTGAAAGACGTGGCCTTCAGGACCTGGTTTCTCAGGTTCTTGTTCCTACCGAAAAAGTTTATAGAATCCGCGATGGAAAGCGCATCTGTACAGAGCGTCTTTTCTATCCCGGCTATGTGCTTATAGAGGCGGAGCTTACTGGAGAGCTGCAGCACATCATCCGTAACGAGGTCCCTCACATGTCAGGCTTCCTTACTGAGAAGCGTGATGTCGTAAGAGGCAGCGGAAAGGCTCAGGAAGAGAAGCTTCCTATCCCGATCAGAGAAGACGAGGTAAGAAGAATTCTTGGTGAGCAGGATGAGATGGCCGTGACTGAGGCCGAGACAGTTGTTGACTACAAGGTCGGCGATGCTGTCAAGATCACAGACGGTCCTTTCAACGGTTTCGACGGTACAGTAGAAGAAATTGTCGAGGACAGGAGCAAGCTCAAGGTCATGGTCATGATCTTCGGCAGAAAGACCCTTTTGGAACTCAACTTTACACAGGTAACTAAAGAATAACAAAGAATTATGGCAAAGGAAATTGCTGGATTTATTAAACTCCAGATTAAAGGTGGCGCAGCCAATCCATCTCCTCCAGTAGGACCGGCCCTCGGATCGAAGGGTCTTAACATCATGGATTTCTGCAAGCAGTTCAATGCCCGTACGCAGGAAAGCGCAGGTAAGGTATTGCCGGTAGTGATCACAGTTTACAGCGACAAGTCTTTCTCATTCGAGGTAAAGCAGCCGCCTGTAGCTGTACAGCTCAAGGAAGCTGCAAAGATTTCTGCTGGATCTGCTGAGCCAAACAGAAAGAAAGTAGGTACAGTAACTTGGGAGCAGGTTAAGGCTATCGCTGAGACAAAGATGGCTGACATGAACTGCTTCACTCTCAAGTCAGCTATGACAATGGTAGCTGGTACCGCAAGAAGCATGGGTATCAAGGTAGAAGGAGAATTTCCTGAACTCTAAAATTTACGTGCAAAATGGCTAAACTTACAAAGAATCAGAAGGCTGTGATCGCAAAGTACGATGCAGCTAAGGAATATAAGCTTGCTGAGGCATGTGAACTTGTAAAGGAAATCACTTACACTAAGTTTGATGCTTCTGTAGAGCTTCATGTAAACCTCGGCGTTGACCCTCGTAAGGCAAACCAGATGGTTCGTGGCGTCGTTACACTTCCACACGGAACAGGTAAGACTACACGCGTTCTCGTACTCTGTACTCCTGACAAGGAGAACGAGGCAAAGGAGGCTGGTGCTGACTATGTAGGTCTTGACGAGTACATCGAGAAGATCAAGGGTGGATGGACTGACGTTGATGTCATCATCTGTACACCATCAGTTATGGCTAAGGTCGGTGTAATCGGCCGTATCCTCGGTCCAAGAGGACTCATGCCAAACCCTAAGACCGGTACAGTGACTATGGAAGTAGGTAACGCTGTTAAGGAGGTTAAGGCTGGTAAGATCGATTTCAAGGTTGACAAGACCGGTATCGTTCACGCAGCTATCGGAAAGGTATCTTTCACTCCAGCTCAGATCACTGAGAACGCTAAGGAGCTCCTTTCTGCTATCCTCAAGCTTAAGCCACAGGCTCTTAAGGGTACTTATATGAAAGCTGTTGCTATCTGCTCAACAATGAGCCCAGGTATCAGCGTAGATGTTAAATCAGTAGAGTAATTTAGTGCTGTAAAAATTAAACGTTATGAGAAAGGAAGAAAAACTCGATATTATTAACGCGATTTCAGCACAGTTGGAGGAGACTCCTAACTTTTACATCACTGACATCGCTGGTCTTGACGCCGCAAAGACTCATGCACTCCGCAAGGCTTGCTTCGAGGCAGGTGTTAAGCTTGTAGTAGTAAAGAACACTCTCTTCACCAAGGTTCTTGAGGCTTCTCAGAACGAGGAGATGATGAAGCTTACTGAGGTACTCGCAGGTCCTACTGCAATCATGTACACAGTTGCTCCTAACGCTCCTGCAAAGGTGATCAAGAAGTTCAATGAAGGTGGTAACGAGAAGCCTGTACTTAAGGGCGCATTCGTTCAGGATTGGCCGGCATTCATCGGTGCTGATCAGCTCAACAACCTCCTTGCAATCAAGTCACGTGAGGAAATGATCGCTGACATCGTTGGTCTCCTCCTCGCACCTATCCGCAACGTCATGTCTGCTCTCGAGCACAAGGATGACGATAAGGCTGAAGCGGCAGCAGAGTAATTAATAAGTAAACAAAAAACAATTTAAATTATAATAATTATGGCAGATATTAAAGCACTCGCAGAAGAGTTGGTAAACCTTACTGTGAAAGATGTACAGGAGCTCGCAAACATCCTCAAGGAGGAGTACGGAATTGAGCCTGCAGCAGCTGCAGTAGTAGCAGTAGCAGGTCCTGCAGCAGCCGCTGAGGTTGAGCAGACTGAGTTTGATGTAATCCTCGTTTCAGCTGGCGCTGCTAAGCTTGGCGTTGTTAAGGCTGTTAAGGAGTCAACTGGTCTTGGTCTCAAGGAGTCTAAGGAGATCGTTGACAAGGCTCCAGTAGCTGTTAAGGAGAAGGTTTCTAAGGCAGAGGCTGAAGCACTTAAGGCTGCCCTCGAAGAGGCAGGAGCTGAAGTTGAGATTAAGTAATTTCATCTCCTTCCCTTGATGGGAAAAAAGTCAGGTTTAGGGCCAAATAGGCTCTAAACCTTTTTGTCGTAATAAAGTTTTTCTCTATATCAAAGGCAGAACGATGTCAATAAAGACTAAAAATCAGCGAGTTTCATTCGCATCATCAAAAATTCTCCTTGAGTACCCGGACCTTCTCGAGGTGCAGTTGAAGTCATTCCAGGACTTCTTCCAGCTCGATACTACGCCTGAGAACAGACGTAACGAGGGTCTTTATCAGGTGTTCCAGGAGATATTCCCAATCGAAGACACGAGGAACAGCTATAAGCTCGAATTCATCGACTATTTCATCGATCCTCCGCAGTATTCGATTGATGAGTGTCTTGAGAGAGGACTGACATATAACGTTCCTCTGAAGGCTAAACTCCGCCTTTCATGCAATGATCCTGAGCATGAGGACTTCGATACAAAAGTCCAGGATGTATACCTCGGCAACATTCCATACATGACGCCGGGCGGTACATTCGTAATCAACGGATCTGAAAGAATCATCGTGTCACAGCTCCACAGATCTCCTGGCGTGTTCTTCGGACAGAGCGTACATGCAAACGGTACAAAGCTCTATTCAGCACGTATCATTCCTTTCAAGGGATCTTGGATCGAGTTCGCAACTGACATCAACAATGTCATGTATGCATACATTGACCGTAAGAAGAAATTACCTGTAACAACCCTCCTCAGGGCCATTGGATTCAACGGCGACAAGGACATCATCGATATCTTCGGTCTCGCTGACGAGATTGAGGCTACTCCAGAAAACCTTAAGGCAAACGAGGGCAGGAAGCTTGCGGCAAAGGTACTCAGAACATGGAGCGAGGACTTCGTGGATGAAGACACAGGAGAGGTCATCCCTGTAGAGAGAAGTGAGATCTACGTCGATCGTGGCGAGATCCTCAACGAGGAGACAATCGAGAAGTTGTCTGAGACTGATGTCAAGACAATTCTCCTCCAGAAGGATGAGGCTAACGTAAATGAGTACGCCATCATCTACAACACTCTCCAGAAGGACCCTACAAATACGGAGATGGAGGCAGTCAACTACATCTACAAGCAGCTTCGTAATTCAGAACCACCTGATGAAGCTACTGCAAGAGATGTGATCGACAAGCTTTTCTTCTCTGAGAAGAGATATGACCTCGGCGACGTGGGACGTTACAGACTCAACAAGAAGCTTAACCTCACTATCGACGAGAATACAAGAGTTCTCACCAACACTGATATGATCGAGATCATCAAGTATCTCATCCAGTTGATCAACTCAAAGGCTGTTGTCGACGATATCGACCACTTGAGCAACAGACGTATCAGAACAGTAGGTGAGCAGCTTGCAAACCAGTTCAGCGTTGGTCTTTCACGTATGGCACGTACCATCCGCGAGAGAATGAACGTAAGAGACAGCGAGCAGTTTGCTCCGACAGACCTGATCAATGCGAAGACTCTTTCTTCAGTGATCAACTCATTCTTCGGAACAAGCCAGTTGTCACAGTTCATGGACCAGACCAACCCGCTGTCTGAAATGACACATAAGCGTCGTCTTTCAGCTCTCGGTCCAGGAGGTCTCTCAAGAGACCGTGCAGGTTTCGAGGTTCGAGACGTACACTATACACACTACGGCCGTCTCTGTCCTATCGAGACTCCGGAAGGACCAAACATCGGTCTTATTTCATCACTCTGCGTTTACGCACGTATCAATGACCTCGGATTCATCGAGACTCCATACCGCAAGGTAGAGGCTGGTAAGGTTAACCTTACATCAGAGGGCTGGACTTACATGAGCGCTGAGGAGGAGGAGAACCAGATGGTTTCACTTGCTAAGGTGAAGATGGACAAGGATGGTCACATCCTTGAGGACAGAATCCAGTGCCGTCTCGGTGCGGACTTCCCTGTAGTTACCAAAGAAGAGGTTAACTTCATGGACGTTGCTCCTAACCAGATCGCATCAGTTGCGGCTTCACTCATTCCGTTCCTCGAGCATGACGATGCCCACCGTGCCCTCATGGGTGCGAACATGATGCGCCAGGCAGTTCCGCTTCTCAACCCTGAGTCACCTATCGTAGGTACAGGTCTTGAGGAAAGAGTGTGCCAGGACTCAAGAACTCAGGTTCGTGCTGAGAGAAAGGGTGAGGTTGTATATGTAGACGCTAAGGAAATCCATGTGAAGTACGACCGTACAGAGGACGAGAAGTTCGTAAGCTTCGCACCGGATATCACTGTATATCAGCTTCCTATATATAGAAGAACTAACCAGAGCACAACTATCCTCCTCAAGCCTATCGTGCGCAAGGGAGATATCGTGGAGCCTGGTCAGATCATGACAGAGGGTTACGCTACACAGAACGGCGAACTCGCTCTCGGTAGAAACCTCAAGGTGGCGTTCATGCCATGGAAGGGTTATAACTATGAGGATGCGATCGTTATTTCTGAGCGCATGATCCGTTGGGATATCCTCACTTCGATCCATGTGGACGAGTATATCACTGAGGTGCGTGACACCAAGCGTGGTATGGAGGAACTCACTTCAGATATTCCTAATGTCAGCGAGGACGCTACAAAGGATCTCGACGAGAACGGTATCATCCGTATCGGTGCTCACATCGAGCCGGGTGACATCATGATCGGTAAGATCACTCCTAAGGGAGAGAGCGATCCATCACCAGAGGAGAAGCTCCTCAGAGCTATCTTCGGAGACAAGGCCGGTGACGTGAAGGATGCTTCACTCAAGGCTACTCCATCACTCAGCGGTACCGTAATCAATACTGCCCTTTATTCTAAGGTAGCTAAGGAGAGCGGTCGCAAGGGTGTGAAGAGCGAGCAGAAGGCTAAGATCGAGAAGGCAGAGGAGGAATTCGCAGCTAAGGCCGCAGCTCTCAGAGCAAGATTCATCGAGAAGCTTGCAGTCCTCGTGGACGGTAAGAAGAGCGCAGGCATCAGCGACCTCTACGGAGTTGAAATCATTGCCAAGGGCAAGGACATCACTGTCGCTGCTCTTCAGGATATCGACTATGAAAACATCAACTCAAGCAAGTGGACCAGCGACAAGAACGCTAACGAGCTTATCCGCGAACTCATCAACAACTACTGCATCGCCCACAAGGAAGAGGCAGCACGCAACAAGAGAGTTCTCGACAAGATCAAGGTCGGTGATGAGCTTCCAAACGGCGTAATGCAGCTCGCTAAGGTTTACGTTGCAAAGAAGAGAAAGATCAGAGTCGGTGATAAGATGGCAGGTCGCCACGGTAACAAGGGTATCGTAGCGAAGGTCGTAAGGGACGAGGATATGCCATTCCTCGCAGACGGTACTCCAGTGGATATCGTTCTTAACCCTCTCGGTGTGCCTTCACGTATGAACCTCGGTCAGATCTACGAGACTGTTCTCGGATGGGCTGGTGAGGAGCTCGGTGTGAAGTTCAGCACCCCTATCTTCGACGGTGCGAGCCTTGATGACATCTGTGCTTATACAGACAAGGCAGGTCTTCCTAGATATGGTAAGACTTATCTCCGTGACGGAGGTACAGGTGACTGGTTCGACCAGCCTGCTACAGTCGGAGTCATCTATATGATCAAGCTCGGTCACATGGTTGACGACAAGATGCATGCACGTTCTATCGGACCATACTCTCTCATCACTCAGCAGCCTCTCGGTGGTAAGGCACAGTTCGGAGGTCAGCGTTTCGGAGAGATGGAGGTTTGGGCACTCGAGGCATTCGGTGCAGCAAATATTCTTCAGGAGATCCTGACTGTGAAGTCAGATGACGTTACAGGTAGATCCAAAGCATACGAGGCAATCGTCAAGGGTGACCTCATGCCTAACCCAGGCATTCCAGAGTCTCTCAACGTATTGCTCCACGAGCTTAGAGGTCTCGGACTTAAGGTGACTTTGGACTAATAACTGACAATTGAAATTTTAGAAATATGCCGACTTTTAATAAAGAAAACAAGGTTAAAAGCAATTTCGAAAGAATCAGCATCGCACTCGCTTCACCGGAGGACATCAAAGAGAGGTCTTCCGGCGAGGTGTTGAAGCCTGAAACTGTCAACTACAGGACTTATAAGCCTGAGCGTGACGGTCTCTTCTGCGAGAAGATCTTCGGTCCTACAAAGGATTACGAATGCCACTGCGGTAAGTACAAGAGAATCCGCTATCGTGGTATCGTCTGCGACCGATGCGGTGTTGAAGTGACTGAGAAGAAGGTACGTAGGGAGAGGATGGGACATATCGAGCTCACAGTACCTGTAGCTCACATCTGGTATTTCAAGTCTGCTCCTAACAAGATCGCTGCTCTTCTCGGTATCGCTGCCAAGAAGCTCGAATCAGTAATCTATTATGAGAAGTATATCGTAATCAAGCCAGGTACTTCTGGATTCCAGAAGCTCGAACTCCTTTCAGAGGACGAGTACCTTGACTTCTATGCACAGCAGCCTGAGCAGTACAACATGCCGGCTGACGATCCTGACAAGTTCGTTGCAGGAATGGGTGCAGAGGCTATCTATGAGCTTCTCAAGGAGATTGATATTGACGCTCTCGCAAAGGAGCTCCGCCAGAAGATGGTAAAGGAGACTTCACAGCAGAGAAAGGCAGAGGCTCTCAAGAGACTCAGCATCGTTAAGTGGTTCCAGGAGTCTAAGGAGATCAACCGCCCTGAGTGGATGATCCTCAAGGTGATTCCTGTGATTCCGCCTGATCTTCGTCCTCTCGTTCCGCTTGATGGTGGCCGTTTCGCTACATCAGACCTCAATGACCTCTATAGAAGAGTTATCATCCGTAACAACCGTCTCAAGAGACTCATCGAGATCAAGGCACCTGAGGTGATCCTCAGAAACGAGAAGCGTATGCTTCAGGAGGCAGTTGACTCACTCTTCGACAACTCGAAGAAGTCAAATGCAGTGAAGAGCGAGGCAAACCGTACTCTCAAGTCACTCTCTGATTCACTCAAGGGTAAGCAGGGTCGTTTCCGTCAGAACCTCCTCGGTAAGCGTGTCGACTATTCAGCTCGTTCGGTTATCGTCGTTGGTCCTGAGCTCAAGATGCATGAGTGCGGTCTTCCTAAGTTCATGGCCGCTGAGCTTTACAAGCCATTCATTATCAGAAAGCTCATTGAGCGTGGTATCGTAAAGACAGTGAAGTCTGCGAAGAAGATCGTTGACAGAAAGGATGCAGTTATCTGGGATATCCTCGAGAACGTGATGAAGGGTCATCCGGTTCTTCTCAACCGTGCCCCTACACTTCACCGTCTCGGTATCCAGGCATTCCAGCCTAAGATGATCGAGGGTAAGGCAATCCAGCTCCACCCGCTCGCATGTACTGCGTTCAACGCCGACTTCGACGGTGACCAGATGGCGGTTCACCTTCCACTCGGCAATGCTGCAATCCTTGAGGCACAGCTCCTCATGCTCGGTTCGCACAACATCCTCAACCCTGCAAACGGTACACCTATCACCGTGCCTTCGCAGGACATGGTGCTCGGTCTCTACTATATCACCAAGGCTCGTCCGGGTGTGAAGGGTGAAGGCATGAGCTTCTACGGACCGGAGGAGGTAATCATCGCTCTCAACGAGAAGGCAATTGACATCCATGCTTCGATCAATGTAAGACTTCCAAAGGATAAGCTCAACCCTGAGGCAGGTACTGAGATGGTTAAGACCACTCCAGGCCGCATCATCGTCAACCAGCTTGCTCCTGTCGAAGTTCCATATATCAATGAAGTCCTCGGTAAGAAGTCATTGAGAAAGATCATTTCTAATGTCATCAAGTATACAGGTGTTGCTCGTACAGCCCTCTTCCTCGATGATATCAAGGATCTCGGTTACACAATGGCGTTCAAGGGAGGTCTTTCATTCAACCTCGGCGACGTACTTATCCCAGAGGAGAAGAAGTCACTCATCGAGAACGGTTACAACACCGTTGAGTCTATCAAGGCTAACTTTGCGATGGGTTTCATCACAAACAACGAGCGTTACAACAAGGTTATTGACCTCTGGTCATCTATTGACAACCAGATTACCGGTATCGTGGAGAAGCAGATTTCAAGCGACCAGCAGGGATTCAACCCTGTATACATGATGCTCGACTCTGGAGCCCGTGGTTCGACAGCGCAGATCAAGCAGCTTTGCGGTATGCGTGGTTTGATGGCTAAACCTCAGAAGGCCGGTGGTCAGGGTGCGGAGATTATCGAGAACCCGATCATCTCGAACCTTAAGGAGGGTATGTCAGTGCTCGAGTACTTCATCTCTACTCACGGTGCGCGTAAGGGTCTTGCCGATACAGCGCTCAAGACTGCCGATGCGGGTTACCTTACTCGTCGTCTCGTTGACGTTTCACATGACGTCATCATCAACGAGGAGGACTGCGGTACACTCCGTGGACTTATCGCTACTGCAATCAAGAGCAAGGATGAGATCGTAGAGTCTCTCGGCGAGCGTATCCTCGGACGTACTTCTGTACATGATGTGTTCAACCCGCTTACTGGTGAGCTCATCATCCCTGCAGGTGAGGAAATCACTGAGGATGTAGCAAACCTCATCGAGTCACTCCCTATCGAGCAGGTTGAGATCCGTTCGGTTCTCACTTGTGAGTCTCGCAAGGGTGTCTGCGCTAAGTGTTACGGACGTAACCTTGCATCTGGCCGCATGGTCGAGAAGGGTGAGGTTGTCGGCGTGATTGCTGCACAGTCAATCGGTGAGCCAGGTACTCAGCTTACACTCCGTACGTTCCACGTCGGTGGTACAGCTTCAAGTACTGCAGCTGATAATGCAATTACCTCTAAATATAACGGTAAGCTTGAGTTCGAAGAGCTCAGGACTATCGAAAGAGTTACTGAGGACGGAGTTCAGGATGTTGTTGTCAGCCGTACAACTGAGGTTCGTATCGTTGATGAGAACACCGGAATCACTTACTCTCAGTACGATGTGCCTTACGGCTCGATCCTCTACAAGAAGGACGGTGCTTCTGTCAAGAAGGGCGACCTTATCTGTGAGTGGGATGCATATAATGCGATCACAATCATCGAGACTGCCGGTAAGGTACGCTTCGACAGCATGATCGACGGTGTTACATTCCGCGAGGAGATGGCTGATGAGTACTCACTCAACAGAGATAAGGTGATCATCGAGTCACGTGACAAGTCTAAGAACCCTACCATCATCATCACTGATGAGAACGGTGAGGCTCTCAAGCATTACAACCTCCCTGTAGGTGCTCACGTAATGGTTGAAGACGGTCAGGATGTCAAGATCGGTGACATCATCATCAAGATTCCACGTGCTATCGGTAAAGCAAACGATATCACCGGAGGTCTCCCACGAGTTACAGAGCTCTTCGAGGCACGTAACCCATCTAACCCAGCTATTGTTTCTGAGATCAATGGTGAGGTTATCATGGGTAAGATCAAGAGAGGTAACCGCGAGATCATCATCAAGAACAAGTCAGGTCTCGAGAAGCACTATCTCGTACCTCTTACAAAGCAGATCCTTGTTCAGGAGAACGACTACGTGAAGGCTGGTACAAGACTTTCAGACGGTGCGGTTTCGCCTACTGACATTCTCGGTATCCTCGGTCCTATCAAGGTTCAGGAGTACATCGTGAATGAGATCCAGGAGGTTTACCGTCTCCAGGGTGTGAAGATCAATGACAAGCACTTCGAGATCATCGTTCGTCAGATGATGAGAAAGGTACAGATCAACGATCCAGGTGATACAGAATTCCTTCCAGAGGAGCTTGTTGACAAGTGGTTGTTCATGGATACAAATGACGCAATCTACGGCAAGTTCTATGTGATGGACGCAGGAGATTCAGAGGTTTACTCTGAGGGTGACATCATCACTGCACGCGAAATGAGAGGTGAGAACTCATCACTCGAGCGTCAGGGTCTTAGAATGATGGTTCTCCGCGAGGCTAAGCCTGCAACTGCAAGCCAGGTACTCCAGGGTATCACAAGAGCTGCATTGAAGACTAACAGCTTCATCTCAGCTGCTTCATTCCAGGAGACTACCAAGGTGCTCAGCGAGTCTGCTATCCGTGGTCGTGTCGACACTCTCGAGGGCCTTAAGGAGAACGTTATCTGCGGACACCCTATCCCTGCCGGTACAGGTCAGAAGGAGTTCCAGGAAATCCTCGTTGCTCCTGCAGTTGACACTCAGAAGAACCTTGCAGATCTCTAACAGATTCAAATATTGCACAGAAGTTGCCATGCCGAAAGCATGGCAACTTTTTTTTTCAAGATAGGAAAGAGCAGGAGAAGGACCCTGCTTCGGAATATACTGCTGCTGCTTCCAGGAATAGGTGCAGACATAGTCCTTCACTCCGGAATAATCCACAATGAGGAGCTTGCAAGCTTGCTTCACAAGCTTACCTGGGCTTATCTCATGATAGTGGTCATAATGATACTCAATTCTCTTCTGATGGCTATGATGGATATCTACAGCCGTACGGAGAAAAGCAAGAACCATCCATTGAAAGCACTGTTTCAGGGATTGCAGGTGGGCCTGTTCTTCATCGGAGGTATCATAGTGGTAGCTATCCTTATCGGAAAGTCCCCGAAGGTTCTGCTTACAGGATTGGGTGCTTCTGCAGCCGTCCTGATGCTTGTCTTCAAGGACAGCATTCTCGGATTCGTAGCTGGAGTGCAGCTTTCTCAGAACAATATGGTCCGGATAGGGGACTGGATACAGATGCCGGACGGCAGTGCAAACGGAACGGTGGAGGAAATCACCTTGAATACCGTAAAGGTCCGTAATTGGGACAATACGATCACTATGATACCTCCATATACCTTGGTCAGCAGTCCGTTCAAGAACTGGCGGGGAATGCAGGAAAGCGGCGGTCGCAGAGCAGACAAATGCATATTCATAGACTTGAACAGCCTGATGGTGTGTACGGATGAGATGATTGCCAGAATCAGGGAGGACCTCCCTCTTATGGCAGAGAACAAGGATGACAGCGCCAAGCAGATTCTGACGAATGTGCAGCTGTACCGACTCTATATCGAACGTTATCTGCATCACCATCCTGATATCAATCAGAGTCTTGACATCATCGTGACTCAGAAGGAGGCGACTGCATATGGTCTGCCTATAGAGGTGTATTTCTTCACCAAGGAGAAGGCATGGGCTGTTTATGAACGAAAGCAGTCCGATATCTTCGACCACCTGATGACCGTCGCCCCGGATTTCGGCCTACGCATATACCAGAGACCATAAGCATAAGCGTTGGTACAAGAATCGGTCGATTCTTGTACCAACGGTGGCTTAAAGCGTTTGTTTTGTATATAAATGAAGAGCGACGGTACAAGAATATGCAAAAACTTGTACCGTCGCTTATTTTATAATGCAGCCTGAACCAGCCCGCTGCTATTATGCGCTTAGCGCATAATAGTAGCATCTCTATCTGGTCCAACAGAAATGATCTTGATAGGAACGCCGATGAACTTCTCCATGAATGCGATGTAATCGCGGAATTCAACTGGAAGCTCCTCCTCTGTGCGGCAGTGAGTAAGGTCAGTATTCCATCCCTTGAACTCAGTGTATATAGGCTGGATGTCAGCGAATGTGTCGAACGGCCACTCATTTGAAGGCTGACCATCCACGATGTAAGATGTGCAGACCTTGATTGTCTCGAATGTGTCGAGGCAGTCTGATTTCATCATGATGAGGTCGGTCACACCGCTGATCATTACAGCATACTTGAGGGCTACGAGGTCGAGCCAGCCGCAACGGCGTGGACGTCCGGTAACTGCTCCGAACTCATGTCCGATGGCGCGGATCTTCTCGCCAGTCTCATCGAAGAGCTCTGTAGGGAACGGACCGCTGCCGACACGTGTGCAGTATGCCTTGAAGATACCGTATACATGTCCGATCTGGTGAGGGTTGACTCCGAGACCTGTACATGCACCAGCGCATGAAGTTGTAGATGATGTCACGAACGGATATGAACCATAGTCAACGTCGAGCATTGAACCCTGAGCACCCTCTGCAAGAATCTCATTGTTCTTGAGGATCTCGTTGATATAGTATTCGCAGTTTACGAATTCGAATGTCTTGAGGTACTCGCATGCTGCCATGAACTCTGCATCCTCAGCGTGAGGGTCGCACTCGTAGCCCATCTGGTTGAGAAGGGTGATGTGACGGTTTTGGAGCTTTGCATATCTGTCAGCGAAATCCGGAGCGAGGATGTCACCTACGCGAAGTCCATGACGGCTGATCTTGTCGGTGTAAGTAGGACCGATACCCTTGAGGGTCGAACCGATCTTGCTCTTGCCCATAGCTGCTTCGTTTGCTGCATCGAGAAGTCTGTGTGTAGGAAGAATAAGGTGAGCCTTCTTTGCGATCACGATTCTCTTGTTTACAGGGATTCCTGTCTTTGCTGCAATGTTTTCGCATTCGCCTCTGAATGTTATAGGGTCGAGAACCACGCCGTTTCCGACGATGTTCATTGCGTCATCTCTGAAGATTCCTGATGGAACAGATCTGAGCACGAAGCTCTTTCCATCGAAATGGAGTGAGTGTCCTGCGTTAGGACCACCCTGGAAACGTGCTACTACAGGATATCTTTCCGCGAGGACATCAACAATCTTTCCTTTTCCTTCATCGCCCCACTGGAGGCCGAGTACTACATCTAATTTCATGACAGTGTATGAATCTGTTTTGTGTTTCTGTTTTTATTAGAATGGGAGATCATCTTCCGGCATGTCGTCCACTACGTTCTGAGCTGTCTGCTGTGGCTGTGCTGCAGGCTGCTGGTACGCCGGTGTCTGCTGCTGATAAGGCTGCTGGTAGCTCTGCTGGGCAGGTGCACCCTGTGCCTGATATCCGCCTCCCGGATTGTCTGATTTCTTGCCAAGGAGCTGGAGTGTGTCAGCGATGATCTCAGTTGTGTAGCGCTTGTTGCCGCTCTGGTCATCCCATGACCTTGTGCGGAGACGGCCCTCGATATACACCTGAGTGCCCTTCTTTACAAATCTTTCCACTACATCAGCTGTGTTTCTCCAAGCCACGATGTTGTGCCATTCTGTGTTTTCACGTGTTTCACCGTTACGGTCCCTGTACCTCTCGGTTGTGGCCACTGTGAATGTTGCCACTTTTGCCTGTCCTGAACTTCCATCAAGGTAACGTACTTCAGGGTCGCGACCAACGTTACCGATCAGCATTGCTTTGTTTAATGACATAGATATTGTATTTAATTACTGGGGACGTCCCCAAAAACCTTGCAATTTAGTGATAAATTCTCATATAACTGCAGATATTCTCGCCAAATCAGGCTTTTCTCCCGTAAAAAGTTCATATCCTGTTACCGCCTGGTAGAGAAGCCATGTCTTGCCTGATGTGTAACTGGATTCGGGGTTATTGTCTAATAGTTTGTGAATCAGTTCTTTGTCGAATGACGGATCCTTGTAGTTGGCTTCAAGAACGTGCTTCGGTCTGCCCTCTTCCGGAGCCGGAATTTCTGCCAGCTGAGGTATGGCTGCCGGTATATTGTATATGATTATATCAGCCTCTCTGAAACAGTCTGCAAACTCTGTCAACGGACGGACAGTTATGCTGTTGCTATGGTCGGTCATGCTGTCAAGTCTTGCGGCCATCGCCTCTGCCTTGGACATATCCCTGTTCATCAGTATAAGGTCGAATCCCAGGCTATGCGCCGCCACGGCCGCCGCCTTTCCAGCACCACCCAGTCCGACAACCAAGGCTGTCTGATTGTTATCTATCCTCCGGTCGCTTTGCGACAGTCCCGAAGGGCATGCCGTGATTGCCAGACAATCACTTGAGCCATCGCTGCTGCGACTTTCTCTGAAAGTCTTGCTGACGCGTGTGGCGCGGTGCTGTTTCTCCTTTCCATCTGAAATGGCAGCGACCTCTGAAAGCCATAGACGGACGCCCAGATAGTCTGAGTTGAAGGCCTTGATGCCCTCGGCAGTCTTTATAAGAAGATTGGTGGCACCGATGAGGCTGCATTCCTCGGAGAGGATATCGGCCTTACTGAAAGCCAGTTCCTTGAACGGAGCGGTGACGTTGATTCCATCGTAACTTTCAAGGAATCTTGCATAAGCCTGCTCGAAGTCGTCGGTCTGTATGAGTTCATAGGGGTATCTGCCGTCGTATCCCGCCTTGAAGAGGGCAGGGGAGAGAGAATGTGCGATAGGATGTCCTATGAGTCCGAATTTCATTTTTCTATGAGTTACGTTGGCGTACTGCTTCGTACATCAGGATTGCAGCTGATACGGATACATTGAGTGAATCGAGGCGTCCGAGCATCGGAATCTTGATATGGGCGTCTGCGGCCTTGCGCCATGCTGCTGTGAGTCCTGTGGCCTCTGTACCCATGACGATCGCTGTGCCTCCCTTCATGTCTGTATCATAATACCATTCAGAGTCCTGGAGCTGGGCAGTGTAGATTCGTATACCCTTATCTTTCAGCCATTTGATAGTATCTTCTGATGTTGCGGCTGCAACTGGAACCGTGAAGATGGCACCTATGCTTGAACGGATCAGGTTCGGATTGTACATGTCTGTCAGAGGGTCGCAGACAATCACAGCGTCCACTCCTGAAGCATCAGCACTGCGGAGAACTGCTCCGAGATTGCCAGGCTTCTCTACAGACTCGAGAACTACAACGATAGGGTTTTCCTTGAGATTCAAGGCTTCAAGACTCATATCCTTGCAATGAAGCTCGGCGATGACGCCTTCTGTGCCTCCACGGTAAGCGACCCTGTCGTAAAGATGCTGAGGAATTTCTATGAACTGACAGTCGCATCTTTCAGCGATTTCATTGAAATCTGCTTCGGAGATGATTTCTGGGCAGAAGAAAATGGTGAACGGTACATATCCCGCCTCTACACAATGAAGCAGTTCGCGGCGTCCTTCCACCACGAACAGATTCTGTTTCTTTCTTTCCTTTGATTTTTCCTGCAATGCCAGAAGATTCTTGATCTTGGCATTCTGCGCCGATGTGATAGTCTCTACTCTCATGCTGCCTTTGTCGTTCTGTTAACAAAGATAGTGAATAATCCGGTAGTCTGTTATTCGTACCAGGTTTTATAATGCAGATAGTGTTCCGCGTTGGCGTGAGCCTTTTCTGTGACTGCTGCAGAACCGTCCTTGATCTTCTTGGCAGGAATTCCGGCATAGATACCTGGTTCGAGTTTCTGGTTGGCAGGAACGACAGCTCCGGCCGCAATGATGGTTCCGTCCGGAACGATTGTATTGTCCATCACGATCGCACCCATTCCGATGATAACATCATTGCCGATGATGCAGCCGTGCACGTTAGCACCATGACCTATGGAAACATCGTTTCCGATCACGCACTCCGACTGATGATATGTGGCATGAAGCACAGCATTATCCTGCACATTCACCCTGTCTCCCATCCTTATTGCTCCCACATCACCACGCAGTACTGCGCCATACCAGATGCTGCAGTCCTCACCCATGCTCACCGTACCGATTATCGTAGCCGTCTCCGCCAGAAACGTCCTTGCACCTATCACTGGCACATCACCTTTCAATTCCTTAATAATTGCCATAACTCATCAATTCTCTCACAAATATAATCATTTCCCCATAATATAGTGATGCATCATGAATTAGTGTGTTTGCTCAAAACCCCAAGCGCTCCATAATGTTGTCAGCTGCTCACAATACTGTCCGGTGTGCTTAGGGGTCATCTTTGCTTTACCCTTAAGCATGTTATCGTCCTCTAGTCCATCGTAGGATATAGCTGTGTGTGCTTAGGGATCGAGACTGTTGCAGAGAATGGGATATTATTGTCGTCAATGGAAAGACAAATTTATTGGCGACAATAACAAGGCGCATCAGCGCCGCGCCACACGCGTCAGCAAGGTTTCGTGAGAAACCGCAGCAGCGATGGCGCCCGACCTGCGAAGCATGGTCGGTATGCCTCCCTTCGCATAGGGGTTGTCAAGCTTGTAGTTAACAAGGCGCATCAGCGCCGCGCCGCACGCGTCAGCAAGGTTTCGTGAGAAACCGCAGCAGCGATGGCGCCCGACCTGCGAAGCATGGTCGGCATGCCCCTGGAAGGGGCTGTCACCAGAGGTGACTGGGGTTGAGAAACGAATAAAGGGATGGCATCGAGCCATCCCTTTATTATGAGATCAAAAAGTTTGGTTACAAACTTTTTGGTCTCATCTGTGGGAAGAAGAGCACATCCTGGATAGTAGGTGAATTCGTCATGAACATAGTCAGACGGTCGATTCCCATACCGAGACCAGATGTAGGAGGCATACCGTACTCAAGAGCACGGACGAAGTCCATGTCGATGAACATAGCCTCATCATCTCCCTTGTCCTTAAGCTTGAGCTGATCCTGGAAACGCTCATACTGATCGATAGGGTCGTTAAGCTCGCTATATGCATTTGCAAGCTCCTTACCGCATACGAAGAGCTCGAAACGCTCTGTGAGCTCTGGGTTTGTGCGGTGACGCTTTGTCAGAGGAGACATCTCTACAGGATAGTCAGTGATGAATGTAGGCTGAGTGAGGTGCTTCTCACAGTACTCGCCGAAGATGGCGTCGATGAGCTTGCCCTTACCGAATGAAGGATCGGTCTCTACGTGAAGCTTCTTACATGCCTCGCGGAGCTCGTCCTCTGACATGCCTGCTACGTCAACGCCAGCGTACTCCTTGATAGCCTCGAGGATAGGGAGGCGGCGGAATGGCGGCTTGAAGTCAACAGCGTTCTCGCCGATCATGATCTCGGTCTTTCCGTGGAGCTTGAGAGCGATCTTCTCGAGAAGCTTCTCAACGAACTCCATCATCCAGATATAGTCCTTGTATGCCACATAGATCTCCATACAGGTGAACTCTGGGTTGTGAGTCTTGTCCATACCCTCGTTACGGAAGTCCTTTGCGAACTCGTAGACACCGTGATAGCCACCAACAATAAGTCTCTTGAGGTAAAGCTCGTTAGCGATACGGAGGTAGAGAGGAATGTCGAGAGCGTTGTGGTGAGTGATGAACGGACGTGCAGTCGCACCACCTGGAATGCTCTGGAGAATAGGTGTCTCCACTTCAAGGCAGCCTGCTTCGTTGAAGTACTCACGCATTGTAGCCACGATCTGGCTTCTCTTGATGAATGTATCGCGTACCTGTGGATTTACGATGAGGTCCACATATCTCTGTCTGTACTTGAGCTCAGGATCAGAGAATGCGTCGAACACCTCGCCGTCCTTCTCCTTCACGATAGGAAGCACGCGGAGTGATTTGCTAAGGAGAGTAAGTTCCTTCACGTGAACTGAAAGCTGACCTGTCTTTGTGATGAATGCGAAACCTTTCACACCCACGATGTCACCGATGTCAAGAAGCTTCTTCCATACGGTGTTGTACATGGTCTTGTCTTCACAAGGGCAGATCTCATCGCGGTTCACATAGATCTGGATACGTCCAGTCTCGTCCTGAAGCTCTCCGAATGAAGCAGCTCCCATGATACGTCTCGACATGATACGTCCAGCGATCACTACATCCTGGAAGTTGCCTTTTGCCTCGTCAAACTCTGCCTTGATCTGCTCTGCAGATGTGTTGATAGGGAAGAGTGGTGCCGGGTAAGGCTCGATGCCGAGTTCTCTGAGCTTAGCGAGCGATTCTCTTCTGAAAAGCTCCTGCTCGTTGAGGTCCATAATGCTCATATTATATCTCTTTTATTTGTTGATTACACGTTGATTGTGGCCGTTTATGCATTCTTCCGACCAATCTACAAAGATAGCATAAATATCAATATCTTCGACGTTCGATATTAAAATATCGCTATTGTATGATAGATCCGATAGGAAATCCAAACAAAATAATTATCTTTGTTGGATATGGCAGTTACGAAGAAATGGAAATTACGCGAAAGTTCTGACCGTCAGACGGTCAAGCAGCTTTCCTTTGAGCTGGGAGTCGATCCGGTACTTGCGGAGCTCCTGGTCCAGAGAGGCGTATGCACATTCCAGCAGGCCCGTTCATTCTTCCGTCCGGATCTCGCGGATCTTCATGATCCGTTCCTGATGACCGATATGGACAAGGCGGTGGAGAGAGTCCACCAGGCTGTCATCACAGGCGAAAAGATTCTGGTCTATGGAGACTATGATGTGGATGGAACCACAGCCGTGTCGTTGGTGTATTCATTCCTCCGCCGTCTCACCCGCAACGTCGACTTCTATATTCCAGAAAGATATGATGAAGGCTACGGCGTGTCCTACAAGGGCATCGACTGGGCTACCGAGAACGGATTCAACCTCATCATCACCCTCGACTGCGGCATCAAGGCCAACGAAAAGGTAGAATATGCACGCGAGCGTGGCATCGAGATGATTATCTGCGATCACCATCTCCCTGAAAACGAACTTCCTAAGGCAGTGGCTGTCCTCGATCCGAAAAGAGAGGACTGCTTCTATCCTTTCGATGACCTTTCAGGTTGCGGAGTAGGATTCAAGCTCGTCCAGGCTTATTCTCAGAGATATGACATCCCGTTCGAGACTCTGATCCCTCTTCTTGACCTGCTCGTAGTCAGCATCGCATCTGACCTCGTGTCAGTGACTGACGAGAACAGAATCCTTGCTCATTACGGACTCAAGCAGCTGAACAGCCAGCCTCGCGAGGGACTTCTCGCAATGATCCAGCTCTCGGGTCTCGAGCCGAACCATCTTACAATCGACGACATCGTCTTCAAGATCGGACCACGTATCAATGCTGCCGGACGTATGGAGTCAGGACGAATTGCAGTGGAACTTCTCACTGCTTCAGATGAGGCTACAGCAATCCGTATCGGTTCGGAGATCAACGAGCACAATAACGAACGAAAGAATATCGACCGTCGCATCACACAGGAAGCCCTCGACATGGTTCGAAGCGGCAACTGTCTCAGCAGCGGCAATGCGACTATCGTATATAATCCTCAGTGGCATAAGGGTGTGGTAGGAATCGTGGCCTCACGACTTGTTGAGGCATTCTACAAGCCTACAATCGTATTCACTCAGTCTCAGGGAGGCCTCGTGACAGGTTCTGCACGAAGCGTACATGGCTTTGATCTTTATGATGCGATCGAAAGCTGCTCTGACCTTCTTGAAAATTTCGGAGGTCACCTTTATGCAGCCGGCCTCACACTCCGTGAAGAGAATCTTCCGGAATTCTGTGAGCGTATAGAAAAAGCAATCTCAGGCAGGATTATCCCTCAGATGCAGGTGCCGGTAGTGGATATAGATGCGAAGCTCAACTTCTCGCAGATCACACCGAAGTTCCTCCGTATCCTCAAGCAGTTCCAGCCGTTCGGCCCTGGCAACAGCGCACCGGTATTCATCACTGAAAATGTATATGACAACGGTATGGGACGCAAGGTGGGTGCTGAGGGCGGACACCTCAAGCTTGAACTCATCCAGGAGTCGCATCCATACCACCATATCTCTGCCATCGCATTCAATATGGCGGACTTCTTTGACCATATAAAGGCAGGAAACCCGATCGATGTGTGCTACTCGATAGTGGAGAACTACTATCGTGGTACAGCAAACACCCAGCTCCGTATCAAGGATCTTCGCGAACGCGACGAGCTGGTATAATCCTTATTTAAGTATTGAAATGATTTCCTGAGCAAGGGAATCGATTGATTGACCGTCCGTATCAAGAATGATATGGGCAGTCGCTTCGTATGTGTCAGCGCGGAGAGACATAAGCTCCTCGATACGGTTTAGTAGAGCAGATTCCTCCACTCGCTTCGCTCGGTCGGAATGACATATAGAATCTCGGTCGGAATGACAATCAGCAGAATTCAATATCGGACGATTGCAAGTCTGGCCTTCGAGATGTTCAATAAGCGTGTCGACTGAAGCACGGAGATAAATGCACCTGGTGTTCTGTCTGACCAGATCCGCACACTCCTTGGTCATTACCGTGCCTCCACCCAGTGATAGAACTATATGGGCTGTTTGTTGTTGCTCGTGGTCTGTGAGGGATTTAGTTTTTGACTCTCCCTCACAGACCACGTGTTTCAATGTGTCCAGCTCCATGGTGCGGAAAGCAGCCTCACCATCAGCAGCAAAAATCTCTGGAATGCTGCATCCTGCCCTCTCCTCAATGACAGAATCAAGGTCTATAAAAGGACAGCAGAGCAGCTCCGAGAGTCTCCTCCCGACACTGCTCTTGCCGCATCCCATAAATCCTGTCAATGAAATTATCATATTTAGAACAGACTCAACTGAGCGTCATCATCATCGATATTGAGGTCCAGCGGATCCTCTACATCTGAATTGTCAATCTCTCCCGCCTGATTCTCACCCGCCTGAACGCCGTCAGCAGGCTCCTCATCAGCAGCAGGAATGTCACCTTCCTTCACAAGAGGCTCAACGAAAGCCACACTCTTCACATCGAACGGACTAACCTTCTTACCTTTTGCCTGGAGACCCTTCTTAGCGATGAACTCCTCAGCATCCACCTTCTCCGGATCGCGGTTCACGTTCTTGCCGCCGAAGATGATCTCGAACTGAGGATGAAGATCGTCTGAAATCTCCACTAGATATGATCCCTTAGAATCTGAAATGAAGCTTACAGGAGTGTTGTCGCTCACATCAAATGAGAATCTCTTCACATAGAACGATGCCACTGACTTGTCATAGTAAAGCACAGTGAACACCTTTGCTGGATCGAGCTTCTCGATGCGGAGAAGATCGCCCTGGTATCTGTTGCTCAGATCGAATGTCGTAGTGTAATATGTACCGTCCTTGAAGATTGCAAGGATGTGGTCGCCTGTGTTGAACTGGCCGAGATGGAGACCGCGGCCGTCCTCATTGAGTCTCTGGATGTCCTCGTCGAACCATACGTCCTTGCCTCCGATTGTCGAAATACCCTTCGACTTGAGAGTGATCTTCGAGATTGGGTTCTTTGACACGAGGTTACCGCGCGAAGCACGACCCTTGATCAGGAGCTGTGAGAAATCGTACTCGTCGCTAGTCTTCTTGAGCTTAGGACGTGGTCTGAAATTGATTCGTACGGTCTCGGCCTCACCATTGTGATTGACAGTAAACCAGAGGATTGTAGAACCTGGTGTGCCCTGAGTGATGTCATATTCCTTGTCACGTGTGATGCTTGTCACAGCAAATCTCTTCGCATAGCTGAGAGATGTCTTGCCCTCACGATAGATCACATTATAGATTGTACGTGTGTCGTTTCTGTCAAACAGACCTACATAAAGGATGTCCTTTCCGAAGAATGCCTTCTCCGACACCTTTGTCACCACGTACTTACCGTCCTTGTGGATCACGATGATCTCAGAAAGGTCAGAGCAGTCGCAGATGAACTCGGCATTATCTTCCTTCTTCAAAGCGATACCTACGAAGCCCTCAGCCTTGTTTGCATAAAGCTTGGCATTGTTGCTGACAACACGTGTAGTCTCGATGTTCTCGAACTCGACGAGCTCGGTAAGACGAGGATATGCGCTGCCATACTTCTTCTTGAGTCCCTTGAAGTAGTTGATTGTGTATTCGGTAAGGTGGTCGAGATGATTCTGAACCTCTTCGATCTCAGCCTCTATGCCACGCAACTTCTCATCGACAGCCTTCACGTCAAACTTCGAGATCTTTCTTACAGGCTTCTCCACAAGCTTGTGGATATCTTCCATGAGGATAGGTCTCTTGAGGAACTTCTGGTAGGTCAGCATCTTGGCGAATACTTCTTCGAGCTGGTCTTCCCATGTCTTGGCATCACCTTCGAGGATCTTGTAAACCTTGTTTTCGAAGAAGATCTTCTCCAAGGAGTTATAGTGCCACTCATTCTCGAGTTCGCTGAGTCTGATAGAAAGTTCCTGACCGAGGAGGTCACGTGTGTGCTCTGTGCTATAACGGAGCATTTCGTTGACGCTCAGTACCTGAGGCTTGTTGTTGAGGATCACGCATGTGTTAGGAGTGATCGACACCTCGCAGGCTGTGAATGCGTAGAGTGCATCGATGGTCTTGTCTGGCGACACATCGTTAGGAAGGTGGATAAGGATATTTACCTTGTCAGTTGTAAGGTCGTCGATCTTCTTGATCTTGATCTTTCCTGACTCCTTTGCCTTGAGGATTGTCTCGATTACCACCTGAGTAGTCTTGCTGTAAGGCACCTCGGTGATTGCGAGGGTGTTCTTGTCGATCTTCTCGATCTTTGCGCGGATCTTGATCTTTCCGCCCTTGCGCTTGCTGCTGTATTTCGAGCAGTCTGCAGCACCTCCGGTAAGGAAATCAGGGAAAATCTCGAAATCCTTGCCCTGGAGCACGCAGATCGATGCATCTATGAGTTCATTGAAGTTATGAGGGAGGATCTTCGATGCGAAACCTGCACCGATACCCTCGGTACCCTGAGCGAGGAGGATAGGGAACTTGACCGGAAGCTCGACAGGCTCCTGGTTACGTCCGTCATATGAAGTCATCCAGTTGGTGGTCTTAGGATTGAACATCACCTCCTTGGCGAACTTTGTAAGACGTGCCTCGATGTAACGTGGCGCCGCATTAGAGTCACCTGTAAGGATGTTACCCCAGTTACCCTGGCAGTCTACCAGATAGTTTCTCTGGCCGATCCATACCAATGCTCCGAGGATGGACTGGTCACCGTGCGGATGGAACTGCATCGCCTGACCGACGATGTTGGCAACCTTCGTGTAGCTGCCGTCATCCATGCGCCACATGGCATGGAGTACACGTCTCTGCACAGGCTTGAGACCATCGATGAGATGCGGCACGGCTCTGTAGAGCACGGTATAAGACGAATAGTCGATATACCATTCCCTGAACATGCCGGAAAGCTTGAACTTCTTGCCGTTCTCGCCAAGCAGTCTGTCGAATTTGCCTGACGGGGCGGCCTCTACGACCTCTTCCGCAGACTCCTCTTCATTGAATCCCTCCTCTGGGAGTTCTATTTCTTCAAAACTCATAAATAGTGTATGTAACTATGTTAACGGCCATGCAGCCGCTTCAAATCAATATTCGTAACCGAATCTTCTAAGTTCCTTCTTGCTTTCGCGCCAGTCCGGATCGACCTTGACGAAGAGTCTGAGGAACACTTTCTTCTGGAAGAAATCTTCCATTTCGATGCGCGCCTGAGTACCCACCTTCTTGAGCGACTGTCCGCCCTTTCCGATGATGATGCCCTTCTGCGTGTCGCGCATCACGTAGATCACCGCACTGATGTCATATCGCTCCGCTCCCTCCTTGAACTCCTCGATCTCCACCTCGCAGCTGTACGGAATCTCCTCCTGATAGTTGAGGAAAATCTTCTCGCGTACGATTTCCGATGCGAAGAAACGGAGGTTCTTGTCGGTGAACACATCCTTGTCGTACCATGCAGGTGCAACCGGAAGGTTGGCTACGATGGCATCGAAGATGTTGTCTAGATTGAACTTCTCCTGGGCTGATGCCGGGAAGATGATTGCCTTAGGAAGCTGCTCCTTCCACCAGTTCATGAGCTCGAGCACCTGATTCTGGTTGCTGATGTCGATCTTGTTGATCACAAGGATGACAGGGCAGTCGATCTTCTGAAGCTTTGCGATATATTCCTCGTTCTTGTCGCCCTTTTCTACAGTGTCTGTCACATAAAGTACGATGTCGGCATCGCCGATAGCTGTGTCGACAAAGTTCATCATGCTCTGCTGGAGCCTGTAGTTAGGCTTGAGGATGCCTGGAGTGTCGGAATAGACGATCTGATAGTCGTCGCCGTTCACGATACCCATGATCCTGTGCCTTGTGGTCTGAGCCTTGGCTGTAACGATGGAAAGCTTCTCGCCCACGAGGGCATTCATAAGCGTGGATTTGCCAACATTCGGATTACCGATGATGTTGACAAATCCTGCGCGATGTCTTTTGGTCTGTTCTCCCATATTCTCTGTTTATGAACAAAGTGAAGAGTACTAGGTTATTTATTAAAGGTATGCACCCATTCTGAGAAGGTTGGTCTCACCCTCTGAAAGGTAACGCCACTCTCCTCTCTTGAGACCCTTCTTTGTAAGTCCTGCAAAGTAAACTCTGTCGAGAGCCTTCACCTCATAACCGAGCGATTCGAAGATTCTTCTTACGATACGGTTCTTTCCTGAGTGGATCTCGATACCGAGCTTGCGATGGTCGTCCTCCTCGATGTACTCGAGAGCGTCCGCTGCGATCATGCCGTCAGAGAGCTCGATTCCGCTGAGGATCTTGTCGAAGTCCTCACCTCTGAGCTTGCTGTCGAGAGATACCTGGTAGATCTTCTTCTTGTCGTATGATGGATGAGTGAGCTTCTCTGCGATCTCACCGTCGTTAGTGAACATAAGCACTCCGGTAGTGTTCTTGTCGAGACGGCCTACAGGGAATACTCTTGTAGGACAACCCTTGAGAAGGTCCATCACTGTCTTGTCAGCGTGTGGATCGCTCGCAGTTGTCACATAACCCTTAGGCTTGTTCATGATGATGTAGATCTTGTTCTCGCCCTTGAGTCTCTCACCGTTGAAACGGATGTCGTCAGTATTGATGTTCACCTTTGTACCGAGCTCGGTCACAACCTCGCCGTTTACTGTAACTACACCTGCAAGGATGAAGTTGTCAGCCTCTCTTCTTGAGCATACGCCAGAGTTTGCGATGAACTTGTTGAGGCGAACCTCCTCCTTGATAGGAGCTGCCACCATGTCGTTGTCAGAGAAGTTGCTGTTGTCGAGCTGAGGTCTTCTGCTGATCATCTTGTTGATTCCGCTCTCGTTCTCGTCGCGGAAGTAGTTGAAATCCTTCTTGTAGAAGCTCTTCTTTGCTCCGAATGACCTTCTCTCTCCGCTGAATGACTTTCTTTCGCCATTGAATGACCTTCTCTCTCCGCCTTCACCGAAGCTTCTACGCGGTCTGTCACCGAATGACTTTCTTTCGCCACCGAATGGCTTTCTGTCGCTGTTGAATGATCTTCTTTCACCACCCTCACCGAAGCTTCTTCTCTCGTTTCCTTCACTGAAGCTTCTACGTGGTCTTTCGCTGTTCTCTCCGAAATTTCTGCGAGGTCTGTCGCCGAACGACTTTCTCTCACCGCCGAAGTTGTTTTCACCGAAGCTTCTGCGTGGTCTGTCGCCACCTTCACCAAAGCTTCTACGCGGTCTGTCACCAAATGACTTTCTTTCACCGAATGGCTTTCTGTCGCCGTCAAACGATCTTCTTTCGCCACCCTCATTGAATGTTCTTCTTGGTCTGCTGCCGTACTCCCTACGGCCTTCTGGTCTGCGGCCATTGCCGCCTCTTCTGTTGTCTTCCATTTTATTATGCCTTCACGGCTGTTTAATTGTTTATAAATATATGGCTCACGCCATTTCTGTTGTCACGGCTTCCGCCGTATCTTTTCTTATATCATGGCTTTCGCCATTATTGATTCAGGTTGAATATGTATGTAATCGTACCCTTCTGCAATGCCGGTGCCTCAGCACTCATGTTGAAATGCGCTCCGAGAGCGGCCTTGCGGGCTGCCTGCCAGAGGTTCTTGTCTGAAACCGTAGTTCCTTCCACTCCGGCTACCGCCTTCTGCACGTTACCATAGTTGTCCACCCATATCTCCACAACCACCTTGCCGGAAGCCTGCACTCCGTAGAAAGGTTTCGGAAGTGTTCCGTTGATGCTTCTTCCTGCGAGCTTTGCGTTAGGCTCTCCTGCAGTCTCTCCTACAGATGTGTTGCCCTGGGCATGACCGGCTTTCAGCTCGTCGCTTGGCTCGTATGCAGTCTGCGGTGCGAGGGTGTCCTTCTGTGTCTTGTTGTCCGCGGTAGGGAAGAGCGCTCTTCTGTTGATCTCCTTCTCGCGTGGTGGCTCGACTATGTCCACATCGCCGAAATTGTCAACTGTAGATTCTGGAGCCTCGTTGCTTTCCGTACCCTCGTTCGGTCCCTCGGATGCCTGCACGAGATTGATAGGCTGTGTCGGATCCGGTTCCGCGACCTTCGGCTGTGTGCCGTTCCAAACCTGCTCAGGTTCCTTGATCTCATGTTCAGTGAAGTCGATAAGGATCTGTTCCTGCTCAGGTGGAGGAGGGTCGAGATAGGTGAATCCTGTCACAAAGCAGAATGCCGCGAGCAGACCGTGCATGACGACGGTAAGGGCAGCGCCTGTGACTGTGGATCTCTTGGCCTGCCTTTCCCTTTCCTGTATGTATCTCTGCTCTGACATCTGTTTCATTTACGGCTTATTCCGGAGAAGTCGCCATTATCACCTTGTAGTGGTTTCTCTTTGCAATGTTCATTACAGCTACGACCTCCTTGATCGGAACAGTCTCGTCAGCATAGATGGAGAATGTAGGGTCCTCCTCTGTCTGGAGCAGCTCGATGAGCTCATCCTCGATAAGGTCGAATCTTACCGGAGTCTCGTCGCCGTTGATATGATATGAGAATGAATCGGTATCCTGCCAGTGCTTGATCGATACGCTCACTGTGGCCTTTGCCGACACCTGGCCTGTGCTCTTCGGAAGAAGGAGCTTAAGTGCGTTAGGGTTGATCAGCGTCGAGGTCACGAGGAAGAAGATCAGAAGCAGGAACACGATGTCGGTCATTGACGACATCGAGAAACCCGAATCCACCTTTGTTGTCCTTTTGATTGCCATTTTCCTTGAATGTTAGTTTGCTGAAGGCTCGTGGAGCATGTCGATGAACTCGATGGTGGTGTTCTCCATCTTGAACACGAGGTTGGAGATCTGTGAAGTGAGGAAGTTATATCCGAAGTATGCGATGATACCTACGAAAAGACCGCCAACTGTAGTCACCATCGCCTCATAGATACCTCCTGAAAGAAGGGTGATGTCGATGTTGTTGCCTGCAGTCGACATTCTGAAGAAGGCCTCGATCATACCTGTCACGGTACCGAGGAATCCGATCATCGGAGCACCACCGGCGATTGTAGCAAGCATAGGGAGACCCTTCTCAAGCCTTGCGACCTCCACATTTCCCATGTTCTCCACTGCAGTCTGGATGTCCTGGAGAGGACGTCCGATTCTCTCGATTCCCTTCTCGACAAGTCTTGCGATCGGAGAGTCGTACTGGCGGCAGAGCTCGAGTGCCGAGTTGATCTTTCCGTCATGGATGAGGTCATGGATGTCGTTCATGAAGTTCTTGTCCATCTTGCCTGCCTTGCGGATGAGCCAGTACTTGTTGCCGAAGATGTAGATCGCCATGATCGAAAGCAAAAGGAGCACGATCATGAGGAAGCCTCCCTTGGAAGCCATATCGATCAGCGAAAGTTTCTGCTGAACTGCTGTTGGAACAGCCTCTACGGCTGTCTGTAAAACATTGAAAAGCATATCTTTAGGTTCTTTTAAATTAACAAATCACGATTGTGCCTTTTCGCAAAAGCGCACAATCGCGCAAAGATAAGAAAATTTCCTGAATTTGCTGGTCTTTTTTTAATATCTGAGATAAGTCTTGTCTTATTGAAAAAGATTTTCGAAATTTGTAGAGATGTGTCTTAAAGTCCTCAATTTTAACACATTATAATAAATTTTTCAAGTAAATTATTAAAACTTAACCATATGATTAAAAAACTTTTGGTGATCTTAGGCTTGTCTATGACAATGGCTGTCTCGTGTGAGGGGTTGATCGGCACTGATGAGATCTGGGATAAGCTCAATGATCATGAGAATCGAATCAGTTCTCTTGAGGCTACATGCAACAGGCTCAATGAGAATATCACTTCGATCCAGGCTATTCTGGAGGCTGTTCAGAAAGGTCTTTATGTGACTGATGTGAAGACAGTTGTGGAAGGCGGTGTGGAAGTAGGTTATATACTTACTTTTTCTGACGGATCTTCTGTGACTATCTATCATGGTAAGGATGGTGCTGATGGAAAGGACGGTGCTGATGGCTCTAGTGGTTACGTGCCTAAGATTGGTGTTGCAATGGCATCTGATGGAAGATATTATTGGACTTTGGATGGTCAGTGGCTCCTTGATGATATTGGCAACATGATTCCTGCGCCAGGTAAGAATGGTGAAGCTGGCGGTGATGGCGGGTCAGACGGAGAGGATGGAGAAAATAGTAAAGACGGCATCATTCCCCAGTTGAAGGTTGAAAACGGCTATTGGTATGTGTCTTGCGATAATGGTAAGACATGGTCACAGCTTGGTCTGGCTACCGGTGAGCAGGGGCCACAGGAAAATCCAGGCGAAAATGACGATTCTTTCTTCGAGTCTGTAACTGAGAGCGAAAAATATATATCCCTCGTCCTTACAGACGGCACAGAGATTCTTATTCCTAAGTATCAGGATGTTGCAGTGGATGTGGAATTGTCTAAGGTGACAGGCTTTACAGCAGTTTTCAAAGGCAAAGTGAATAAGACCAGCCCAGACCTCAAAGTGACATTCTACTATGCGACATATAGCGACCTCACAGTCTATAGACATGTCGGCAGTAAATCATTGACTGAATTCCCAGAAGAAGACTTCGAACTCAAAGTCAATGGCCTTGCGGCTCACACACAATATTTCTATTTCACCGAAGTTCTTTACAACGGCACCAAGACCTTTAGCGAGGTCGGCTCGTTTGTGACAGATGACGAAGACTCATATGTCGACTGGGGAGAAGGTGAAAACATCGGAGGAGACATCTAGCAAAACAAAAAGACAATCATATGAAAAAGCAAGTTTCATTGTTAATGATGGCTACAGCCTTGTTCTTTACGCAAGCTTGTAGCTTTGAGGAAATGAAGATTGAACCTGATCTTCCTCAGACTAGCACTCATAAAGTGCAGATTCATAGTGATATCTTCCAGCAGCCGGCAACAAGGGTTACCACAGACGGTTTCTGCACCGGAGACGAGGTGGGAGTATACCTTGTGAACTATGATGGTGAGACTCCTGGAACACTCAAGCTTGAGGATAATCAGGCTGACAATGCAAAATTCTCATACAATGAAAATGGCGAGTGGGTGTCTGACTATGACATCTTCTACAAGGATAATGAGACAAATGTCGACTTCTATGGCTATTATCCTTATGCTGAGCCGACATCGATTGAAGCATATCCATTTGAAGTGGCTCGTGACCAGTCAATGGGTGCAGAACACGGCCAGATGGCAGCTTATGAGGCATCTGACTTCCTTTGGGCTAATACTAAAAATGTTACTCCTACAGCCTCAAAAGTACTCTTGACATTCCGTCATCAGATGTCTTCTGCACGCGTACGTTTCTCGCAGGGAACAGGTTGGACTGATGCTGCAGAGTATACTGCTGTGACAAAGAAAGTCCTGGTGACAAGCACTGTCCGTAAGTCAACAATCAACCTTGCAACCGGTGTAGTTACTCCTGAAGGTGAAGCACCGCTTACTGGCATTGTTCCGATGAAGGACTATGATGAGTTCAGAGCGATTGTGGTTCCTCAGACCGTAGCTGCAGGCCAGACGCTCTTGACTATTACGGTTGATGGTAAGCCACGTAATTATGTTCGTGATGTTGATACAGAATATCTTCCAGGTAAGATTACTACATATGATTTCAGTATCAGCAAGCAGACCGACACCGGAGAGTATGAGATAGAACTTACTGGCGTAAATATCACTGCTTGGGAGGCTGATAATACATCTCATGGAGAGGACGCGAGAGAGTATGTAGTGGTGCATAATGTAAGCCCAGGTGGTCTAGAGAAGACGATTGTTGAGCGACTTGAGATGGATCCTACTAAGATTAAGAATCTTAAGCTGACAGGTAAGATTACAACTGATGATTATTATTTCATGAGAGACAAGATGACTTCGCTTCAGAGGCTTAATCTTAAGGAGGTTGAGAGTGTTGTTGATGGAGTGTATACTATTCCATATATGGCTTTCAATGATAAGACTACATTGATAAAGTGCGTGCTGCCAGATAAATTGGAGAGGATTGAGATGTATTCATTTACAAATACAGCACTTACAGGAGCTCTATTGCTTCCGGAGGGATTGAAATATGTCGCGGGATTTACTAAGACGAAAATAACCAGCGTGCAGTTTCCAAGTACTTTGGAAGAAATCGGTAATGGTGCTTTTCAGTGGTGTGAAAGTCTTATGACGGAAATTTCATTTCCAGAATCCTTGAGGATTATAGGTCATGGTGCATTTGAGATTTCTGCAATCAAAGGAAATCTTGTTTTGCCACCTAATCTTGAGTCAATAGGGGAGAACGCATTCTATCAATGCTATGGTTTGACGGGTTCTCTAGTTATTCCAGATAAGGTTGAGATTATCTCAAGTTGGGCATTCTCTAATACTGGCTTTACAGGAACTCTTACTCTTCCCAATGGACTTGTGGAGATTGGCCAGTCAGCATTTGATGCCACCCACTTTAAAGGTGAACTTAATTTGCCATCAAGTGTTACGAGCATAGGCCGTAATGCCTTTATGGGATCAGAATTTAATGGCACTTTGGTGTTACCGTCTGAACTGACCTTATTAGCCCCAGGAGCATTCCAGTCATGCTGGAGACTTAGTGGAATTGTCGAAATTCCTGAGAATATCATTGCTATACCTTCTAATGCATTCAGCAACTGTATAGCTCTTGAAGGGATTAAACTTCATAAAGATGTTGAAGTAATAGGAATACAGGCATTCAGCAACTGTACTGGAGTTTCTTCTATTGTCTGTGAGGCGATGAATCCTCCAACAATAAGTTCAGATAGTTTTGCTGGAGTTGCTAAAGATAACTTTACACTTGAGGTACCGGAGGCATCAGTAAATCAGTATAAAAATGCAAGTAACTGGAGTGAGTTTAAGCGCATTGAAGCTCATAGAGAGTTCTCTATCAGCCGAAATCTCCTCCGTACTCTCAACGACGAGCACTCAAAGACCTTCGTTCTTCGGGCCCCTTCAGGAGAGAACTGGTCCGTTGAGAGTAAACCTGAGTGGGTAACTGTGGAGCCTATGTCAGGAACTGGTAAGATGGATGTTACAGTAACTGTAAATACGCTTACCAATGGTTATGGAAACCGTTTTGGAGAAATTAAGTTCCTCCTTGATGGAAAAGACTATCGTAGCACAATGACTGTTGAACAGTATGACTACGAGTATGGTGATGGTGATATGATAACTCTTCAGGAGGCCTCACAGGGTGCGGGAGTTAATATAGTTCTAATGGGAGACTGCTTTGATGCAAAGGATATTTCTGAGGGCAAGTATCTACAGGCAATGCAGGATGCTTACAGCTATTTCTTTGATATTGAACCGTACCTTACTTATAAGGATTACTTCAATGTTTATGGCGTATTCGGAATGTCAGCCGACAGTGGAATGGGAACAGTAAATACCATCCGTGAGGCGCGTTTCGGCAGCCAATACACTTTGAATGAAGGTGTTTCTCCTGATTTTGAGACTACGTTTGCTGCAGCTTGCCTTGCTCCAATTAATGATGATGTCAGCAGAACTCTCGTAATCATGATTGAGAATAGCAGTGATTATAGCGGACTTTGTTATATGTGGGGTGACGGTTCTGCTGTTGCGGTAGTGCCTATGAGTACAGACCCTGCGCCTTACGATTTCAGAGGTCTTGTGCATCACGAGGCAGGCGGTCATGGATTCGGTAAACTTGCGGATGAATATATCTATCATAATGCATTTATTCTGTCGTGCGGTTGTGCCTGCTGTGGACATACAGAGGAACTGAATATAATGAAATCATATGGCTTCTATGATAATATTTCTCTAACAGGAGATATGCACTCCGTTCCATGGGCTCACATGATCTACGACCCTCAGTACTCAAATACTGTGGACGTTTATGAAGGTGCATTTTTCCATACTCGTGGAGTGTTCCGTAGCGAGCCTACAAGCTGTATGAATAATAATATTCCATACTACAATGCTATCTCTCGTGAGGCTATGGTTAAGAGAATTATGGACTATGCCGGTGAGGAATACTCATTCGAGGATTTCAAGGCGAATGACAAGGAAGCGCTTCCATCTGTGACAACCAAGTCAGACTGGATGTGGTCTGAAGGAACAGGAACATCATCACGCTTCGACCAGATGCCGCCGAAGTTCATGGGTGATAAACCTTCGTTTAGCAAAATGTCATTCTGAGGAGCGAAGCGACGTGAGAATCTTTATTCTAAAATGTAAAGCAATGAAACGAATATATATACCATTATTAATGGCCCTGGCATTTACGGCCTGCCAGGATAATATAGTAGAGCCTGAGGTGTTGGTTTATGACAATGTTATGCGCTTTAACCTTGTTGGCCCTGATGTGCAGACAAAAGTAAGTGCTGGTGTTTTTGAAGATGCTGATCAGATCGGTCTCTATGTCACCGACTATGTAAATGAGACAACTCCAATGCCTCTTCAGATTTCAGGTAACAGAGCGAATAACTCTCGAGTGACATTTAATGGTGCAGTTTGGACACCTGAGCAGACCATCTATTGGGGTAATGGTAAGTCTGATGTCTATGCTTATTATCCATATTTTGAGGCTATTACTGATATCAATAAGCTATATTTTGAGGTGGCGACAGATCAGACAAATGGTGGCTACGAGGAGTCGGACTTTCTATGGGCAAAAGCAGAAGGAGTTTGCCAAACTGATGGTGCTGTTAATCTCGAAATGAGGCACTTGATGAGTAAGCTTACAGTGAAGATTGTCGCTGGAGAGGATTATATTGGCTCACTTCCTGAGGATGCTACAGTCCAGCTCCATAGTACTGTAACTAATGTCAATATCGATCTTGAAAATGGATCTGTTGTCAAGGATCCTTATAGCGGAGCAAAATCAATCAAGATGAGAAATCTTGGCATTCGTTCCTATGACGGTGAAGAGGCAGTCGTTTATGAGGCTATTGTAGTGCCTCAGATGCTTGAGGCTTCAGTCCCTCTTCTTGAAATCAACTCAAAGAGCGTGTCATATCTTCTTGAAGATCCATTCAACTTCCGTCCAGGCGTTGCATATACTTATACTGCTACATTGAACACATCTACGACAGCAATTAAGGTTGAAATTGGCTGCGAAATTGAAGATTGGAATAATGTAGGTGGCGGCTCTGGAGAAGGTGGCGAAGGTAACGATGGAGACGACAACGAAGGTGATATCGATGAAGAAACAAAAACTTACACTGATCTTTCTGCTGAAGGAACAGCAAACTGCTACCTTATTCAGGGCGCAGGAGACTATAAGTTTAAGGCTGTGATCGGAAATACTGATGCTACAGTAGGAAATGTGAAATCTGTTGAAGTTCTCTGGGAATCATTTGGAACAGATGAAATGCCGAATGTCGGCGATCTTATCGCCTTGGTCTCATATAAGGATGGCTACATACGTTTCTCAACCCCAGAAAACTTCCGTGATGGAAATGCAGTTATCGCAGCAAAGAACTCAAAAGGCACACTCCTATGGTCATGGCACATATGGTGCGCTGAAGAAGGATTCGACGAACAGGTTTACTACAATGATGCCGGCACGATGATGGATCGTAATCTTGGAGCAACCTCAGCAACTCCAAATGATGTTGGAACCATGGGCCTCCTATATCAATGGGGAAGAAAGGATCCTTTCATGGGAGCAGATGCAACATGGTCTGATGATCCCGCAGCAGCTACCGGTACTTGGAGTGTCTCTATAGTAGAATATGGTTCTCCGTTTTCTATAGTAGATACGGAGGCTAATCCAACTACTTTCTACTGCAATCAAGCAAATTTACCAAATGGGTGTTGGGCATCTACTAAGACTGTATATGATCCATGTCCAGCAGGATGGAGAGTGCCAGAGGGGGGCGAGAGTGGAGTTTGGGCTAAGGCGTTGGGCAAATCAGCCTTATTAGAGTGGGCGGATGTTGTGCTAGATTACGGAATCAATTTTACGGGAATATTTGGTGATGCAGAAATGATATGGTATCCTATTACGTGTTCTAGACCCTATTATAGTTATAGCCATACATTAAATTATACTGGTGCTACCGGCTGGTATTGGTCATGCTCTCCTCGCGAGGGAAGTAACGATGAAGCTTATACTATGATCTTCACTACCTTCAGTGGCGAAGTCAATGTCTATCCAGCAGACATTGCGTACCGACCTAACGGTTACTCAGTCCGCTGCCAAAAAGAAACCGACGAGGTAGCAGAGCCATAGCGAAGAATAACTTTAATCAGCGAATCTTAAAACTTCATTCCCCGTGCCTCATGGTCATTATGCTGACCGTGAAGCACGGGGAAGTTGTATGGTCCAAATGAAAACAAAATTAAAGTCCAGTACCTCTTCTACCGTATCCAACAACAACCTCACTTATTCTCCTCTTCCATATGCCCTTATCTCCTCGTTGATTTCCTCAAGTGTCATGTCGGTCAGGCCGTTTTGTCGAGCTTCCTTTCTTAGTCTCTCGAAAGCTATCATGCCTTTTGCTCTGACTAGGGCCTCTTTTTCTGATCTGATTTCAAACGGAATTCGCTGCTCTCTTACCATTGTCTTCATGAAAACAGTGAGCGCTGCAGTGTTGCTGAGGCCGAACTCGTCGCAGAGTTTGTCGAAATCTTTCTTGAGTTTGTCGTCTACTCTGAATGTCATCGTTGTCTGTGCCATAATAAATCAAGGGTGGTCAAACATTTATGACTACCCTTGATTTTTAAATTAATACTCCGCTCCTGTGAAGAAGAGGGCTTCGCCGGGAACTGAGGAGCCGGCGTCGGAGCGGTTGCCTGAGGCGATGAGTTCCGATATCCATGAAGGGTCCTTCTTGCCGCGGCCTACCTCGATAAGGGAGCCTACTATGGCGCGTACCATATTACGAAGGAAACGGTTTGCTACCACCTTGAATACTATGTAGTTACCTTCTTCGTAAGGATAGCCGGTGAGCTCGCAGTGGGACGGTTTGTAACAGGACCATGAAGCCTCTGTCACGGTGCAGATCGAGGTGGCATTGTTGCCCCCGACTTTCTCGAAGCAGCTGAAGTCGTGCTCGCCCAGAAGGAGGGCAGCGGCTTCGTTCATTTTAGCTATGTCAAGCGGGTAACGCATGCGGTAGGAAAACTTCTCGCAGAACGGGTCCTTCACGAAATGGATGAAGTAGTGGTATTCGCGGGATTTTGCGTCAAATCTCGCATGAAAATCATCAGAAATCTCACAGACTTCATGAACAGCGACCGTACGAGGGAGGATGGCATTCAATTTGTAGGAAAGCTGCGCTGCATCGACACTGACTTCGTCAGGGATTTCGATGTGGGCGATATAATTGATGGCATTCACTCCAGTATCTGTGCGTCCGGCCCCTGTGACAGGGATATGCTGCCCGAGGAACTTCTGAAGAGCATTTTCAAGTTCACCTTGCACTGAATCGGCATTGTTCTGGATCTGCCATCCGCAGAACGCACTGCCATCGTATGATAGCCTGATTTTATATCGCATATTGCTAAAATTGAGTATCTTTGTCGGTTTGAAAATGCAAAAATAACAAATACATATTTATGGAGAGCATAAACATTAAAGAATTGAATGACCGCATCTCGCGTGAGAGCTCATTCGTCGATATCCTGACCATGGAGATGAACAAGGTCATCGTCGGTCAGAAACATCTCGTGGAGAACCTTCTGATCGGTCTTCTTGCAAACGGCCACATCCTCCTCGAAGGTGTACCTGGACTTGCAAAGACCCTCGCGATCAACACCTTGTCTCAGGCTGTCGATTCTAAGTTCAGCCGTATACAGTTCACTCCGGACCTTCTTCCTGCGGACGTGCTCGGTACTCTCATCTACTCACAGAAGAGCGAGCAGTTCCAGATCAAGAAAGGTCCGATCTTCGCTAATTTCGTGCTTGCCGATGAGATAAACCGTTCTCCGGCAAAGGTGCAGTCAGCCCTTCTTGAGGCTATGCAGGAGCGTCAGGTGACCATCGGAGACGAGACCTTCAAGCTTCCTGAGCCTTTCCTCGTGATGGCGACCCAGAACCCTATCGAGCAGGAAGGAACCTATCCGCTTCCTGAGGCGCAGCTCGACCGTTTCATGCTCAAGGTGGTGGTTACTTATCCTAAGAAGGAGGAGGAGCGCCAGATCATCCGCATGAACAACAGCGGCACCTTCCCTAAGGCTCAGCCTGTCCTCAAGCCTGAGGATATCGTGAGAGCACGCGAGGTGGTGAAGGATGTATACATGGACGAGAAGATCGAGAAATATATCGTGGACATCGTTTACGCAACACGTACTCCGCAGGATTATAACCTTGGCAAGATCGCGAACTTCATCTCTTATGGTGCGTCTCCACGTGCCAGCATCTCGCTTGCGATGGCAGCAAAGGCATATGCCTTCATCAAGAGAAGAGGTTATGTGATTCCTGAAGATGTGCGTGCAGTATGCTACGAGGTTCTCCGCCACCGTATCGGCCTTACATATGAGGCTGAGGCTGAGAACATGACCACAGACCAGATCATTTCTGAAATCATCAACGCAGTAGAAGTTCCATAGGATTTCTCCACTCACTTCGTTCGGTCGAAATGACATTCTTTTTTTCATTCCGAGCGTAGTCGAGGAATCTATAGATTAGTTATGAGCAATTTATCAGCAAACGACCTTCTCAAGAAGGTCAGGAAGATAGAGATCAGGACCCGAGCCCTCTCGCACCAGATCTTCGCCGGTGAATACCATTCGGCCTTCAAAGGTCGTGGTATGGCCTTCAGTGAGGTGCGTGAGTATCAGTACGGTGATGATGTGCGCAACATGGACTGGAATGTCACTGCGCGCATGCGTTCGCCGTATGTGAAGGTGTTTGAGGAGGAGCGAGAGCTGACAGTTGTGCTTCTGGTGGATGTGAGCCGTTCGCGCCTTTTCGGTACGGCAGGCAGCAGCAGGAAGGATGTGATTGCGGAAATCGCAGCCGTGCTTTCCTTTTCTGCCATCATCAACAACGATAAGGTCGGTGCCCTTTTCTTCAGCGACAAGGTGGAGAAATTCATTCCTCCGAAGAAGGGACGCAGCCATCTTCTGCACATCATCCGTGAAATCATCGAGTTCGAGCCGACTTCGGACGGAACAGACATTTCTCAGGCGCTCAGATATCTGACCAATGCCATCAAGAAGAAATGTACAGCCTTCCTTCTTTCCGATATGATCGACGTCAACAAAGACGGTTCTCCGCGTTATGAGGAGGCTCTCAAGGTGGCAGTGAACAGACATGACCTCTCGGTCATCGAGGTCTATGACCCTCGCGAGCGAAGCATTCCTGATGTGGGACTCATCCATATCAAGGACTCCGAGACCGGTCAGGCTGCCTGGGTGAACACATCAGACAGGAAGATGAGGCTTGCATACGAGGAGTGGTTCAGAAATGTGGAGCAGACATCGTCACGACTTTTCATGAAATATAATGTGGATAAGGTCAGCATAGCTGTCGATGATGACTATGTGAAGGGCCTTATGACTTTGTTTAAAAACAGATAATATATGCGCAAGGCATTGACATATATATTGTTGCTTGTTTCCTCTCTTGCTCTGACGGCTCAGATTCCGGGCAAGGTGGTCCAGATGCAAGGATCTTTTCTGGAGCAGATCCAGGAGAGGGATTCCGTGCTCATCGCTGACCAGCTGCGCTACGGTTTCGATCTCATGCAGGTGGAGGAAGGTACTGTTCTGGGATATGCCCAGCTCGGTGATACCCTCATGACCAATGTCCGTGTTGTGAGTCCGTGGACTGTAGATACAGTGAAGGTCTCAAAGCAGAAGAAGGGCATGCCGAAGCTTTATGACATCAGAAGCAGCGTGGTGATCACTTCATTCGATGAGGGAAATTACATCCTGCCTCCTCTTGCAGTACTCCGAATGTCGAAGGATCAGGTGGTTGATACTCTGGTCTTCGATCCTCAGAGGCTTGAGGTGAGGAGCATGCCGATAGATACCGCGACATTCGAGGTTCATGATATCAAGGGTCAGATACGTTATCCGGTGACATTCAAGGAAGTCGCTCCATGGATTGCAGCAGGACTCGTCCTGATCGGACTGATCTGGCTTGCAGTATGGCTCATCATGAGATACCGAAGAAATCATAATCCGGAATTCATGCACAAGGATCCGGCACATATTGTGGCTCTCCGCAAGCTCGACAAGTATAGAGGCAACGCCATGTGGGCTCCGGAAAAGCAGAAGGCATTCTATTCAGGTGTCACTGATGCGCTTAGGGAATACATTTCCGAGAGGTATGGTGTGGGTGCTATGGAGATGACGACTGCGGAACTTTTCAAGGATCTCAAGGAGACAGATGTACCTAAGGAACTTGCAGCTGAACTCAAGGAGCTTTTCGAGAGGGCAGACTTTGTCAAGTTCGCGAAGTTCACGGCTTCTGATGAGGATAATGCTTCAGTGCTTCCTGTAGCGGTGAAGTTCGTGACTTCTACATACCAGACCGATGTCGAGGGAGATGCTGCCCAGGGAGAAGAAAAAACTTTGAAAGAAGGAGGTGAGTGATGTTTTTTGAATATCCTAAATTATTGTGGCTGATGGTGATACCGGCATTGCTGGTATTGCATTACATATGGCAGGAAGTTGCCGGAAGGCATCCTCATATGAGGGTGTCGTCATCCGTTCCATGGATGGCTTCTGGACGTTCCTTCATGGCGGCTCTCCGTCATGTGCCTTTCATTCTGAGGATTGCAGCGCTTGCGCTCATCATCCTTGCAATTGCCCGTCCGAGGTCTTCGGAGCAGATGGAGAGGATAGATACAGAGGGTATCGACATCATCCTTGCGATGGACGTTTCGACCAGTATGCTTGCCCGTGACCTTACGCCGGACCGAATCAACGCCTCTAAAGACATTGCGATAGAGTTCATATCTCAGCGTCCTTCTGACAGAATGGGAATCGTGGTGTTTGCAGGCGAGAGCTTCACTCAGTGTCCGCTCACTACCGACCGTGCGACCCTCATCAATCTCATGAAGGAGGTGCAGACAGACCTTATAGAGGATGGTACTGCCATCGGTAACGGTCTTGCGACCGCTGTGGCAAGAATGAAGGATTCAGATGCCAAGAGCAGGGTGGTGATTCTACTTACAGACGGTGTGAACAACAGGGGTGAGATTTCTCCACAGATGGCGGCTGAGATTGCCAAGACCTATGGAGTGAGAGTTTATACCATCGGTGTAGGAAAGGAAGGAACAGCACCTTATCCTGTAATGACTCCGTGGGGTGTCGAGGTTCAGAATGTGAAGGTGGAGATCGATGAGGCCCTTCTTTCAGAGATAGCAGAATCTACCGGCGGACGTTATTTCCGTGCTACGGACAATACCAAGCTGGCGGAAATCTATAGCGAGATCAACAAGATGGAGAAGGCTCGCACTACCATCGACAGTTTCCCTATCTATAAGGAACTGTTTGGAAAGTTCGCCTCGCTTGCATTGCTGGCCATTCTTCTTGAGCTGGTGTTCAGTTGGTTTGTAATCAGGCGTCTGCCTTAATCATGGAGGGTGAGATATGATACATTTTGCACAAGCTCAATATCTTCTGCTTCTTCTGCTGATTCCGTTCTTCTTTCTGATTCACGCATTGATGCTCCGTCTCAGATTGAGAAGAATAAGGAAGTTCGGCGACGAAGCTCTTGTGGCCAAGCTCATGCCTTCTTACTCAAAGGCAAAGTCATGGCTCAGGCTTGTATTCTTTTCGATAGGATTCTTCTTCTTTGCGATCGGCTTGTCGAGACCGCAGATAGGTGCAAAACTCAAGGAGCACGAGACAAAGGGAGCGGAAATCATGATAGTACTGGACGTGTCCAACTCGATGCTTGCTGAGGACTACTCTCCGAACAGGCTTGAGAGAGCCAAACTTGCCATTTCACGTCTTGTGGACAAGCTCCGCGAGGACCGTATCGGACTTATCGTCTTTGCAGGAAATTCATTCGTGCAGCTGCCGATCACTACCGATTACGTTTCGGCGAAGATGTTCCTGAATTCCATCACGACAGGCTCTGTGCCTGTTCAGGGAACTGCAATAGGTGATGCGATAAACACTGCCATGCGCAGCTTCAGCGTCCAGAGCGAAAAGAGCCGTGCCATAGTCATCATCACTGATGGTGAGAACCATGAGGATGATCCCGTTGCGGCAGTGAAGATAGCTGCGGAAATGGGCGTGAGAGTGTTTACTATCGGTGTCGGTTCTCCTGAGGGCAAGCCTATCCCTATGGATGGAGAACTGCTCAAGGACAAGGACGGCAATATCGTGGTGACCCGATTGGATGAGAAGGTCCTTCAGGATATAGCTGCCGCCGGCAACGGAGTGTATGTGAGGGCTGGAAACAGTGAATTCGGATTGAATCCGATCATTGATGATATAAAGAAGATGGAGGACGAGTTGTACAGTTCAGTGGTGTTTGAGGAGTATGATGAGCAGTTCATGTACTTCCTGGCTATCGCCCTGTTCTTCTTCGTTCTTGAACTTCTTATTGGTGACCGTCGTTCAAAACGACATTTATTCAACAGATGATGAGATATTTACTTACCATACTTGTACTGCTCGTGGGAATTGAGGCGACCGCGTTGGCTCAGGTGGACAGGAAGGATGTCCGCAGGGGCAACAGGGACTTCAAGAAGGAGAACTATCGTGAGGCGGACATTGACTACAGGAAGGCCCTTGTGAAGGACTCGCTTTCTGTAGCGGCCAATTATAACCTCGCCAACAATCTCTACCGTCAGAAGGATATGGAGCAGTCCAAGGCTACGCTTGAAAGAATCGGTGAGATCGCTCCTGAGATGCCTCAGGCGGCTGATTATTATTTCAATAAGGGTGATGTGGCCATTGCTATGGAAGACTGGCAGAGTGCTGTGGATGCTTTCGAACAGTCTCTGTTGAGGAATCCTGGCGATATGCAGGCAAAGGAGAACTATATCTATGCGAAGAAGAAGCTCCAGGACCAGCAGAATCAGCAGAACCAGAATCAGAATCAGCAGAACCAGAATCAGGATCAGCAGAACCAGGACAATCAGGACCAGAATAACGATCAGAACCAGAACGATCAGAATAATCAGGATCAGCAGAACGATCAGAATCAGGATGACCAGAACAAGGATCAGAATGATGACCAGAATGATCAGCAGCAGGATCAGAACAATGATCAGAACAAGCAGGACCAGCAGAATCAGGGTCAGCAGCCTAAGATAAGTCCTCAGGCTGCCCAGCAGATGCTGCAGGCTATTCAGGCAAAGGAAAAGGAGACTCAGGACAAGGTGAACAAGCAGAAGGCAGAGGCCCTGAAGTCAAGACAGAAAGAGAAGAACTGGTAAAGGAGGAAAGATAGGATGAAAAGACTGTTTATTGCAGTGATTATGGGCTTTGTTGCCCTTATGGCTTCGGCTCAGGATGTCATCAAGGTGGAAGTACCTAATGTGGTGGCGGCCGATGAGCAGTTCAATGTGACATTCATCGTGGAGGGTGAGAATTCCCCTACAGGATTCACATGGGATGCCGGTAATGATTTTCAGGTGCTCTGGGGACCTCAGTCAGGTCACTCGGTGAGTACGCGTATCATCAACGGACAGCGAAGCAGGTCAGAACAGAGCACATATACCTATGTGGTAAGACCTGTAAAGGCGGGTAAGTTCACTATACCCGTTGCTACTGCCAAGGTGAAGGGCAAGGAGATCCGTTCGGAAGCGAAGACTATCGAGGTTGCGGAAGCTGGAGCTGCGACATCACGTCAGCAGGGTCAGCAGCAGGGAGGTCAGACCCAGCGTCAGCAGGCAGGTGTTGCGGACGACGACATGTTCCTGACTCTCGAGCTCAGCCGTAAGAATGTCGTTGTAGGTGAGCCGATTACAGCGACCATAAAACTTTATCAGAGAGTGAATGTTGCCGGTTTCGAAAATGTGAACTTCCCTCAGTTCAACGGTTTCTGGAGCCAGGAGACAGAGGCGCCTACCAATATCGAGTTTACAAGAGAAATGTATGAAGGCCAGATATATAATTCTGCACTTCTCAGAAAATACACACTCATCCCTCAGCAGCAGGGAACAGTTACCATCGACCCCGCAGAGATGGTCTGCCTTGTAAATGTCCGCGTGGCATCTGCAGGCAACAGTATCTTCGACGGTTTCTTTGACGACTACCGCACGATCCGCAAGAGAGTGATGTCGAAGCCGGTCACAGTTAATGTGTCTCCACTTCCGTCAGGAGCTCCAGCTTCATTCGCAGGCGGTGTCGGTACATTCGAGATCACTGCAAAGCTGAACAAGGACACTTTGAAGACTCATGAAGCAGGATCTCTGCTTGTGACAATTACTGGAAACGGCAACGTGTCCCTTCTTGAGGCGCCGAAGGTGAGCTTCCCGCCTGATATGGAAGTCTATGATACAAAGATTTCTGACAGGATCGACAAGTCGGGACTCAGCGGCAGCAAGTATTATGAATTCCCGTTCATCCCGCGCAGTCACGGCGATTTCGTGATCGAACCGATCAAGTATTCATATTATGATGTGAATACAAAGAGGTATGTTACTCTTGAGACTCCTGCGATTCCGCTTGTTGTGGAAAGAGGCAACGAGACAGAGAATTCCGGAATCATCATCTCAGGCCCTTCTCAGAAGGATGTGCGTACTCTCGGAAGCGATATCCGATTCATCAGCACCAAGGCTCCGGAGCTCATGCCAAAGGGTACGTTCTTCGTCTGGTCTCCAGGTTTCTGGATCATCACCATCCTTCTTTTCGTAATTGCATTCATTCTTTGGGTGACGCTCAGGAAGCTTGCTGCGAGACGTGCTGATGTTGTGGGAACAAAGACACGCAAGGCAACAAAGATGGCTCTCAAGCGTCTCCAGCTTGCAGGTACCTTCCTCAAGCAGAATCTTTATACAGCATTCTATGAGGAACTCCACAAAGCATTGCTCGGATTCATTTCCGACAAGCTCAATATGCCGCTTTCAGAGCTTTCAAAGGATAATATGACCCAGGCTCTCAAGGATGGCAATGTGGATGAGGCTCATATCAACAAGTTCATGTCCATCCTCGATGCATGTGAGTTCGCGCGTTATGCGCCGGATGCGGGACACGAGGCTATGGCTGCTCATTATGATGAGGCAGTCGAGGTCATTTCATCAATCGATTCAAACATGAAGGCTAAGAAGAATACATCCAGGACTGCAATGCTTGCACTGATGATGCTTATGGTCATGCCGTTTGCAGCTTCGGCTCAGGACAGTTATGTGGACTCGCTCTGGAATACAGCCAATGCTGCCTATGTGGACGGAAGATGGGCTGATGCGGTCGCTGACTACAAGATGATTTCCGATATGGGACTTGAGTCGGCTGCACTGTACTGCAACACAGGTGATGCATATTTCAAGGATGGAAACATACCTATGGCGATCCTTTACTATGAGCGCTCATTGAAGCTTGACCCTTCATATGAGGATGCAAGATACAATCTCGAGCTTCTCAATGCCACAATCCAGGACAGGATCGAGCCGGTCCCAGAGTTCATCCTCAAGGTATGGGCAAAGGATATATGCTATATCATGGACTCGAATGCATGGGCGGTATGCTTCATCGTACTTCTTGCACTGACTCTCGGTCTTGCACTTCTTTTCCTCCTTGCTTCTACAGCAGCCGGAAGACGAGTGGGTTTCTTCACAGGAATCGTGACACTGCTTCTCGCGGTCTTCGCCCTGAGCTTTTCAGTATGGCAGAAGAATGACTATAATGATGCGGATAATGCGATCGTCATGAGACCTGTGACATCAGTCAAGAGCTCTCCTGCTGCAGGTGCATCGACAGACCTCTTCATCCTCCACGAAGGAACAAAGGTGAAGATCATCGATTCTGTAGGCTCATGGAACAATATCGAGCTCGCAGACGGACGCCAGGGCTGGATACCGTCAGCAGACATAGAAAGAATCTGACAACCATAAGACGCTAACTATAACCTATTGAATATGAAAAGATTTATTCTTGCAATCCTTTTGGCTTGCTCTTTTCTGTCGTATACTGAAGCTCAGGATGTCCTTCCGGATTGGCAGGATCCTCAGGTTTTCCAGAAGAACAGGATTCCGATGTCATCTTATTTTGAGACTGATGGCCTGAAGCAGATGCTCAACGGAATATGGAATTTCCAATGGTATGAGACCATAGATTCTCGTTCGAAGGATTTCTATACACTCGGCTATGATGACAGCGGATGGGATGAAATTCCTGTTCCGGGATTGTGGGAGTTGAACGGTTATGCCGATCCTGTGTATCTCAACATAGGTTATGCGTGGAAGGGACAGTACAAGAGCAATCCTCCTTTTCCGGCTGACTGGCACAATTATGCAGGACAGTACAGAAAGACCTTCACTCTCGATGAGCAGTGGAAAGGTAAAGATGTCTTCCTTCATATCGGTGCGGCTTCATCGAATGTACGTGTGTGGGTCAATGGAAAGGAAGTGGGATATAGCGAGGACAGCAAGCTAGAGGCACGATTCGATATCACTAAATATGTGAAGCAGGGCGAGAATCTCGTAGCTCTGGAGATCTTCCGCTGGTGTGACGGAACCTATCTTGAAGACCAGGATTTCTGGAGACTGACAGGTATTTCAAGAGATGTATATGTTTACTCACGTGAGAAGAACAGAATCGAAGATATCAAGGTGACTGCGTCAGCTTCAGGTGAGGCGTCAGTGAAGGTGGAAGTAAGTAATCCTATCAGGTCTGTTCTTTTTGAAATCTTTGATCCTCAGGGAAATAAAGTGCTTGTTTCCAATGAGTCTTCTGACCGCCTTGTTGAACGCACAGACCGTGGCAATTCATTGATTACATATACATGCATGGTCCCTCAGGTGAAGCAGTGGACTGCCGAGACTCCTTGGCTTTACACTCTTGAAGTCACTGCGTATGATAAGAAGGGCAAGACGGAGAAGACTTCCATCCAGATCGGTTTCAGGGATGTATGCATCGAAGGCGGTCAGCTCAAAGTCAACGGACAGCCTGTTCTTATCAAGGGAGCAAACCGTCATGAGATGAATCCTTACAAGGGATATGTGGTTTCCGAGGAGGACATGATCCGAGATATCCAGATAATGAAGCAGCTCAATATCAATGCTGTACGTACATCTCACTATCCTGATGACCCTCTCTGGTATTCTCTCTGCGACAAGTATGGCCTCTATGTGGTGGCCGAAGCCAATATCGAATCGCACGGAATGGGTTATGGCAAGGAGTCTCTTGCGCATGATCCTGCTTTCGAGGCAGCTCATCTCGAGCGTATCCGCAGAGCGATCCAGCGTGATTATAACCACCCTTCAGTGATCATCTGGAGCCTTGGAAATGAGGCCGGATACGGACAGAACTTCATTAAAGGATATGAGCTTGCAAAGTCTCTCGATCCGCTTCGTCCTGTCCAGTATGAAAGAGCTGAATCGGCTCCTCACACAGATATCATGTGCCCTATGTACGCGGATTATGCATGGTGCGAGAGATATGTCCAGTCAGACGATCCGCGCCCTCTCATCCAGTGTGAATATGCTCATGCCATGGGTAATTCCCTTGGCGGTCTTAAGGAGTATTGGGACCTTATCAGAAAGTATCCTAAGTTCCAGGGAGGATTCATCTGGGATTTTGTGGACCAGGCTCTCTGGTGGCCGGTGGATCCGTTGAAGTATGGCACTGACCATATCTTTGTGTACGGCGGTGACTTCAACGATTATGATCCGTCTGACAACTCGTTCTGCTGCAACGGAATAATAGCTGCAGACCGTACATATCATCCTCATTCATATGAGGTTGCATATCAGTATAGGAACATCCTTACAGCTGCGGGAGATTCATGGAACAAGGTGAATGTATACAACGAATACTTCTTCATCGATCTTTCGCGATATATGATGGAGTGGGATGTAGAGGTTGACGGCAAGAAGGTCCTTTCTGGAGTTGTACCAAGCCTTTCAGTCGCTCCTCAGCAGACAGTCGAGGTGGACCTCGGCTTCACAGCAGAGGATGTGAAATGTGCTGCTGGTGTTGCAGACCTTTCCGGATCTGATGTGTATCTCAATGTGAGATATGTCCTCAAGCGTGCCGACAGCCTTCTTCCTGCAGGATGGGAGATTGCTTATGATCAGATCTGCCTTAATGAAGCTGCACTTCCGGTATTTGAAAATGAGTCAGGCCTTCCGGAATATGTGACCGGCGGCAAGAATCATACATTCAGCGGCTTTATGGACTGGAACGGGGCAGGAAATGATCGTACCACTACATGGTCTGCTGTCTTTGATTCTGAAACAGGTTCGTTGACATCATATATGATGGGAGAGAAGGAACTTCTTGAGTCTCCTCTTATGCCTTCTGTCACCAGGGCGGCAACTGAAAACGATCTTGGTGCCTGGATGGACAGGGTGCTTGCAGTATGGCGCTTCCCTGAGTTCAAGGTGGCTTCGTTTGATGTGGAGCAGGCACAGGATTGCTATAAGGTGAATGTTGAGTATGATCCTCTGACGAGAACGGTTTCTGCTCAGGGTGCTTCGTCCGTTGAGGATGTTGCAGTTATAAAGGTCTGCTATGAGATATATGCTGACGGAACGATTGCTGCGACCGAGTCCCTTGAGGATGCAGGAAAGCTTGCGGAGTCACGCATGCTTCCTCGTTTCGGCATGCAGCTAGCGATGTCTGGAGAGTACTCTAATCTTGAATTCTTCGGTCTCGGACCTCATGAGAACTATCAGGACAGATACAGCTCAGCACTTATGGGTCATTATTCGCAAAGGGTTGAGGATCAGTACCATTATGGTTATGCCCGTCCGCAGGAGTCCGGCACAAAGACTCAGATCAAGTGGATGACTGTGACAGACGACAATGGAGCCGGCTTCGAGATCACTTCCGATGTGAAGTTCTCTGCTTCTGCACTTCCGTTCAGTACAGAGGAACTCGATGTCAGGGCTCAGAAGAACAATCAGGCTCATTCTCTTGAGTTGAAGAAGATTGCTCATGAGAACGAGCGTTCGCTTGGCAGGACATGGGTCAACTTCGACCTTGCACAGCAGGGTCTTGGCTGCATCAATTCATGGGGTGCATGGCCGATGGAGCAGTACCGCATCACACCGGAGCCGATGTCCTTCCGTTTCATTCTCCGTCCGATAAATAACTGAAAACAATATCAAAAGAACAAACACCTACCGTTTTGTGCTTTTGTGTCTAGTCGCTTAAAAGTAAGGTAGGTGTTTGCAGATTAGATACATAATTCCTGTTTACATCATGCCACCCATGCCGCCTGCTGGCATTGCAGGAGCAGCAGCCGGTTCTGGGATGTCAGCGATTGCGCACTCTGTGGTGAGGAACATTCCTGCAACAGATGCAGCGTTCTCGAGAGCTACGCGTGACACCTTTG